>CAZRPD010000093.1:0-20032 GCA_964601775.1 uncultured Caulobacter sp. | reverse complement strand
ATCAGATCACCCGCGATTTGGGAATCCCGATTCCGTCAAAAGACGCCACGCTCTAGGCCGCCAGCCGCGCCCGTTCCATGCGGGCCAGCATCCGCTCCCAGGTGTTGAGCTTGATCGGCTCACCGCGGCGCAGCTTGGTCCAGGTGGTCTCGCTGATGCCGTACAGGCTGAACAGGTGCTCGCGGGTCACGGCCGGCAGGGCGCCCTTCAGGGTCTCGAAGCGCTCGCGGCTGATGGTGACGGTCTGGACCACGCGGACCTCCGTGTGAAAGCAGAAAGAAGAATGCGGCCGGCGCCCAAAGGGGGAGAATGGCGCCGGCCGCCGGGGGGCTAGGGGGCCGCCCTGGCGGCCGGGGGCCCGTCCCCTGACTCCCGGCCTGCCGCGGGGGGGTTGGGGGTCCCGGGGGGCGCGGGAGGAAAAACAAAAAAAAAGAAGGGGGGGGGGCCGAGAGGGGGGAGGGCGGCGCCGCCCGCCGGGAGCCTCGATCGCCGCCGTGGCGACCGAGGCCCTGTCCGGTTACTCGCGGCCTGCGGCGGCGGGCTTGCGGTAGTCGAGGGCCGGGGCGCGGTCGCCCAGCATGGCCTTGTACTTGAAGTCCGGACCGCGACGCTGGTCGAGTTCGGCCTTGGCCTTCTTGATCGCGTCGGGGTTGGTGAACAGGTCCGCGCCGGTCAGGGCCAGGGTCTTGGCGGCGTTGACCGCGCCCTTGACGCCGATCGACGAGCCGGCGGCCGAGACGTTCTGCCAGCTGTGGCCAGCCGAACCCGGGACGAAGGTCGCCGTGCCCAGGCCGACGGTCGGGGTCACCCAGCTGATGTCCGACACGTCGGTCGAGCCGCCGCCGCCTTCCAGCTCGACCTTGTAGGGCTCAATGGTCTTGACGGTGTCGATCGACGGCGGGTTCTTAAAGCTGGTCTGGATCTTCTTGGCGTAGGCGATCTCTTCCGGCGTCCAGGTGATGCCGCCGACCTTGCGCAGGTTGGCGTCCATCACGCGGCCCAGGGTGTCGTTCGGCAGCAGGGCGTAGACGCCGCCGGTGATCTCGCGCTCGACCTTGGTCTCGGTGGCGATGGCCGCGCCTTCGGCGGCCTTCTCGACGCGGGCCCAGACGTCCTTGACCACGGCCGGATCGGGGTGGCGGACGTAGTAATAGACCTCGGCGAAGTTCGGCACGACGTTCGGGGCAGTGCCGCCGTCGGTGATCACGTAGTGGATGCGGGTCTTGTCCGGGATGTGCTCACGCAGGAAGTTGGTGGCGACGTCCATGACTTCGACGCCGTCCAGGGCCGAACGGCCCTTTTCCGGGGCGCCGGCGGCGTGGGCCGAGACGCCATGGAAGCGGAACTTGCCGCTGATATTGGCCATCGACACGCCCTGAACGGCCGAGTTCGAGTTGGCCGGGTGCCAGTGCAGGGTGGCGTCGACGTCCTTGAAGTAGCCGTCGCGGACCAGATAGACCTTGCCCGAACCGCCTTCTTCGGCGGGCGTGCCGTAGACGCGCAGCTCGCCCTTGATGTTGTTCTTGGTCATCCACTCCTTGATGGAGATGGCCGCGCCGACCGAGGCCGCGCCGAACAGGTTGTGGCCGCAGCCGTGGCCGGCGACCTGGCCGGGGATGCCGGTCTTCACCGGATCGTTGGTCTGGGCCAGGCCGGGCAGGGCGTCGTACTCGGCCAGGATGGCGATGACCGGACCTGCGCCGTTCTTGAAGGTCGCCTGGAAGGCGGTCGGCTCACCGGCGATGCCGGCCTTCACGTCGAAGCCCGCGGCCTTCAACTGGCCCTGCAGCAGCTCCGAGCTCTTGGTCTCCTGGTAGCCGACCTCGGCGAAGCCCCAGATCTTCAGCGCGGCGTCCTGGATCTGCGGTGCGCCGGCGTCGACCGACTTCAGGATCTGGGCGCGGGCGGCGTCGGTCAGGGGCGCGGCGTGGGCCTGGGTCGCGAGGACCCCGGTCGCCATCGTGGCGGAGACGAGTGCGAGCTTCAGAGCAGAAAGCTTCATGGAACGATTTCCCCGGGGTAGCAAAAGGACAGCGCCCGAACGGCGTCTATCCTATTGACGCAAGGGAGCGTGCGAACCTCAACTCGTTCCGCGCAGATTTTCGGATTTATTCGCGAGGTCCGGCGCCGATCAGGCGCGGGGTCGCACCAGTTGGACCTGCTGGGCGTCGGCGCGGCCCACATCGGCCAGGCCGTAGGTCTTCAAGGCCGCGACGAAGGCGTCGATCTGGCCGGTGCGGAAGACGCCGCTGACCGGCGTGGCGCCCAGGGCCGGATCGGCCAGGGCCAGTTTGCGCTCGGAGAAGCGGTTCATTTCGGCGACCACGGCCGACAGTGGTTCGCCGTCGAACACCAGGCGGCCCTGCAACCAGGCCGACTCCCTGGCGGTGTCGACGGTCGAGATCGCCCAGTCGGTGGCGTTGATCGCCACGAAGCGCGAGCCGGCGTCCATCTCGACGCGGCGCTCGCCCTTGGGCGTGGCCCCGGCGATGCGCACCCGGCCCTCGACCAGGGTCACCGACAGCTTGCCCGGCTCCATCCGCACGTCGAAGCTGGTGCCCAGGGCCGTGACCGACTTGTCGCCGGCCGTGACGACGAACGGGCGAGCGGCGTCCTTGGCCACCTGGAAGAAGGCCTGGCCGCGCAGCAGGGTCAGGCGACGCTGGCCGCCCCACTGGTTCACGCGCACGGCCGAGTCGGTGCTGAGCGTCACGACGGAGTTGTCGGCCAGGCGGAAGGTCGAGCGCTCGCCGACCGCGGTGCTGAACACCGGCCCGTCGGCCGCGGCGGTCTGGGAGGGCTTGCGCGTCTGCTCGCCGCCCAACCAGCGCTGGGTCGCGAACAGGCCACCGGCGCTGACCAGAAGGCTGGCGGCCGCCAGGCCCCAGGTGCGGCGATCGAAACTCTTGGCGCGGGCCTGATTGACGCCCAGCGCATCGGCGCGCATGGCGGCGAAGGCGGGGTCTTCCTCGACGGCGGACAGGTCGTTCCAGGTTCCGGACACGCCGCTCCAGGCGGTCGCGTGGCGCGCGTCCGCGTTCAGCCAGCGCTGGAAATCGCGGCGATCCTGGAGCGAGACGTCGTCACCCTGCAGGCGCGCGAACCAGAGCGCGGCTGCGCTATCCGGGTCGTCGTGAATCTCGTTGCCCGACGTGGTCGACGTCATCCTGGTCCCGCAGACGCTCGTGCAGATGCTTGAGGGCCTTCATCACATGTTTCTCGACAGCGCTGACGGAGACCCCCAAGCGCTGGGCGACGAGCTTGTAGCTCATCTCCTCAAAGCGCACGAGGATGAAAACCCGTCGGGTGCGTTCCGGCAGCTCGTTAAGAGCCGCCATGGCGCGCGCCATCCGTTCTCGTCCCTGTAAGACGCGTTCGGGAGACATATCATCAACGGGGTGATGAATTTCTTGCAGTTCGCAGTGATCGGAGCGTCGGCGGGTCTTATCCCGGCGGCCGCGATCGATCAGGACATTGGCGGCGACCTCGAAGAGATAGCCCTCGACATTGTTCACCACCGCGGCGGGCTGGCGCTTCTGGATGCGCAGCAGGACTTCCTGAACCAGGTCCTCGACATCGGCGGGATGCGCCCGCCGCGAGAAAAAGGCCCGCAGCGCCGGCGTGAACCTTGCGCCGCTATCCGCCAGGGTCCGGTCTTCCACCGGCGCCCTGGGCGATCGATCTCCCCAGATCATCGTATCCGCCCCCTCAACATGACAGTCAGGTGAAATGGCTTTTGCACCCCCGTCAAGCGAGGCCGTCCCTATGAAGGGGACCGCACGCAACCGGTAGACTGTTGCCTAACACATAGGCGCCAAGCGATCTTAGGGGCACGGATCACCGGACGGGGCGTCCTTGGCCGGTGAAATAAGGCATGGTCCGCGCTCTCGGCAGCGCGAGGTCAAGGCCGCCGAGGGAGGTTGTGAGTCGTTGTGTCCAGGTCCAGCGGGACGGGGGCGTCGTTGAGACGCGAAGCCGTCCTGGCCTTGTTTTGCGCCACGGTGGTCGGTGCGTCGGCGCCGGGAATCGGTCGGGCCGCGCCACGACGGCCGGACGCCGCCCTGCGCTTCGACCTGCCCGCCCAGCCGCTGGGCCAGGCGCTGAACCAGCTGGCCCTGCGCAGCGACCGCGAGATCCTGTTTTCACCGAGCCTGACGAAAGGGCGCCGCAGCCCGGCGTTGAGCGGGAGCTTTACAGCCGAGGAAGCGCTGGACCGGCTGCTGACCGGTTCGGGCCTGGATGTCCGGATGGAAGGGCGCAGCTTCCTGATCGTACCCGAGGCGCCGGCCCCGGCGCGCGCCGTCGTCGCCGACGTGGCGGCGCCGGCGGCGCCCGTTTCGATCGACAGCGTCGTCGTCACCGCGCTGAAGCGCGCCAGCCTGGTGCAGCAGACCCCGATCAGCATGAGCGTGGTCTCGGGCGAGCAGCTGTCGCGCCTGGGCATGGTCGACCTGGAAAAGGCTGCGCCGCTGCTGCCGGGGCTGCGGCTGGCCTCGACCGCCTTCGGCCGCCGGCTGGTGCTGCGTGGCGTCTACGGGGCGGGGGAAGCGACCGCCGGCCTCTATTACGACGAGACGCCGATGACCGGCCCGGTCGGCACCACCGCCGATCCCGGGGTGATGACGCCCGAGCTGGCCCTGATCGATGTCGAGCGCATCGAGCTGCTGCGCGGCCCGCAGGGCACGCTCTACGGCTCCGGCGCCATGGGCGGGGCGCTGCGTGTGCTGTTCAAGCGCCCCGACCTGGCCAACAGCTCGGGCTGGGTCCGGGCGGGCGTGGCCGACGTCGCCCATGGGGGACGAGACGGCAATGTCGCCGCGGCGTTCAACGCGGTGATTGCGCCTGACGTGCTGGCCGTCCGCCTGACCGCCTATGACCAGCGCCAGCCCGGTGCGATCGACAATGTCCGCCTGGGCCTGAAGGACGTCGACGCCACGCGCGTGGCCGGGGCCCGGCTGGCGGTGCTGTGGGAGCCCGATCCGCGGCTTTCGGCCCAGCTATCGGCGACCCACCAGACCACTCGGCGCGACGACTTACCGGCCTGGAGCGAGGCGGCCGGTCCCTGGCGGACCATCCACGTCGCCCGCGCGCCCTTCGACGGCGAGATCGACCTGGCCGCCGCCACCCTGCGCTGGCGCGGCGAGGCGGTGGAGGTGACGGCCGCCTCGTCCTGGTACCGCTGGCGGCTGACGCGCCGTTCCGACTACAGCGGGGTGCTGTTGAACGAGCGGACCAACGCCGCGGCCTGCACCCGCTATTTTGCGCTGTCGGGGGCCTGCGACGACGGCCAGCTGCAGCGTTACGGCGCCTATGTCGACAGCGTCTATCCGGCGATCCTGAACCAGCCGGCCGACTTGACGGCCAGCGTCCATGAGGTCCGCGCCGCCTCGGTGGGCGAGGGGCCGCTGAGCTGGACGCTGGGCGCCTATCACGAGGTGCGACGCGACCATATCGACAGCCAGGTCCGCCAGGTGGACGTCGCATCCGGCGACCTGATCGAGCCGCCGGTGTTCATCGGCCGCCGCGACATCGGCAACCGTCTGCGCCAGACCGCCCTGTTCGGCGAGGTCTCCTACCTGGTGACCCCCGCGACCCAGCTGACCTTCGGGGCGCGGCGGTTCGACTACGTCAAGCGCGACCGCGGGCGGGTGCAGATCGCCAACGCCATTTCCGGCACCTGGGCGGGCTACGCGATCGACGCCATGAGCAAGGAGGGCGGCTGGAGCCTGAAGGCCCTGGCCAGCCAGCAGTTCGCGCCCGGCCTGTTCGGCTACGCCCAGGTATCGCAAGGCTTCCGCCCGGGCGGGGTCAATGTCGTGCCGGGACTGCCCGAGGGCTTGGCGGTCTATCGCTCGGACCGGCTGAACAATTACGAGTTGGGGCTGAAGGGGCAGTCGGCCGATCATCGCCTGACGGCCAGTCTCGCCGCCTACCAGATCGACTGGCGCGACATGCAGTACGCGGCCCAGACGACCAACCAGGCCTTTTCGTTCCTGGCCAATATCGGGGCCAGCCGCATCCGCGGGCTGGAGGCCGAGGTCGCCGCGCGCCGCCTGGCCGGCTGGGACCTGACCGCCAGCCTGACCCTGACCGATGCGCGCCTGACCGCCGACCAGCTGACCAACACGGCGATCGGCCTGGGCCGCGAGGGCGACCGCCTGCCGATCGTGCCGCGTCTGGCCACGGCCGCGGCGATCGAGCGCCGGTGGAAGGCCGGTGAGGATCTGCAAGCCTCCGTGCGCCTGGACGTGGCCTATGCCAGCCTCTCGCGCTCGGCCTTCAACGCCAGCGCCGCCGACAATCTGAAGATGGGCGGCTATGCGATCTTCGGCGCCACCGTGGGGCTGGAAGGCCGCGCCTGGGCGGCGGACCTGTCGGTCGACAACCTCCTGGACCGCGCCGGCTGGGCCATGGCCGCGCGCGGCACGGCCGGTCCCGTCGATCACTTCGGCGTCGCGCCTCGCACCGTGCGCCTGACCCTGGAACGACGTTTCTGATCCGCCCCCTGCGTTTTTCTCAGGCTGACGCTGAGGGAGGTTCGAGCGCTTGCGTCTGATCCTTTGAGGCCGCCCACAACCGGCCCTTTGAGGGGATCAAAAAATGAGAGTGCAGTTTCGCGGCCTGCGGGCCCTTGCGCTGGGCGCCAGCGCCCTGACCACCCTGGCCGCCGGCCAAGCCTTCGCCCAGGACAGCGGCCAGATCGAGGAAGTGGTCGTCACCGCGCTGAAGCGCTCGACCACCGTCCAGACCACGCCGATCAGCATCAGCGCGGTGACCGAGAAGTCGCTGCAGTCGCTGGGCGCCTCGGGCATCCAGGACTATTTCCGCACGGTTCCGAACCTGCAGGTCGAAGGCAATTCGCCGACCAACCGCCGCCTGACCCTGCGCGGCGTGCGCAGCGCCGGTGAAGCCACGGTCGGCCTCTATTACGACGAAACGCCGCTGACGGGTCCCGCCGGCACCACCGCCGACGCCAGCTCGACCAGCGCCGACGTCAACCTGTTCGACGCCGAGCGCGTGGAAGTTCTGCGCGGTCCGCAGGGCACGCTGTACGGCTCGGGCTCGATGGGCGGCACGCTGCGCGTCATCCTCAACAAGCCCGACAGCACCCAGTACACGGGCGCGGTCGAGGTTCAGGGCACGACCCAGAAGGACGGCGGTCCCGGCTATTCGGTCAAGGGCATGATCAATGTGCCGCTGATCCAGGACAAGCTGGCCGCGCGCCTGGTTCTGTATCAGGCCGAGCAGGGCGGCTACATCGACAACATCGTTCTGAACAAGAAGGACATCAACGAGCAGCACGCGACCGGCGGCCGCCTGATGCTGGGCTTCACGCCGACCGAGAACCTGACGATCAACGCCACGGGCCTGTTCCAGAAGACCACCCTGGACGGCCAGAACAGCTGGTACCCGGCGCTGGGCAAGAAGGACTATTCGACCAATGCCCGCGTCATCGCGCCGACCGACGACAATCTGCGCATGTACAACGTCACGGCCAAGTGGGACCTGAACTTCGCCACGATCACGGCCACCTCGTCGTACTACAAGTGGACGCTGCTGCGGAATTCCGACTACACGCCCACCCTGTCGGCCAACCGCGCCAACGCCACCTCGTGCCGCAACTACATCGCCGGCGGTCCGGCCGCGGCGGGGACCACCAACCCGGCCTGCTCCTCGGCCCAGATGGCGCAGTACACCGCCTATGCCGACAGCCGCACCCCCGGCGCGCTCTACCAGCCGATGGGCCTGACCTCGTGGAACCACGAGCTGCGCGCCAGCGGCTCGCTGTTTGACGACAAGCTGGACTGGACCGCGGGCGCCTATCTGGAAAAGCGTGACGACTTCATCGAAAGCCAGGTCGCCAAGGCCAGCGCCGCGGGCGTGATCAATTCCACCGACCTGACCGCCTGGCGCCATGTCGGCACCGAGACCAAGCAGACCGCCTTCTTCGGCGAAATCACCTACAAGCCGATCGAGAAGCTGTCGATCACGGGCGGCCTGCGCCGCTTCGACTACGACAAGACCGTCTCGGGTCAGGTGCTGATCAGCAACTTCATCACCCAGTCGTATGTCGGCCCGCCCGCCCAGGTCGACGCCAGCGCCTCGGGCTGGGTCAGCAAGGTCAACGTCTCGTACCAGGTGACCTCGGACGCCATGGTCTACGCCCTGGCGGCCAAGGGCTTCCGTCCCGGCGGCGCCAACAACGTGCCGGGCCTGGCCAGCGCGCTGCTGGCCTATGATCCCGACAGCCTGTGGAACTACGAAGCCGGCGTGAAGACCCAGTGGTTCGATCGTCGCCTGACCCTGAACGCGGCGGCCTATCAGATCGACTGGTCGAACATGCAGATCTCGGCGACCAGCGCCAACGGGGCCTTCGGCTTCCTGACCAACGCCGGCGCAGCCAAGATCCAGGGCCTGGAAATCGAGGCCACGGCCCGTCCGATCACCGGCCTGACGCTGTCGGCCACCGCCGCCTTCGTCGACGCCAAGCTGACCCAGGACCAGGCCAATTCCACGGTCCTGATCGGCGGTTCGACCGGTCTGCGCGGCGACGCCTTCCCGAACGTCGCCGACTTCAGCGGTTCGGTCGCGGCCGAGTACACCTGGCCGCTGCAGGGCGACCTGAACGGCTTCCTGCGCGCCGACTACGCCTATGTCGGCGAGTCCGCCTCGCAGTTCCGCCCGACCTTCTCGCAGTACGAAAAGCAAGGCGACTACGGCTACGCCAACCTGCGCGGCGGCGTCGAAGGTCCGGACTGGGGCGCCTACGTCTTCGTCAACAACGTGACCAACGAGGTCGGCCTGATGAGCGTCACCACGGCGCTGAACAACCCCAAGCAGGTCGTCAGCATCAATCCGCGCACCGTGGGCTTCCAGGTCCGCAAGCGCTTCTAGTCGTTACCGCGCGGCGCCTCGTCCCTTCGGGGGCGGGGCGCTTGCGCATTTAGTTTCGTTGTGCGTTAAATATTGCGATAATCCGTAAGGAGAACCGCAATGTCCGATCCGCGTACGGGCCTGGTTTCCGCCCTCAGCTACCGCGACCCTCGCGCGGCCATCGCCTGGCTTGTGACGGCGTTCGGCTTCGAGCTGACCTTCCTGGTCGAGGACGCCGACGGCAATGTCGGCCATTCCGAACTGAGCTTCGGCTCCAGCGCCATCATGGTCGGCGGCGAGTGGAGCGAGAACCACGCCAGCCCGGCCTCGATCGGCGGCAAGAACACCCAGTCCGTCCACATCCGCATGACCGGCGACGTCGACGCCCACTGCGCCCGGGCCCGGGCGGCGGGCGCGCAGATCATCGCCGAGCCGGAGACCCAGTTCTACGGCGATCGCACCTATCGCTGCCGCGACCTGGAGGGCCACATCTGGACCGTGGGCGCGCCGGTGGAAGAGGTCTCGATCGCCGAGATGGAAGCCCGCAGCGGCCACAAGATCAGCACGCCGTCTTGAGCGAAGCGCTGGACCAGACCCTGGCGGCCCTGGCCGAGCCCAACCGGCGGCGGACCGTCGACCTCCTGCGCACGCGTCCGCACCGGGCCGGCGAGCTCGCCGAGGCCCTGGGCCTGTCGGCGCCGGCCATGAGCCGCCATCTGCGAGCGCTGCGCCAGTCGGGTCTGGTCGAGGAAAGCCATCCGGCGTTCGACGCCCGGGTGCGGATCTACCACCTGCGGCCCGAGCCGATGGAGGAACTGAAGGCGTGGCTGGCAGCGGCCGAGGATCTGTGGGTCGATCAGCTCTCCGCGCTCAAGGCCCACGTCGAGCGCGACCGATGAGCTCGAAGATCCTGGTCGCCCTGCGCATCGCCGCGCCGCCCGAGGCGGTGTTCGACGCCTTCACCGGCGACATCGCCCTGTGGTGGCGGCCCAACGCGCTGTTCTCGTTCACGCCGCGCAGTCCCGGCGTCATGGCCTTCGAGGATGGCCGGCTGGTCGAACGCCTGGCCTCGGGCAAGGTGTTCGAGGTCGGTCAGGTGCGGGTCTGGGAGCGCGGCGCGCGGCTGGTGTTCGGCTGGCGGCAGGCCAGTTTCGCGCCCGACCAGGACACCGAGGTCGAGGTCCGCTTCGAGCCGGTGGACGAGGGGACCCGCGTCACCGTCGAGCATCGCGGCTGGGACAGCGTGCCGCCGGCCAGCGTCGCCCGCCATGGCTTCCCAGACGCGATCTTCCTGCAACGGCACGGGCAATGGTGGCGCGACTTGCTGACGGGACTTGCCGAGCGCGCCGACAGCCGCTGAAAAGGCGGGAGGGGGAGAAACGACCATGAACGCGATCACCGGGACCCGCCGACAGGCGGCGCTGGGCTTCATCTTCGTCACCGCGGTGCTGGACGTGCTGTCGTTGGGCGTGATGATCCCCGTGCTGCCCAGCCTTGTCCTGCAGTTCGGCGGCGGCGATGCGGCCACGGCGGCGGACTGGAACCTGCTGTTCGCGGTGACCTGGGGCGTGATGCAGTTCGTCTGCTCGCCAGTCCTGGGGCTGCTGTCCGACCGGTTCGGCCGGCGGCCGGTGATCCTGACCTCGATCTTCGGCCTGGGCGTGGATTTCCTGTTCATGGCCTTCGCGCCCAGTCTGTGGTGGCTGTTCGTCGGGCGGATCTTCAACGGCATGACGGCGGCCAGCTTCTCGACCGCCAGCGCCTATGTCGCCGACGTCACCACGCCCGAGAACCGCGCCAAGGGTTTTGGTCTGATGGGGGCGGCGTTCGGCGTCGGCTTCACCTTCGGCCCGGCCCTGGGCGGCTGGCTGTGGCAGTTCGACCATCGCGCGCCGTTCCTGGTCTGCGCGGCCCTGGCTTTGTGCAACTGGCTGTACGGCTTCTTCGTGCTGCCCGAATCCCTGCCGCCCGAACGCCGCCAGCCGCGCTTCGACTGGAAGAAGGCCAATCCGGTCGGCTCGCTGAACCTGTTGCGCCGACACCCGGGCCTGCTGGGCCTGGCCGGCGTCGGTTTCCTGTTCCAGCTGGCGCACAACGTCCTGCCCAGCGTGTTCGTGCTCTATATGGGCTTCCGCTATGGCTGGTCGCCGGCCGTGATCGGCCTGACCCTGATGGCCAGCGGGATTTCCGGCATTCTGGTCCAGGCCCTGATCGTGGGCCGGGTGGTCAAGATCGCAGGCGAGCGGGGGGCGCTGCTGATCGGCTTGTTCTCGGGCTTCGCCGGCTTCCTCGTCTACGCCCTGGCGCCGACCGGACCGCTCTATCTGTGCGGCCTGCCGCTGTTCGCGCTGAGCGGCCTGATCCAGCCGGGTCTGCAAGGCCTGATGACCCGCCGCGTCGCGCCGGGCGAGCAAGGCCAGCTGCAGGGCGCCAACGCGGCCATGATGGGCATCGCCTCGATCGTCGGGCCGCCGCTGTTCCTGCTGCCGTTCGCCTTCGCCGTGCGCCACGACGCGACCCTGCACATGCCGGGCCTGCCGGTGCTGATCGCCGCGGTCCTGATGCTGGCGGCGACGCTGCTGGCCTGGGCCAAGGCGCGGCCGGCGCCTATATCGGAACCGCAAACGGCGTAGAGCTTTACCGTAGCGCCGAAGCAACGCCTTAGACTCGCCCGAAAGCTCGGCTCAGTTCCGGACGAACCTTTAGGAGTGACCTTGACCACCATGCGCCCCCTCCGCGCCCTGCTGCCCGTCGTCGTCCTGCTGGCCGCGTGCTCCAATCCGAACGGGCAGTCCAATGCCCAGCAGATCCCCGACCTGGCCCAGCCGACCCGCAAGGTCCCCAGCGACCCGGCCTCGATGAAGGCCTCGTTCTCGCCGGTGGTGAAGAAGGCCTCGCCGGCGGTGGTCAATGTCGCCAGCCGCCGCGTGGTGCGCCAGCGCACCGACCCGTTCTGGGACTTCTTCATGGGCGGCGGCGGCGCGCCGCGCGAGCAGGTGCAGGGGTCGCTGGGCTCGGGCGCCATCGTGCGCGCCGATGGCGTGATCATCACCAACCATCACAACATCCAGGGCATCGCCGAGGGCAACGGCGACATCACGGTCCAACTGGCCGACCGTCGCGAGTTCCAGGCCAAGGTGCTGCTGGACGATCCGCGCTCGGACCTGGCGGTGCTGAAGATCGACACCAAGGGCGAGCGCCTGCCGGTGATGGCCATCGACGACCAGGAACAGCTGGAGGTCGGCGACCTCGTTCTGGCCATGGGCAATCCGTTCGGCGTCGGCCAGACCGTGACCAACGGCATCATCTCGGCCCTGGCCCGCACCGACGTTGGCGCGGCCGACTTCGGCAGCTACATCCAGACCGACGCCTCGATCAATCCGGGCAATTCCGGCGGTCCGCTGGTCGACATGGACGGCGACCTGATCGGCATCAACACCTTCATCATCTCGCGCTCGGGCTCGTCGTCGGGCGTGGGCTTCGCGATCCCGGCCTCGGTGGTCAAGCAGGTGGTCAACACCGCCCTGGGCGGCGGCCACAGCGTCGTGCGGCCGTGGCTGGGCATCAAGGGCCAGCCGGTGACCAGCGAGATCGCCCGCAGCCTGGGCATGACCGCCCCGCGCGGCGTGCTGGTGGCCCAGGTCTATCCCGGCTCGTCGGCCGATCGCGGCGGGCTGAAGGAAGGCGACGTCATCCTGACCATCGACGGCCAGGCGGTGAACGACGAGGGCGGCGGCGCCTTCGCGATCGGCACCCACAAGGTCGGCGACCGCGTGCCGGTCGTCGTCCGCCGTGGCGAGCGCGACCAGACCCTGACCGTCCGCGCCGACGCCGCGCCTGAAACCCCGGCCCGCGACGAGCGCGTGATCACCGGCCGCAATCCGTTCGACGGGGCGACTGTGGTCAACCTCTCGCCGGCCGTAGCCCAGGACCTGAGCGTCGATCCGTTCGCCGGCCGCGGCGTGCTGGTCACCAAGATCGGCCAAGGCGCGGCCATGAACGTGGGCCTGCGTCCCGGCGACTTCGTGCGCGAGGTCAATGGCCGTCAGATCAACGCCGTCAGCGATCTGGTCTCGGCCGCCCAGGCCGGCGCCGGTCGCACCTGGCAGGTCGTGATCGAGCGCAACGGCCAGCGCATCGCGGCCCGCTTCAACCCCTGACGACGTGACGCCGGCGGCCTGCTAGAACTGGACTCATGTCCGATCTCTTCCAGGCCGCCGGCCTGACGCCTCACGCGCCGTCTCCTCTGGCCGACCGTCTGCGGCCCCAGAGCCTCGACGAGGTGGTGGGCCAGCAGCATCTCCTGGGTCCGGAAGGCCCCATCGGCCGTATGGCGGCGGCCCACCGCCTGGCTTCGATGATCCTGTGGGGGCCGCCCGGCACCGGCAAGACCACCATCGCCCGCCTGCTGGCCAAGGCCGGCGGCTATGAATTCCACCAGATCTCGGCGGTGTTCTCCGGCGTCGCCGATCTCAAGAAGGCCTTCGAGCAGGCCCGCGTCCGCCGCGCCGCCGGCCAGTCGACCTTGCTGTTCGTCGACGAGATCCACCGCTTCAACCGCGCCCAGCAGGACGGTTTCCTGCCGTTCGTGGAGGAGGGGATCGTCACCCTCGTGGGCGCCACGACCGAGAACCCGTCGTTCGAGCTGAACGGCGCTTTGCTGTCGCGTTGCCAGGTCTTCGTCCTGAAGCGCCTGGGCGAGGAGTCGCTGGACCAGTTGCTGCAGCGGGCCGAGGTCGCGGAGAACCGGCCGCTGCCGATCGACGCCGAGGCGCGCTCGACCCTGGTGTCGATGGCCGATGGCGACGGCCGCTACCTGCTGACCCTGGCCGAGACCCTGTTCTCGATCGGTACGGACAGCCCGCTGAACCCGACCCAGCTGGGCCAGTTCCTGCAAAAGCGCCGTCCAGCCTACGACAAGGACCGCGAGGAGCACTACAACCTCATCTCGGCCTTGCATAAGTCGGTGCGGGGCAGCGATCCGGACGCGGCCCTCTACTGGCTGGCGCGGATGCTGGAGGGCGGCGAGGATCCGCTGTTCATCGCTCGTCGCCTGGTGCGCATGGCGTCGGAGGACATCGGCGCGGCCGATCCTCTGAGCTTGTTGCTGACCACGGCGGCCAAGGACGCCTACGATTTCCTGGGATCGCCCGAGGGCGAACTGGCCCTGGCCCAGGCGGTGGTCCACATGGCCAGCGCGCCCAAGTCCAACGCCGTCTACAACGCCTACAAGGCCGCGCGCCGCGCCGCCAAGGAGACCGGTAGTCTGATGCCGCCGGCCCACATCCTCAACGCCCCGACCAAGCTGATGAAGACCCTGGGCTATGGCGACGGCTACGCCTACGACCACGATGTCGAAGGCGGCGTGTCGGGCCAGAACTACTTCCCGGACGGCATGGCCCGCCCGCGATTCTATGAGCCCAAGCCCATCGGCGCCGAAGCCAAGGTGCGCGAACGCTTGGAAGCGTGGGGCAAGGTGCGTAAGGACGGCAAATGAGCAGTCCGAAATTCCGCCGTCCGCCTGGTGTCGCCAAGCCCAAGGCCATCGAGTGCCCGATCACCCTGACGCCCGACGAGATCGCGGCGGCCCAGTCGTGGGTGCTGTACGAGGACGAGGCGGTCATCGTGCTGGACAAACCCTCGGGCCTGTCCAGCCAGGGCGGCCGCATCAAGGCCCATACGCTGGATGACCTGCTGTGGGCGTTCGCCAAGCCAGGCAAGGCGCGGCCGCGACTGATCCATCGGCTGGACCGCGACACCTCGGGCGTGATCCTGACGGCCAAGACCAAGCCGGGGGCGGCCTTCCTGGGCGAGGCCATGATGGCCAAGCGCTTCCGCAAGAGCTACCTGGCCATCGTCGCGCCGGGCGCGCCCGAGCCCAAGGGCGGCATGATCGACAGTCCGCTGCGGCGCGAGTCGATCGGGCGCGAGGCCTATATGCGGGTCTGCGAGCTCGATCATCCGGACGCCGAGACCGCTCGCAGCCGTTATCGCACCCTGGCCAGCAATGGCGTGGCCGCGCTCGTGGAACTGTCGCCCGATACCGGCCGCATGCACCAGCTGCGGGTTCACATGGGCTCCATTGGTCGGCCGCTGGCCGGCGACAGCCGCTATGGCGGGGCGCTGATGCTGGGCGGCGTCGCCGTGCCGCGTCTGATGCTGCACGCCGCGCGCCTGACCTTCCCACATCCGATGGGCGGCGAGCGCAAGATCGCAGCGCCGCTGCCGGACGACTTCGCGGCCATGCTCAAGGCCCTGGATCTGGCGGTTCCGGAACAGCCGGCCGCAGAGGCCGTTGATCCGGCGTAGAGAGGCAACACGCCATGAAGATCGCAAAACCAATCCTCGCCGCTGCGCTGTCGGGCCTACTGCTGGCCGCCTGCGCCAGCGCGCCGACCGTCTATCGCGCCCAGGCCGGCGCGCCCAACGACGTCGGTTATTCGGAGTATCGCCTGGAGGCCGGCCGCTATCGCGTCACCTTCCAGGGCGGCCCCGGCGCGTCCGAGGCCCAGATCGCCGACTACGCGCTGCTACGCGCGGCCGAGCTGGCCCTTCAGGACGGCTATGACTGGTTCCGGATCGCCGACCGCTCGACCACCGGCAGCGGCTATGATCGCGGCCCGCGCATGAGCGTCGGCGGCGGTTCAGCCAGCTTCGGCCGCAACTCGGGCTTTGGCCTGGGCGTCGGCACCAGCTTCAACCTCGGCCCGGGTCCGGCGTTCTCGCGCTCGATCGAAGTCGTATTCGGCAAGGGCGCGCCGCCGCGCGATCGCGACGTCTATGACGCGCGGGACGTGGTCAAGAACGTCGGATACGGCCGCCAGCGGACGTAAACGCCTCATCCGCTTCCCCGGCGAAAGCCCGGGCCCAGATCGCAGCACGGTGGGACCGGGTCCATGAGCCCGGGGCTACTCCCGCCGTCCCCCCCCGTCCGAGAGGTGGGTGCCGGCTTTCGCCGGGAAGATCGGATATCTCTTTAAGCCGCCGCCTGCCTGCCCAGCGGATAGTTGGCGCGCAGGGCCGCGTGGCTCAGGCCGGCCTGTTCGGCCGCGGCGAAGAAGCCGTCCTGGGGCAGGCCCTGCAGGATGGTCATCGGCGCCAGGCCGCGGGCGTCGCGACCGAAGGCCATCATGTCCATGGCGATCTTGGCGGCTTCGCCCGACAGATCGCTGGCGTCCAGCGCCAGGCCAGCCAGGCGGGCGTCGCGCAGCACGCGCAGAGCTTCCTTGTCCGGCGGCACGCGGGCGATGACGCCGCGGGTCAGGGCGCGCAGCAGGCCCACGACCTCCAGCAGGCGGCCGGCGGGGGTGCCGCGGGTGACGTCCACCAGCTCGATCATCACGCCGCCGCGCAGCAGGGCCAGCGACAGGCCCGCCGTGCCCGTGAGCAGGTCACGGCCGCGCTGGGTGCCCAGGGTGCGGAACGAGGCGGGCAGGATCAGTTCAGGCGTCGTGTGACCCTGAGCCGAGCGCGCGAAGACCGAGGCGAATTTCAGCGTCGACTCGTCGATGAAGGCGACGTCGCGGTCCGACAGCTTGGTCAGGGCGCGGGCGGACGCCTGCCGGCCGCTGGCCAGATGGGTGACCATCGGCTCGATGCGCACGGCGGTGGTGATGTTGCGGCGCAGGCTGACCACGTGTTCCAGCGTGAAGTCCACGCGCAGGGCCGCGCCGGCGGCGGTGGTGAAGGCCACGGGCGTGCGGCGCGACTCGTCGGCCGGGTCCACGGTGAAGCGGACGGGCGAGCGCACGCTGTCGCGACGGGCGCGGGCGGCCAGGATCACGGCCGGGTCGATGCGCTTGCAGACGGCTTCGCCGCCTTCCAGCCCGACGACCGAGCGGATGCCCATCTCCGAGGGATCGGCCACGCCCAGCAGGTGGGTCAGCACGTCTTCCAGGATCTTGACGCTGGTGGCCTGGGCGGCCAGGCCCTGGTCGTTGTGAGTGGCGATCAGGAACTCGCTGTCGGAGATGCGGGCGCGCATGTCCTGGCGGTCCAGGTGCTCGGCCAGCTTGCGCTCGACATAGGTCCAGACGTCGTTGCGCTTGTCGCTCCACCATTCGCCGGCCCACGACTTGATGGCCTTGACGCTGATGACATTGACCGAGCCGCGCGCGACCAGGTCTGACCCCGCCAGGCGCTGAAGCACCGGGCCGGGGAGGGCCACGCGTTCATTCGCGTCATGAGGGGGGGCTGTGAGGGACATGGCTCGGGCGCTGTTGATATGCGCTGACAATGCCGACTGCGCGCTTAACGCGTAGTCACCAAATAGGGTTTCTGAAGTTGTTTACCGTGAAAGAAACCGGGGAAAATCAAGGGAACTCCGGTGGGTGCTTGGCGTTTACGGCCGCTCGGCGCATAAGGCGTTCATGAACAAGCTGCTCCTCGTGGCGGCCGGTGGGGCCGTCGGCTCCGCCGCGCGCTATCTGGTCGGCGTCGGGGCGATGCGGGTCATGGGGCCGGGCTGGCCCTATGGCACCTTCACCGTCAACCTGCTGGGCGGCTTCCTGATGGGATGCCTGGCCTCGTGGCTGGCCCATCGCGGCGCGGCCGGCAGCGACCAGTGGCGCGTGCTGCTGGGCGTCGGCGTGCTGGGTGGCTTCACCACCTTTTCGTCGTTCTCCCTGGAGACCGCGCTGATGATCCAGAAGCGCGACTACCTCCAGGCCTTCTCCTATTCCGCCGCCAGCGTGCTTTTGTCCGTGGCGGCCCTGTTCGCGGGCCTTCTGGTCGCCCGCAGGATCTTCGCATGAGCACCAAGGAAGTCCGCACCCTGTACGTCGACGCCGGCGAGGACGGGGTGCGCCTGGACCGCTGGTTCAAGCGCCGCTGGCCGCACCTGAACCACATCCAACTCAACAAGCTGTTCCGCTCGGGCCAGGTCAGGGTCGACGGCTCGCGCGCCAAGGCCGACACCAAGCTGGCGGCGGGCAGTCAGATCCGCGTGCCGCCGCTGCCCGACGCGCCCGATCCGACCGACAAGGCCAAGCTGTCGGCGCGCGACATCGCCTACGCCAAGTCGCTGGTGCTGTACGAGGACGAGGAAGTCCTGGCCCTGAACAAGCCCGCCGGCCTGGCCGTGCAGGGCGGCACCAAGACCACCAAGCACGTCGACAAGCTGCTCAGCGCCTGGGGCGAGGGCGTCAATCGTCCGCGCCTGGTCCACCGCCTGGACCGCGACACGTCGGGCGTGCTGCTGCTGGGCAAGACCCCGGCCGCGGCCGCGCGCCTGTCGGGGTCCTTCGCCAAGCGCAAGGCGCAGAAGACCTATTGGGCCATCGTGGTCGGCAACCCGCACCCGACCGAGGGCGTGATGGAGCTGCACCTGGCCAAGCGCGGCGTCGGCGACCGCGAGATCGTCGTGCCGGCCCAGCCCAAGGATCCGGACGCCCAGCCGGCCGAGACCGAATTCGTCACCATCAGCCGCGCCGGTCCGCGCGTCACCTGGATGGCCTTGCGCCCACACACCGGCCGCACGCACCAGCTGCGCGCCCACATGAAGGCCATGGGCCACCCGATCCTGGGCGATCCCAAGTACGGCGACGACAAGTCCGGGCCGCTGTCGGAAGGCCTGAAGCTGCAACTCCACGCCCGCTCGATCCTGCTGCCGCACCCCTCGGCCGGCATGCTGCACGTCGAGGCCCCGCTGAGCCCCGAGATGAAGGAAGGCTTCCGCAAGTTCGGCTTCTCGGAAGACGAGGCGGAAGCCGAGCCCTTCGGCCGGCGCAGCGCCAAGATCCGTCGATAGGCTCAGAGACCTTCTTCCCCCTCCGGGGGAGGAGGGCCGCAGGCCCGGAGGGGGCAAGTATGAGATCACTCACCTCACTGGCCCCCACCTGACCGCGCGATGCGCGGTCGTCCGCCCCCGGAGGGGGCAGACGGTCAGACCAAGCCCGTCACCGGCTTCGCGCCGGCGCTGTCCGGGAACACCGACTTCTCCAGGATCGTGCGGTCGACGCCCATGTGGTTGGCCAGCACGCCCTTGAACAGGCCGCGCATGTCCAGCGTCGGGGCGGTGTCACGGTTCTCGAACAGAGCGGTCTGCTTGAGCGTGGGCCAATCGCCGACGATGCCGCCGCGCTTGAGGGCGCCGCCCAGGATCAGGCCGGTTGAGCCCGTGCCGTGGTCGGTGCCGCCGGTGCCGTTGACGCGGGCGGTGCGACCGAACTCGGTGACGACGACGACCACGGTGTTCTTCCATTCCGCACCTAGGCCCGTGTGCAGGCCGCTGAGCACCGCGTCCATGTAGGACAGCCGTGTGGCGATCTGGCCGGTCTGGCCGGCGTGGGTGTCGAAACCGTCCAGCGAGACCGCCGCGATCTGCGGGCCGCCGGCCTGGATCATGAAACCGCCGAGCGTGGAGCCCAGCTTGCGGGCCGCCTCGACACCGCCGCGCGCCGGCGGAGCGCCAGCCATCGTCGGAGGCGCGGCGAGGGCGGTCATGGCCGTCTGGGCCATGGTCTCGGTCTCGAGCCCGCGCGCGAAGGCGGGACCCAGCAGCGGGTCGTTGCGATAGAGATCCTGCAGCAGCGTCGGCAAACGGGCGGTCTCGTCGACGCCCTTGCCCGGCGACCAGCTGGCCGCCTGCACCTTGCCGCGCAGGATCAGCGGGGCGGTGGTCCCGACCGACAGGCCCTCGACCTTGCGCACCGGCGCCAGCGCCACCAGCGTGCGGTTCAGCCAGCCGGTCTCGGCGCCATAGACGCCGGCCGCGCCGGTCTCCAGCACGTCCTGGGCCTCGAAGTGCGAGCGGGCGCGGTCGGGGCTGGCGATGGCCGGGGCGATGCGCGCCTGGCCCTGCTGGGCGAGGGTATGGACGGTCTTCAGCTCCGGATGCAGGCCGAAGGTATCGTCCAGCTTCAGCACCTGGTCGGGCCGCAGGGCGATCGAGCCGCGCAAGGGCGCGTAGTCGGGATCGCCGGCCCGCGGCGAGGCGGGTAGGAGGGCCGGGGCCCCGCGACAGATGACGACGACGAGCTTCTTCCTGGCCAGATCGCCCTCGGACGCGGCGAAGGCCTGGGTTCCCAGGAAGCTAACGGAAATGCCCAGGCCGAGCAGGGCGCGGCGGTTCAGGTGAGCGGTCATCGGCGTTGGAACTCCGGGCTCATCACGAGAAGGGCGAAGGCTTCGCGGCGGGTCTCGGCCCGCGACACGGCCT
>CAZRPD010000092.1:0-20253 GCA_964601775.1 uncultured Caulobacter sp. | reverse complement strand
GGGGGGGGGGGTTGGCCGGGAGGGCGGGGGGGGCCTAACGCGGCATGCGTCCAGCTTGCCCCCTCAGTCACTTCGTGACAGCTCCCCCGCATCGCGGGGGAGCATCTTGATCTCCCTACCCCGCCGCTTCCGTCAGGCTGGAATACACCAGCGTCCGCAACTCCCGCCGGATCGGGTAGGCGTTGGACGGCATCAGCTGGGTCATGAACACCACCGTCAGGTCCTCGACGGGATCGACCCAGAAGGCGGTGGAGGCCATGCCGCCCCAGAAATACTCGCCCAGCGAGCCCAGGTTCTTGGTGCGGGCCTGGTCGATGGTCATGGCGAAGCCGAGGCCAAAGCCCAGCCCCTCGAACACCGCCTCGCTGAACAGCGACTTGGACGCCTGGACCAGTTCCTGACCGCCCGGCAGATGGTTCATCGTCATCAGCTGCAGCGTCTTGGGGCTGATCAGCCGCGCGCCGTCCAGCTCACCGCCGTTCAGCAGCATGCGGCAGAAGCGCATGTAGTCGTCGGCGGTCGAGACCAGGCCGCCGCCGCCCGACTTCACCGCCGGGTCGGACAGGAAGCGGCTCTTCAGCGGGTCGTCCTGCAGCACCATCTTGCCGGCCGGGCTCAAGGCGTAGCAGGCGGTGAAGCGCGCGCGCTCGCTTTCCGGCACGAAGAAGCCGGTGTCGACCATCTTCAGCGGATCGAAGATCCGGCTCTTCAGGAACGCCTCGAACGGCTGGCCTGAGATCGCCTCGACCAGATAGCCCAGCACGTCGGTGGCCACCGAATAGTTCCAGGCCGTCCCCGGCGAGAACTCCAGGGGCACGCTCCCCAGGGTGTCGACGAAGGTCTGCAGGCCGCCCTCGCTGTCGATGCCGTCCAGCCGCAGCTTGCGATAGGCCGCGTCGACATTGGTGCGCTGCTGGAAGCCGTAAGTGAGACCCGCCGTATGGCGCAGCAGGTCGATCATCCGCATCGGTTCGGCCGTGCGCGTGGTCATGAACGCCCCGGCCACCCCAGCCTGGAACACGCCCAGGTCGCGCCAGGCGGGGATGAAGCGGTGCACCGGATCGTCCAGCGCCACCAGCCCGTCCTCGACCAGCATCATGAAGGCGATGCTGGTGACCGGCTTGGTCATCGAATAGATGCGGAACAGGCTGTCGGCCTTCAGCGGCTTGCCGCGCTCGATGTCCGCCGATCCCAGCACCGTCTTGTAGACCAGCTGGTCGCGCCGCCAGACCTGGACCTGGGCGCAGGGCAGTTTTCCGCTGTCGATATATTTGTCCTTGAGGAAGGTCTCGATGCGCCCCAGGCGCTCCGACGACATCCCGACCGCTTCCGGCGTGCTCAAATCCCTCTCCCTCGCAGTTCTGACGACTGTCTTGCTTCTGGATCGGGATCTCGAATTTCAACGTTACGTCGAAACGCAACCTTTACCCGATCCTGTGCATCCTGATTGAAAACGAGGGAGAGAGGATGGGCAAGCGCCCGCATGCAGACGCCGCCTCCGGAATCGAGGCCGAGGCCGCCGACTGGTTCTTCCAGAGCAGCCTCGACATGTTCGTGGTGCTGCGAAACGACGCCATCGTGAAGGTCAATCCGGCCTGGACGCAGGCGACGGGCTGGGCTCCTGCGGAAACGCTGGGTCGGCCGATCCGCGACTTCTTTCACCTGCACGACACCGAGATCATCCACGCCATCGCCGCGGCCCTGCGCACGGTCGGCCACGCGCGCTCCGAGCACCGCCTGGCCCGCAAGGGCGGCGGCTGGCTGTGGGTGCGCTCGCAATCCAAGATCCTGGACAGCGACGGCCTGCTGATCGTCATCCAGGACTTCAGCGAGGAGCGCGCGCGCCGCATCTCCCACCAGCAGGCCGAACGCTCCAGCGAACTGCTGCGCAGCGCCGCCGGCGTCTATGCCTGGCGCTTCAATCCCCGCAAGGGTGTCTACGTCTTCGACCAGGATGTCCCCACCCCGTCGGCGCCGCAGGGCGCCAAGGTGATGACCGTCGCCGAGATGACCCAGTCCATCCATGCCGAAGACCGCGAGAAGGTGTGGGAGGGGTTCACCCGCACCCTGCGCACGGGCGAGCACGTGGTCGTCGACTATCGTCATTTCGACTCCGGCGCCGAGCACTGGACGCACATGCACGCGGCCTGGCGCGGCGTGCGCGGCGGCAGCAGCGACGCCTGGGACATCATCGGCATCAGCCAGGACGTCACCGAACTGGTCGAGGCCCGCGACGCGGCCCTGTCCGCCGCCGAGGCCAAGAGCCAGTTCCTGGCCAATGTCAGCCACGAGATCCGCACGCCAATGAACGGGGTGCTGGGGGTGATGCATCTGCTGAAGGGCGAGACCCTGTCGGACGACGGCCGCCGCCTGCTGAACGAGGCCCTGGGCTGCGGCGAGATGCTGTCGGAACTGCTGAACGACATCATCGACTTCTCGAAGATCGAGGCCGGCAAGCTGGAGCTGGCGCTGGAGCCCGTCGACCCGGCCGACCTGCTGCGCGGCGTGGCCGACATGCTGCGCCCGCAGGCCCAGGCCAAGGGGCTGGAGCTGCGGATCGAGGTGCCAGCCGACCTGGGCTGGGTCGCCGCAGACCCGCTGCGCCTGCGCCAGGCCCTGTTCAACCTGCTGGGCAATGCGGTGAAGTTCACCCTGGAAGGCGGCGTCGTCGCGCGCCTGACCGGGACGCGCGCCGAGGGCCATCTGCGGCTGCGCTACGAGATCCAGGACACCGGCGTCGGCATCGACGCCGAAGCGGCGCAAGGCCTGTTCGAGCGCTTCAGGCAGGGCGACGGCTCGACCACCCGGCGGTTCGGCGGCTCGGGCCTGGGGCTGGCCATCTGCCGGCGCCTCGCCGAACTGATGGGCGGCGAGGTCGGGTTCGAGAGCCAGCCGGGCCAAGGCTCGACCTTCTGGATCGAGGTCGAGGCGCAAGGCTGCGCCGCGCCGGTGCAGACCGCGACCCAGGACGACGGTCCGATGTTCGCCGGCCTGCGGGTGCTGGTGGTCGAGGACAACGCCACCAACCGCCTGATCGCCGGCCGCATGCTGGAGGCGCTGGGCGCGCGCGTCACCACCGCCGACGACGGCGTCCAGGGCGTGGCGGCCGCGCGCGAGGGCTTCGACCTGATCCTGATGGACATCCAGATGCCGCGCATGGACGGGGTCGAGGCCACGCACCGCATCCGCGCCATGCCCGGCCCGGCCGGCGCCGCGCCGATCCTGGCCATGACCGCCAACGCCATGGCCCACCAGCAGGCGGCCTATCTGGCGGCCGGCATGGATGGCGCGATCGCCAAGCCGCTGTCGCCGACCGCCCTGGTCCAGGCCATCGCCCGAGCGCTCACGGCGGAGCGCCCGGGCAAGCTCAAGGCGTCCTAGGGACTACCGGGCCAGCGCTTCCAGCCGGCCCGTATTCACCGCGCCGACGGCCCGCTTCAGATCGTCGACGCTGTCGGCGTTGCCCTCGGCCTCGACCGAGAAGCGGTCGGCGACCACCACCGAATACTTGCCGGACTTGGATTGGCGATTCCATTCCTCGGAGACCAGGCGGCCGTCGACCGTGGAGACCTTTTCGTAGCCGTCCTCGGTCTCGCGGGTCTGCTGGGCGCCCATGCCCGAGGCCAGGGCCGCCATCGCGCCCATGGGGCCCAGGTCGGTGACCGCCAGCTGGAACGACGCCTCGCCCTTCTGGTAGTCGGCCTTGGCCACGCCGATCTGGATGTCGCCCGAGCCGGTCGAGCTGGTCTCGAGATTGGCGCGCGTATAGCCGGCCACATCGCCGGGGATCAGGGCCTTCAGCGACTCGGTCGAGACGGGCTTCTGCGGCTGCTTGGACAGCGCTTCGGCGCGATTGGCCGCGGCCTGCATCGCGCCCAGATCCATCTTCTGGCCGTTGATCTCGACCGTGCCCGAGGCCGTGGCGGCGTTGCCGGCGGCCATGCCGGCCAGACCGCCGCCCAGGCCGGCTCCAAGTCCGGCGAGGCTGACCACCGCGGCGGTGGCCATGCCGATGACGATCGAGACGACGATGGCCACCAGGATGGTGACGACGGCGTAGCCGGTGGCCTTCTCCGGCGGGGCCTTCATCACCCGCGGCAGGCCCAGGTAAAGCAGGTAGCAGCCGTACAGGCTGGCCAGCACGACCAGGATCCCCAGGGCCGGCACGATCTGCAGCACCCCCGCCACCCAGCCGGCGGTGCCCGAATAGGCGGCGACCTTGAAGGCCTGGACGCGGTTCTTCTCGGCGCCGAAGCTGGTCGCCAGGCCGTCGATGACGAAGCCCAGGATGGCGACCATCAGCAGCGCGCCCAGATAGCCCATCACCGCGCCGGCGATGCTCAGGCCCAGGCCCGGCTTGACCGACAGGCCGGGGATACCGACGCCGAACAGCTGGCCGCCGATCAGACCGGCCACCGCCGGGATCGCCGCCAGGATGCAGACATAGCCCGTGAACAGGCCGCCGATCGTGGCGGGCTCCCGCTCGATCCGCTCCCATTCGGACGCAGGCGACAAGAGGATGCCCTTGATCCGCGCCACCAGACCGGTCGACGCCGATCCACCTTCAACCACTGACATTTTCGCGAACACGCTCCCTTGCAAGAAGAAACGCCCGCCCCGATGGCGCTATCTAGGCACAGTTCGCGGGAAGATCGAAACAAGCCTTTGCGACAACGGTTCGCGCGATCGCCGCATCTTGCTGACAGCGCTTGTCGCAAGATCGCGATATTATCCCGTTACGGAAGCTATTTGCGAAGGCGGCGGCCTTCCGAACGGCCTTCGGGACGCCTAGATTGCGCGGGATGGTCCCGCGGCCGGCTCGACGATCAAAGCAATGGACGCACCAGGGGTTTTTTCGATGGATGACGGTCGGATCGCGGGAGCGGCCACGGCGCGTTACGCCCGCAAGAAAGAGACCATTCTGGCCGCGGCCACGGCGATCCTGAACCGCCAGGGCGTGCGCGGCATGACCCTGGCCGACGTCGCCGCCGCGGTGGGGCTGAACACCACCAGCGTCACCTACTATTACCGCAAGAAGGACGATCTGGCCGCCGCCTGCTTCATGCGCGGGCTGGAGCGCTTCGAGGCCATGGTCGACGAGGCCGCCGCGCAGGCCTCGCCCGCCGCCCGGATCCTGAAGTTCCTCGACCTCTATCTGGACCTGAACCGCCGCGTCCGCCTGGGCGAGGCCACGCCCCTGACCAGCTTCACCGAGGTCAAGGCGCTGAAGGAGCCGCTGCGCGAGTCCGTTGGCGGAGCGTTCACCGACCTCTTCCGCCGGGTGCGCAGCTTTTTCGACGACCCGTCGCTGGGCCATCTGGACAAGCGCCAGCGCACCGCCCGCGCCCACCTGCTGATGGAGCAGGTGTTCTGGTCGGGCCGCTGGCTGCGCCGTTACGATGTCGAGGACTATGGCCGGGTGCGCGACCGCATGGGCGACATCCTGCTGAACGGCCTGCACGCCACCGGACGAACTTGGACGCCGCAGGCCCTGCCTGATCCGACGCCGCTGTCGCCGGACGGCCAGGAATGGCGCGAGACCTTCCTGGTCGCCGCCACCCGCCTGATCAACCAGCGCGGCTATCGCGGCGCATCGGTGGAAGAGATCTCGGCGGCGCTGAACGTCACCAAGGGCTCGTTCTATCACCACCACGACGACAAGGACGCCCTGGTCGCCGAGTGCTTCGAGCGCACCTTCACCGTCACCCGCCGCTCGCAGCTGGATGCGCGTGACCTGAACGCCGACTGCTGGACCCAGCTGGTCTCGACCGCTGCGGGCCTGAGCGGCTACCAGCTGTCCGAGCACGGGCCGCTGCTGCGCGCCTCGTCGCTGGGCGCCCTGCCCGAGCCACTGCGCAGCGAGATGGCCGACGGCTACATGCGAGGCTGGCAGCGCTTCGCCGCGATCATTTCGGACGGCATCGCCGACGGTTCGGTGCGCCCGATCGACCCGGCCATCGCCGCCCACATGATCAACTCGATGCTGAACGCCGCCGCCTCGCTGGGGGCCTGGGTGCCGGGCCTGGAACAGGACGAGGCCGCGCAGCTGTTCGCCAAGCCGCTGCTGACGGGCGTGCTGAACTAGGCCAAAGGTTGCGACCTATTAACCATAGGGCTCTCAAGACCCTCGTCGGCTGGTATCGTGTAAGCGTCTGATTCGCTTCGAGTCCCCGCGTCATGACGACGATCAATCCCTATTCGTCGACCTATGCTCCTGGCCTGACCGCCGGGCAGACGGCCACGCAGCGCGCCACCCAGGCGACCGGCTATGGGACGCCACGCGACCAGAGCCCGACGATCAACACGCCGGCGGTCAATGTCACCCTGTCGGCGGCCGCCCAGGCGGCGCTGAAGGCCCAGACCGACTCCCGCACGCTCGAGACCGTGGTCTCCGAGGCCAAGGCCCACATCACCGCGCGCCTGAAGGCCGCCGGCACGAGCAACGCCCTCAAGGACGGCAATGCGACGATCGACCTGACGGGTCTGGACCGCCGCACGCTGTACGCCGTCGCCAGCAACAAGGGCGGCGCGTTCCCAATGGAGCAGCAGGTCGTGGCCGCCCTGGCGCTCAAGAGCCAGACCGACCAGGCCCTGGCCACGCCCGCCGCCCAAGCCCGCCTGACCGGCGACTATGCCAGCCTCTACCAGACCGCCCTGGACCGCCTGGACGCCGCCGGTCCCGAAGAGAAGGACAGCGCCGCCTGGAGCCAGCAGCGCGAGGCCCTGGTCGAGGGGCGCAAGCAGGCCATCGCCCGCCCGGGCCTGGCGCCCGCCGGCATCGCCAATGACACCGTGGCCGCCTACATGGCCGAAACCGGCAGCGCCGTGGCCGGCGCCAAGACCCGCGAGTTTGGCAAGGTGGCTGCCGACGTCCGCGCCGCTCTGGACAAGCAGTACGAACTGGCCGTCTCGCCCGGCATGGCTACGGATTCCGAGAGCGGCGAGATCGACTTCCGCCGCTTCGACGACCGCTCGCTGTCGGCCATCGCCCTGAACAAGGACGAGCAGTTCTCGGCCCACGAGATCGCCCAGGCCAAGGCCGAGATCCGCACGCGCGACAGCGCGGCGATCAAGGCCGGCTATCAGGCGTCAAGCGAAGACGGTTCGGCCGGGTTCGGTATGGCGATGATCACCCGCTACGCCGGCATGACCACCGAAGAGCGCGACGCCGCCGGCTGGACGCCAGCGCTCTACGCCAAGATGGTCGAGCTCCAGACCGCCAGCGACAAGCTGGCCGAGATCTTCAACGTCGGCGCCGCGGCGGCTGGGCCGAGCATGCTGGATTTCCTGTAGATCCTACTCCGCCGCCAATGGCGCCCTCAGCAGTTCGATGTCCCTGGCCGGCGGTTGGCCATATAGCCGGCGGTACTCGCGGCTGAACTGCGAAGGGCTCTGGTAGCCGACCTCGAAGCCGGCCGCGCCGACGTCCAGGCCCTCGGCCAGCATCAGACGGCGGGCCTCGTAGAGCCGCAGCTGCTTCTGGTACTGCATCGGCGTCATGTTGGTGACGGCCTTGAAGTGGTGGTGCAGCGAGCTCTCGCTCATGCCGACCTGCTCGGCCAGGGCCTCGATCCGCAGCGGCTGGGCGAAGTGGTCGCGCAGCCAGGCGACGGCGCGGGTGACCCGATGCCCCTGCCCCTCGGCCATGGCGATGTGCAGCAGGCGCGCGCCGTGCGGACCGCTGAGCAGGCGGTAGAGGATTTCCTCCTCGACCAGCGGCGCCACGGCCGCCACGTCCTGGGGACGGTCGAGCAACCGCAGCAGGCGCAGGGTGGCGTCCAGCAGTTCGGGCGAGGCCGGATTGACCGCCACGCCCCGCACCCCGTCAGGGGCGGTGGTCGCCGCTTCGGGCAGACGCCCCATCAGGTCGGCCAGGCGGGCGGGATTGATCGCCACGCCCACGCACAGATGCGGCTGCGCCGCGGTGGCGTGGGTGATGCGCGAGGTGACGGGCATGTCCAGCGCCACCAGCAGGCAGTCGCCGACCCCGTAGTGCAGTTCTTCGTCGCCGACCTTCACGCTCTTGCGGCCCTGCGCCACCAGCCAGAACGACGGCCATTGATGGCAGTGCAGCGGCATGGTCGGCGACGACCGCTTGATGACGAACAGCCCGTCGATCGCGGAGTCGGTCGCGTCGTCCCTGGCGTAACGGGTGACCAGGTCGGCGATCTCGGCATAGGCGGCGGCGGTGGCGGGGCTGGTCAAAGGCTTGGTTTTCCAGGCTTTCGGGATCGCATTGTTCTAGACCTGCGCATGCTCGGACAAAAGCTGACAACGCCCCGTTTGCAGGATCGTGCAAGAGACTTGCAGGATCAGGATCACGCCCGCGGCCGCAGACGTGGCAATCCTGCCGGCGTTCGATCCTCCCCGATCGCTCCCCAATCCAAGGAACATCCCGATGGCCACTGCCAAAGGCTATGCGGCGCAAGCCGCCGGCGCGCCGCTCGCGCCCTTCACCTTCGACCGTCGCGACCCCAACGCCGACGACGTCGTCATCGCCATCAAGC
The DNA here is from genome assembly GCA_964601775.1 of uncultured Caulobacter sp. GTDB lineage: Bacteria > Pseudomonadota > Alphaproteobacteria > Caulobacterales > Caulobacteraceae > Caulobacter. The sequence continues at coordinate 11,746 of CAZRPD010000092.1, read as the reverse complement.
ACTGCGGCGTCTGCCACTCGGACCTGCACATGGTCGACAACGGCTGGGGCATGAGCATCTATCCTCTGGTGCCCGGCCACGAAATCAGCGGCGTGGTCACCGCCGTCGGCTCGGCCGTCACCAAGTTCAAGGAAGGCGACCGGGTCGGCGTCGGTTGCTTCGTCGACAGCTGCATCGGCTGCGCCACACGCGACCTGGACCGCGAGCAGTACATGCCCGGCCTGATCCAGACCTATTCCAACCCGCAGCCGGGTTCGGACCTGCCCACCTATGGCGGCTATTCCGACCACATGGTGGTCAAGGAAGGCTATGTCCTGTCGATCCCCGACAACCTGCCGCTGGACGCCGCCGCCCCGCTGCTGTGCGCCGGCATCACCCTCTATTCGCCGCTGCGCCACTGGAACGCCGGCCCCGGCAAGAAGGTCGCGATCCTGGGCCTGGGGGGCCTGGGCCACATGGGCGTCAAGCTGGCCCACGCCATGGGCGCCGAGGTGACGGTGCTGAGCCAGACCCTGTCCAAGCAGGACGACGGCCTGAAGATGGGCGCGGACCACTACTACGCCACCAGCGACGCGGAGACCTTCAAGACCCTGGCGTCGACCTTCGACCTCTTGATCTGCACGGTCTCGGCCGGCCTGGACTGGGGCGCGTATCTGGGCCTGCTGAAGGTGGACGGCGCCATGGTGCTGGTGGGGGCGCCCGAGGAGTCGGTGTCGCTGAACGCCTTCGCCCTGATCCCCGGCCGCCGCACCCTGGCCGGCTCGATGATCGGCTCGATCAAGGAGACCCAGGAGATGCTGGACTTCTGCGGCCAGCACGACATCGTCGCCGACATCGAGACCATCTCGATCGACCAGATCAACGACGCCTACAAGCGCATGGCCAAGAGCGACGTGCGCTACCGGTTCGTGATCGACATGGCGACGCTGTAACTCAAGTCCGATCTTCCCGGCGAAAGCCGGGACCCAGATCTCAAGGCGCTGGGGCTGACGGGATGAACTCCGAGTTCATAGAGCCCGCCCCAGCGCCCCTCCATCTGGGCCCCGGCCTTCGCCGGGGAAACGGATGGAGGCAGTCGCCTAAAACTTCTTCCGCAGCCCGAACTTGTACGTCCGGCCCAGGGGATCCCCGGTGAACGGGTCATACCCCAGGTCCAGCCGCGCGTAGGACGGGTCCTTGTCGAACACGTTGGTGACGGCGATCGTCGCCGTGGTGTCCCAGGGCAGGAACACGCGATAGGCCAGGTTGGTCAGCACCTGGGCCTTGATCTCCTTGCCCGCGCTGACCGTGACGCCCGCGCCGCTCGAGTCCTTGTAGGCGTTGGCCGCGAACGGGGCGATGCGCTGGTCAGTGTAGCCGTCGATGTAATGGACCGACAGGCGCAGGTTGTGCGGCCCGGCGCTCCACTCGGCGAAGACGTCGCCCTTCCACTGCGGGATCGGCACGACGGTGGTCTGGTAGTTCAGCAGGCCCACCGCGTCGAAGGCCTTCTCGACCGTGATCCCCTCGACCTGGCTTTCGCCGACCTTGTACTTCTGGACGTAGGTGGCCGAGCCGCCCAGGGTCACCTCGCCGCCGATCACCTCGCGGAAGCGGTACTCGGCGTTGAAGTCGAAGCCCGAGTTCTTCACGCCCGCGCCGTTGACGTAGAAGGTCTTCAGGCGCGCGATGCTGGTCGTGGGCGTGCCGCAGGCGCCGTTGAAGGTGAAGCGCGACACCAGGGCCGCATAGGCCGGATTGGCGCAGTTGTTGGCCCCGGCCGCGCCGTTCGGATAGAGGGCGTTGGTGATGCCGGCGACCGGCTCGGCGACGATCGGGTTCTCGAAGTCGAACATGAAGTAGTCGACGCTGGCCTTGAAGTCGCCGACGTTGAACAGCAGGCCGGCATTGTAGGTCTTGGCCTTTTCCGGCTTCAGGTTCGGGTTGCTGAAGATGTCGACGGCCCGGAAGACGCCCAGAATGCCCTGCAGCGAGGTCACCGAGGTGCTGGTGGTCAGCGGGTCCGGCGGCCCCCGGAAGGTCGTGCCGGCCGAGGCGCGCAGGGCCATCCACGGCGTGGCCTGCCAGCGCACCGAGGCCTTGGGATTGAAGGTCGAGCCGATCGCGCCGCCATAGGTCTCGTAGCGGGCGGCCAACTGGGCCTGGACGGTCTCGGTGATCGGCAGGGACAGCTCGCCGAAGCCGGCGATCACGTCGCTCTGGTTATCCGACGGCGTGCCCACCCCGAGGAACATGAACGGGCCATTGCGGGCTGACCCCGTGCAGGTGGTCACCCCGAAGTCCGGCGTGTTGACGCACGGATTGATCAGGGCGTTGCTGATGTCGTTGTAGTCGGCCTTGAAGAAGCTGCGGCGGTACTGGACGCCGGCGGCCCAGGCGATGTCGCCGCCCGGCAGGGTGATGTTGGTGCGGCCGTTCAGCACCGCCTCGCCGACGAACAGGCGCGAGGACTGCTTGGTCGACAGCTTGCGGAAGAACCAGTCGACGAGGTCCTTGTTGTTGGCCAGGGCCGAGTTGTAGCCGGGATTGGCCACGCCGGTGATGGCGTTGCTGGGAATCGCGCTGGCGAAGGGGTTGTAATACATGCACCCGCCCTGGCCCGGCACGCCCTGGACGCCCGGCGTCGAGGGGTTGGTGTCGCAGTTGGGACCGCCCAGCCCCTGCAGGGCCAGGGCGAACCGGTTGACTAGCGTGTCGTAGCCGGTGCGGACGCCGACCTCCTGGCTGTAGGTCAGGGCCATTTCCCAGCCGATGCCGTTGTCGAACTCGCCCTTCAGGTCGGCCGAGACGCGGAAGGCGTCGAACGCCCGCGCGCCGATCGAGGGGCCGTAGCCGAACTTGGGATTGCCGCCGATGCCGAACGGCCGGTTGGCGACGTTCAGCGCTCCGCCGGCAAAGATCGCGCCCGGCACGGTGCTGGTCGCGCCGGTCGCCAGGCTGGTCAGCTGCACCGTCGGATTGGCGGCCATGAAGGCGATCAGGCCGGGATTGCTGGCCGGCACGAAATAGCGTCCGGCCAGGGCGGCGGCCGGCGCCACCTCGGCGGTCGGCACGGCCAGGGCGGCGTAGGACGGCGAGGTGTTCCAGTCGGGCACGTCGGTATGGGCGTACAGCACCTCGACGTGGAGCTTGGTCTTGGCCGACAGGTTGGCGTTGATCTCGCCGTAGATCTGCACCGCGTCGGACTTTTCGACCAGGTTGTCGAACGGCGTGTAGTGCCAGTAGCAGACCGGGGTCAGGCCGGAAAAGCCCGGATAGCCGCCCAGGCCGGCGCAGGCCGGGTCGCGCAGGGCGCTGGTCGTGCTGGCCAGGGGAATGAACGACGACGGATTGCCCGCCGCCGACCAGCCGGCCTCCGGATTGCTCAGATAGGGCGTGTTGGCCCAGTCGCGCTCGGCGATCGACAGCTTGGAGCGGTGCTGCCAGCCGGCGCTGACCAGCATGTTGCCATTGTCCCAGGTCTTGCCCCAGGTGGCGTTCAGCCCGTAGTCGCCGTTCGAGCCGTCGATGATCCGGTAGTCGCCCGCGACCTCCAGCCCGTCGAAGTTCTTCTTGGTGATGAAGTTGACCACGCCGGCGATGGCGTCTGAACCATAGGTCGCCGCGGCGCCGTCCTTCAGCACCTCCAGCCGGCCGATGGCGGCGGCGGGAATGATGTTGGTGTCGACGATGCCCGCCCCGGCCTGGCCGAACGGATTGATCGCCAGCCGCCGGCCGTTCAGCAGCACCAGGGTGCGCTGCGAACCTAGGCCCCGCAGGTTGACCGAGCCCGAGCCCTCCGAGCCCTGGGCGCGGCTGTCGAACTGGTTGGTGTCGCCCAGCACCCCGTTCGACACCGACAGGGCCTTGAGCAGCTCGACGGTGGAGGGCGAACCGCGCTTCTGCAGCTCGTCGGCCCCGATCACCTCGACCGGCAGAGCGGCGTCCTCGGGCGTGCCGCGGATGAACGAACCGGTGACGACCACCTCGTCGACCTGGGTCGAGCTGTCATTGGATCTCTGCTGGGCCTGGGCCGCGCCGCTCAGGCCAAACAGGCCCATGGTCGCGACAGCCATGGCGAGGCTGGAGCCCCCGCGCAGGAAGCTGGTTCGGTTCATCTGCAATTCCCTCCCTCGTTTGTTTTTTGACCGGCGCTCGTCTGCGCGGGGCCGGCATGGTCGTTCAGTCGGGCGGCGCCCTTCCCCGCCCCTTGGGCAGTGGCCAGGCGCGACCGGTCCGGACACAGGGCATCGCGCCGTCGGCCATGTCGGCGCGCCGCCTGAAGCGTTCGTTTTCGAAACTCGGTGATGCGTCTTCTAGGGTCGACAAGCCTTGGTCTCCGCCGGGCCGGACACTTGAAAAGCAACGCTTACAAGGCTTCCCGCCAAGGCGGGGAGGCTACCCGCCCCATGGAGCCGAACAGCTGTTTCGATGATGCGGTATGTTTTGCCGCGACGTCAACCGCTGACAGAACGGCCTTCAAGCGTCGATCGCGGTCGACGCTCTGTTGACAGGTATGGGATTTGAGCCGGGCAAACCTGGGTGCGTTGCAACATAAGCTTCGCTAAAGCCTGCGCATGAGGGGTTTCCTGTCGGCGCGCCCTCCCCTAAGTGGAATTGGCCTCATTGGAAAACGTCGGTCGCCAAGGGCGCGCCGGCAGACCGCACTAACCGGGTTTGAATTCATGCGTCTCGCCAAGACCGGCGCCTCTTCGCTGCTGGCCGTCTCGAGCCTGGCCCTGACCGTGGCGGCCTGCACCACGCCGGCGCGCAAGGTCGACACCCCATTGCCCACCGCCTACGCTGCGCCCGCTGGATCGCCGCTGGCGGCCCAGGCGCTGGACCAGTGGTGGACGGTCTTCGACGATCCGGTCCTCAACGACCTGGTGACCACGGCGCTGGCCAACAGCCCCGACGCCCGCCTGGCCGCCGCCAAGCTGGAAGAAGCCCGCGCCGTGCGTCAGGGTCAGATCCGCGAGCTCTACATCCCGCAGACGCCGGTGGTCGGTTCGGCCTCGCGCACCAAGACCGACATCATCGACCAGAGCGGTTCGGGCGCGTTCACCCTGGGCGGGGTGACCAAGACCTACGCGACCAATTTCGACGTCTCGTGGGAGCTGGACCTGATCGGCCGCCGCCGCGCCGCGCGCCGCGTGGTCGACAACGACCTGGCCGCCGCCCGCTTCGCCTATGAAGGCGCCCGCGCCGCCCTGGCCGCCAATGTCGCCCAGTCCTATTTCGAGGCCCGCGGCTACGCCGTGCAGCTGGAAGACGCCCGCGAGAACGCGCGGATCTCCCAGAGCCTGTACGACGTCTCGGCCGAGAAGGGCCGCCGCGGCCTGTCGGCCACCTCCGAAGGCGAACGCACCGCCGCCGAACTGGCCCAGGCGCAGGCCCAGGTCCCGCAATTGGAGGCCCAGCTGCAGGCCGCCCGCCGCAGCCTGCTGATCCTGGTCGGCAAGGGCGTCGATCCGCTGGCCAGCCTGCCGGTCGAGCCCGTGCTGGCCAAGGCCCCGCCGGTCCCCGCCGCCGCCCCGGCCGCCCTGCTGGCCCGCCGCCCCGACGTGCGCGAGGCCGCCGCGCGCCTGGCCTCGGCCTCGGGCAATCTGAACGTCAACGAGCTGGCGCTGTTTCCGACCCTGACCATGACGCCCAGCATCGGCATCACCAAGCAGATCAGCCCCAGCTTCCTGACGCCGGGCGACACGGTGTCGACCACCAGCTCGGCCTGGAGCCTGGGCGGCAACCTGTCGATCCCGCTGCTGAACATCCCCAAGCTGCTGTCCGACATCAAGGCCCAGGGCGCGCGCGTCGAGCAGGCCGCCGTCACCTACGAGCAGACCGTGCAGACCGCGTTCGGCGAGACCGAGAACGCCCTGGTCCAGCAGGCCGCCGACGAGCGCCGCGTGACCCTGCTGGCCGCCGGCGAACGTCGGGCCGCCTCAGCCTACGAAGCCAGCCGCAAGGGCTACGCCATGGGTCTGACCGACCTGACCACGGCCCTGCAGGCCGAACAGTCCTGGCGCAGCAGCCGCACGGCCCTGACCGGGGCCCAGACCCAGGCGCTGCAACGCGCCGTCCAGACCTACAAGGCGCTCGGCGGCGGCTGGTCGCCCGAGTCCATCCCCAGCAAGCCCAACGCCCAATGAGACCCGCTCCCCAAGTGAGACCTAAGATGACGACCCGCTCCCTGATGATCGCCACCGCCCTGGTCTCCGGCGCCCTGGGCCTTTCGGCCTGCGGCAAGAAGGAAGACGCCGCGCAGAAGCCCGCCGCCAATGGCCAAGGGGCCGCCGAACAGGCCCGCACGGTCAGCGTCACCCGCGTCGAGAGCCGGCCGCTGGGTGGGGGCTTCAAGGCCTCGGGCCAGCTGATCCCGCGCGAGGAGGCCGCCGTCGGCTCAGAGCTGTCCGGCTATCGCGTCGGCCGCGTCTTCGTCGAGGAAGGCGCCTGGGTTCGCGCCGGCCAGCCCCTGGCCCAGCTGGACAACACGCTGCTGCGCGCCCAGATCGCCCAGCAGGCCGCCGTCACGGCCCAGGCCGAGGCCGAGGCCAAGCGCGTCACCGGCCTGGACGGCCAGGGCATCCTGTCCCAGGAGCAGATCGAAAGCCGCCGCTACAGCGCCAAGGCCCAGGGCGCGGCCCTGGCCGAGCTTCAGACCCGCGATCGCCGCATGACGGTGACCGCACCGGTCGGCGGCCGGGTTCTGGAGCGCACCGTGCGTCCCGGCGACGTGGCCGGCGGCAGCACGCCCTGGTTCCGCATCGCCCGCGACGGCCTGGTCGAGCTGAACGCCGAGGTCAACGAGGCCGACCTCTCCAACATCAGCGTCGGCCAGTCGGTGCAGGTCACTGTGCCCGGCGGCGCGACCGTCGCCGGCAATGTCCGCATCGTCAGCCCCCTGATCAACGCCGACACCCGCCTGGGCCGGGTGCGCGTGCAACTGCCGCTGCGCGAGGACCTGCGGGCCGGCGGCATGGCCAGCGCCGTGTTCGGCTCGTCGGGCGCCAACGTCACCGCCGTGCCGGAATCGGCCATCCGCTATGACGCCGAAGGGGCCTCGGTGGTGACCATCGACGACCAGAACCGCGCCCGCCAGGTCAAGATCAAGACCGGTCAGCGCGGCGGCGGCTGGGTGCAACTGGTGCAGGGTCCGCAGCCGGGCGCCCGCATCGTCGCCAACGCCGCGGCCTTCACCCTGGACGGCGACCGCGTGAAGCCGGTCGAGCAGCAGGCGGCCCGCTGATGTCCTCGCAGCTTCGGATCTCCGCCTGGGCGATCAAGAACCCGACCCCGGTCGCGGTCGTGTTCATCGCCCTGCTGATCGCCGGCATCGGGGCCTATCTGGGCCTGCCGGTGAAGCAGTTCCCCGACGTCTCGTTCCCAGCCGTCACCGTCACCGTCACCCAGAGTGGCGCGGCCCCCGGCGAGCTGGAGACCCAGGTCACCCGCCCCGTCGAGGACGCGGTGGCCAGCATCTCCAACGTCAAGACCATCCGGTCTTCGGTGGTGCAGGGCGCCTCGACCACGACGATCGAGTTCGAGCTGGGCGAGGACCTGCAGAAGGTCACCGACGAGGTTCGCTCCAAGATCGACCAGGTGCGCCAGCAGCTGCCGCGCGAGGTCGACGAGCCCACCGTCACCCGCCTGGAAATCGACAGCGCCCCGATCATCACCTACGCGGTGTCGGCCCCGGGCATGTCGAACACCGACCTGTCGTGGTTCATCGACGACACGGTGACCCGCGCCCTGCAGGGCGAAAAGGGCGTGGCCCAGGTGGCCCGCGTCGGCGGGGTCAGCCGCGAGATCAACATCATCATCGACCCGGACCGCATGGCGGCCTTTGGGATCACCGCGCCGCAGCTGAACCAGGCCCTGGCCAATTACAGCCTCGACGCCCCCGGCGGCCGGGCCCTGGTCGGCGGCCGCGAGCAGACCGTCCGGGTGCTGGGCGCGGCCCAGACCCTGGAAGAACTGCGGGCCATCACCATCCCGACCGGCAACGGCCGCTATGTGAAGCTGACCGACGTGGCCGAGGTCGGCCAGGGCGCGGGCGAGGAGCGCGGCTTCGCGCGCCTGGACGGCAAGCCCGTCGTCGCCTTCCAGGTGATGAAGACCCGCGAGAGCAGCGACGTCCAGGTCGAGGACCGCGTCGTCGAAGCCATCGCCCAGCTGGAGAAGACCCAGAAGGGCGTGACCTTCACCAAGATCTTCTCGGTCGTGGACGAAACCCGCGCCAGCTTCACGGCCACCGAGCACACCCTGCTGGAAGGCATGCTGCTGGCCTCGCTGGTGGTGTTCCTGTTCCTGCGCGAGTGGCGGGCCACCCTGATCACCGCCATCGCCATGCCGGTGTCGCTGATCCCGACCTTCGCCTTCATGGCCATGGTCGGCTTCTCGCTGAACGTCGTCACCCTGCTGGCCCTGACCCTGGTCATCGGCATTCTGGTGGACGACGCCATCGTCGAGATCGAGAACATCGAGAAACGGGTCAGTCGCGGCCAGCGGCCCTATGAGGCGGCCATGGAAGGCGCCGACGCCATCGGCCTGGCGGTCGTGGCCACCACCTTCTCGATCGTCGCCGTCTTCGTGCCCGTCTCGTACATGCCCGGCATTCCCGGCCAGTTCTTCAAGGAGTTCGGCCTGACCGTCGCGGTCGCCGTGCTGTTCTCCCTGGTGGTGGCGCGATTCCTGACGCCCCTGCTGGCCGCCTATTTCCTCAAGCCCAACACCAATCCGCACCCGCAAAAGCCCCTGCCGCGCTTCTACAGCAAGTCGCTGGACTGGGTGCTGGACCACAAGTTCGTCAGCTTCATCCTGGGCGGCGTCATCACCTTCGCCTCGCTGGCTGGGGCGATCTTCCTGGCCTCGATCGGCGTGCTGGCGGTCGGCTTCCAGCCGCCGGGCAACGCCAACTTCTACTATCTGAAGGTCCAAGGCCCGCCCGGCGCCACGACCGCCGACATGGACCGCACCATCCAGGCGATCACCCGCAACTTCGAGAAGCGCGAGGAGACGACCCACGTCTTCGCCCAGGTCGGCTCCAACATCGCCAGCGGCTGGGGCGGCCAGAGCGGGACCGACGTCCGCGACGCCACCGTCACCATCGTCCTCAAGGACGACCGCGACCTGACCGTCACCGAGATCAAGCAGGCCATCCGCGCGTCCCTGCGCGAGGTGCCCGACGCCCGCGTCAATCTGCAGAGCGACTGGGGCGCGGCCGACGTCCAGATGATCCTCACCGCCGAGGACGGCAAGCAGCTGGAGCGCGCGGCCCTGGCCCTGGAGCGCGACATGCGCAAGCTGAAGACGGTCGCCGACCCGCGTCCGTCCAGCCCGCCGTCGGGTCCGGAAATCCTGATCCGGCCCAAGGCCGACGAGGCCGCCCGCCTGGGCGTCAGCTCGGCCGACATCGCCAGCGTGGCCCGCGTGGCCACGGTCGGCGACATCGACGCCAATGTCGCCAAGATGACCCAGGGCGAGCGCCGGGTGCCGATCCGCGTGCGCCTGCCCCGCGACAGCCGCGGCGACCTGGAGGCGATCAAGGCCCTACTGCTGCCGACCAGCTCGGGCGGCTTCACCCGCCTGGACACCGTCGCCGACGTCGCCTTCGAGGCTGGTCCCGCCAAGATCGACCGCTTCGGCCGCAAGCGTCAGCTGACCGTCGAGGCCGACCTGCAGGGCGGGGCCCAACTGGGCCAGGCCCTGAACGAGGTCAACAACACCCCGACCATGAAGAAGCTGCCGGCCGGGGTCGAACTGGCCGCCGCCGGCGACCAGGAGGCCTTCGTCGAGCTGTTCAGCGGCTTCGCCGTCGCCCTGCTGTCGGCGATCGGCCTGGTGTTCGGCGTGCTGGTCCTGCTGTTCCGCAGCTTCTTCAAACCGATCACCATCCTGTCGGCCCTGCCCCTGGCCATCTCTGGGGCGCTGGCCGCCCTGGTGGTCACGGGTCAGTCGCTGTCGATGCCGTCGCTGATCGGCTTCCTGATGCTGATGGGCCTGGCGGCCAAGAACTCGATCCTGCTGGTCGAGTACGCCATCGAGGAGGAGCGCGCCGGCAAGTCCCAGCGCGACGCCATCATCGAGGCCTGCCGCGAGCGGGCTCGCCCGATCATCATGACCACCCTGGCGATGATGGCCGGCATGCTGCCCACGGCCCTGGGCATCGGCAAGGGCGCCGAGTTCCGCCAGCCCATGGCCGTGGCCGTGATCGGCGGCCTGATCACCTCGACCGTGCTGTCGCTGGTGCTGGTGCCGGTGGTCTACGAGATCATCGACGACTTCGAGATGTGGCTGAAGCCGAAACTGGGACGGCTGACCACGCCCCGTGAGGCGGATGCAGGCGCGACGCCGGTGGATCGGCTGTAGGAAATAGATCCTCCCCCGCAATGCGGGGGAGGTGGCCCAGAGGGCCGGAGGGGACGAGCTGGACGCAGGCCGCACTCGCCCCCTCAGTCACTTCGTGACAGCTCCCCCGTGATACGGGGGAGCATCTGGAGCCCCCTAATCCACCTTGCCCACATAGCTCAGCCGGCACACCGTCCAGCCGTCCTCGCGACCCATCTCGAACCGCCCGCCCAGCTGCTGGGCCATGGCCCGCACGATCCGCAGGCCCAGGCTCTTCGACGTCGCCGGATCGAAGCCGTCCGGTGGCCCGGCCCCGTCGTCGCGGACGGTCAGCACGTGGGTCTCGCCCGACTGGTCGAGATTGACCCGCACCCGGCCCGAGCCGGTCTCACCGAAGCCATGTTCCAGGGCGTTGTTGAAGCTCTCCAGCATCACCAGGGTCACCGGCGTGGCCTGGTCGGAGTGCAGCGGGGCCTCGCCGCCGTCCAGGGTCAGGGCCACCCGCGCCCCGGCCGCCGAAGCCGCGCTGGACAGGATGGCCTCGGCGAAGGCGCGGAACGGAGCCGGCTCGCCGGTGCGGTCGTGCAGCTCGCGCTGGATCTTGGCGATCACCTCGATGCGCTCGCCGGCTTGCGACAACGCGTGGCGGGCGTCGGCGTCGGTGACGCCCTGCCCTTGCAGCCGCAGCAGCGCGCCGGCGACCTGCAGGTTGTTGCTCACCCGGTGATGCAGTTCGCGATAGAGCAGGTCGCGGCTGTCCGCCAGTTGGGCATAGCGCTCACGCTCGCCCTCCAGCTGGTCCAGGGCCCGCCGCATGCCGTCGATGAAGAAGATGTCGACCGCCACCACGAAGGCGTAGAAGCCGATCGCCCACAGTACGGGCGTCCCCAGGTCGAAGGCGGCGAACGGCGGGATGAACCAGTACCAGGCGGCCAGGCCGCAGATCGAGGCGCACAGGATCGCCGGGCGCAGGCCAAGGTAATAGGCGCAGACCACCACGGCCGGAAAGAAGGTGAGATAGGGAAAGCCGGCCGGCAGCAGGTCGTGTAGCCCAAACCGCGCCAGGATCGATACGCCGGCCGCCAGCAGCGCCAGGCCGTAGCGCGCGCCGAGATTGCCGCTGATCTTCCGCCGCCAGTCCAACCCATTCGTCCCCGAGAACCCGTTTCGGTGCTGGGCCTTTCAAGCGCCGCCGTCAAGTCGGCAGCCGACATAGGACTGGCCACGGTTCGGGTTCGTGCGGAGCATCAGAAAGCAAAAGGCCCCGGAGTTTCCTCCGGGGCCTTCGCATGTCTCAGCCGAAGCTCAGAAGATCGAGATTACTCGACGATCTTGGCCACGACGCCGGCGCCGACGGTGCGGCCGCCTTCGCGGATGGCGAAGCGCAGGCCTTGGTCCATGGCGATCGGGGTGATCAGCT
>CAZRPD010000091.1:0-20327 GCA_964601775.1 uncultured Caulobacter sp. | reverse complement strand
GGCCGTGTTCGGGGGGGGCGCCGGGCGGCGGGGGGGGGGGGGGGGGGGGGGCGAGGGACGCCGGGGCGGGGGAGGGCGGGATCTCGCCGCCGCCTGTGTCCTATTGGCCCTTCAGCTTGCGATCGAAGAAGTCCAGGTGGGTCTTCATCACGCTGAGGCCCTTGGTTTTGCTGCGCGGGGCGCTGTGGCGTTCGCCAGGATAGAGGGCGGTCTCGAACGGGATCGCCCGTTTCTGCAGCTCGGCCATCACCCGGGTGCTGTTCTCCAGGATGACGTTGTCGTCGGCCATGCCGTGCAGCAGCAGCAGCGCGCCGGGCTTGAGGTGATCCAGGCGCGTGTTGACGTCGGAGAAGGCATAGCCGGCCTTGTTCTCGTCCGGCTTGCCCATGTAGCGCTCGGTATAGGCGGTGTCGTAGAGGCTCCACTCGGTCGGCGGGGCGCCGGCGGCGGCGGCCTTGAACGGGGTGTTCTCGGCGGTGATCAGCATCAGGGCCATGAAGCCGCCGTACGACCAGCCCATCACACCCAGCTTGTCGGGATCGACGTAAGGCAGGCTCTGCACGAACTTGGCGCCCTGCAGCTGGTCGTCGACCTCCACCGTGCCCAGCTTGCGGTCCAGGCTGCGCTGGAACTTGGCCGAGCGGGCGCCGCTGCCGCGGTTGTCCAGCTTGAAGATCACATAGCCGGCCTCGAGATAGGCGCGCTCGTCGGGGCTATGCCAGTTGCGCGCGACGCGCTGGGCGTGCGGACCACCATAGACCGAGACGATGGCAGGATATTTCTTGGCCGCGTCGAAGCCTGGCGGCTTGAGGATCTCGTAGTGCAGGGTCTCGCCGTCCACGGCCTTCAGCGTGCCGAACTCCGGCGTCGGCAGGGTCGCGGCATAGGGCCAGTAGGGGTGACCCTGCGCCAGCTTGTTCTCCTCGATCCAGCGCACGCGCTTGCCGGCCGGCGTGTAGAGGGCGGTCTGGGGCGGAGTCTTGGGATCGCTATAGGTGCCGGCGAAGGCGCCGTTGCTGGCGACCTTGGCCATCCACCAGCCGCCGGCCGGGGTCAGGGCCTTCAGCTTGCCGGGCTTTGCGTAGCTGACCTCGTAGAGGCGGCGTTCGATCGGCGTGTCGACCGAGGCGGCGAAGATCGCCACCTGGCGAGTCTGATCGACGCCCTCCAGCGCATAGACCGGCCAGTCGCCTTTCGTCAGCTGGGCGATCAGCTTGCCGTCGGCGGCGTGGCGGTAGAGGTGCTTGTTGCCGTCCTTCTCCGAGCTCCACAGAAAGCTGCCGTCGGCCAGGGGCGTGAAGTCGTCCCAGGCCTCGACCCAGTGGGCGTCGGTCTCGGTCAAGATGGTCTTGCCCTTGCCCGTGGCGGCGTCGAAGGCGATCAGGTCCAGGGTCTTCTGGTCGCGCGACAGGCGCTGGACGTAGACAGTCTTGCCGTCGGACGACCAGTCGACGCGGGCGACATAGATGTCCTTGTTGGCCCCGAGATCCAGCTGCACGACCTTGCCCGAGGCCAGGTTGCGGACCAGCACCTCGACCACGGCGTTGGGACGGCCGGCGCGCGGATAGCGCTGCTCGACGATGGTCGCGCCCGAGGGGCCGATGTCGGCGCGCGGCACGATGTCGACGCCGCTCTCGTCGACGCGGGTATAGGCGATGGCCTTCTCGGTCGGGCTCCACCAGTAGCCGGTGAAGCGGTCCAGCTCTTCCTGGGCGATGAACTCGGCCACGCCGAACGACAGGGCGTCCTTGCCCTCGGTGGTCAGGGCCGTCTCGGCCCCACCCTTGACGGCCTTGATGTAGAGGTTCTGGTCGCGGACGTAGCTGACATAGGCGCCCTTGGGCGAGACCTTGGCGTCGACCTCGTCGCCGGGGGTTTCGGTCAGGCGCGTGACCTTGCCGTCGGCGACATTGTCCAGATAGAGGTCGCCGTCCAGCGGGACCAGGATGAAGCGGCCTTGGCTGTCCCAGCTGTATTCGACGATGCCGCGGGCCTGGACGCGGGCGCGCTCGCGGCGGGCCTTCTCAGCCTCGGACAGTTCCTTGGCGCCCGACGACAGCGCCGCCGAGTCGATCAGGCGATAGGGCTCGCCGCCGGCGACGTCGGCCGCCCACAGATCTTGGACGTTGGAGGCTTCCGGCTTGGCCTTCAGATAGGTCACCCGCTTGCCGTCCGGCGACAGGGCCACGCCCTTGGCCGTGGGACCCGACAGGCCCGGATCGGCGAACACGCGCTCCGGGGTCAGGTTTTCCGCGAGCGCCGGGGTGGTGAGGGCGAGGACAGCCGCAAGGGCGGTAAGCGAAGGCTTGATCATAGCGCGGGACGCTATTCTCGAGCGTCGCCGTTGTCAGCAGCGAAGTTGGCGCGCGGGCGAGGTGCGGCAGGTCGCCGCGCTTCGAAAAATGTCTTGCCACCGGTTACCTGATAGCGCTAACAGCAACCTGTGAAGCGCGACGCGCTTCTGCCCTTCCTGGGCGTTTCCTCCCTAATAACTTTCAGCCCGGTCGTTTGGCCGGGCTTTTCTTTTGCGCGCTGGTCAGTGGCGACGTCGCTATCGTACGTTGTGATGCATGACCGACGCGCACCTGATCGCTGAACTGCACGCCACGCTTCGGCGGCGGGAGACGCCGGAGACCGTCGCCAAATTGGTCCGCCGCGCCTTGCCCGTGCCGGGTGCGGCGCTGGCGCATCTCTCCGAGGTGATCGGGGGTTCGGTACAGCGTTTCTTCGGTCTGTCTTCGATGCCGACAACCTTCCATCAGCCGCCCACGGCGGAGAGGCAGGTCGCGAAGGCGCGGGAGTTGGCCCAACTGTTCCTGGACGGCGGCCTGCCCCAGGCCGACGACCCCGACGCACTGGACAACTTCATCGACGCGTTTGACGCGCTGATCGGCAAGGCGCGTGGGCAATCGAATTTCAAGGCCGATCGCCTGGATCGCGCGGGGCGCGGCGAGCTTGGTCTTTCGCGGCGGCGTTACGCCAAGCTGTTCCGCCTGGCGGGGCGGTTGGAGCGCAAGGCGGCCAAGCTGCGCGACGAACAAGCCAAGCTAGACCTGGTGTTGATCAGCAAGGCGGCCTTGGCGCCTCGTCTGACCCTGGAGGACTTGGGCGGAGATCTGGCCACGGCCAGTTTCGTCGCCTACTACGCCGCCCGCATGAAGCTGCGCAGCGCGTTCACGGTCGAGGCGCAGCAGAGACCGTTCGACGCCCTCAGCGCCTCCCTGCTGAAAATCTGCGAGGAGAATCCCCACACGCGGTGGTGGGCGATCGCGCATGTCTTTCCGCGTGGGGATGTCTTGGCGCGACTGTCGGAGGACGAGCGAGGTCGTCTCCTCGGGATCTGGTTCGATAGTCTGCAGGGGCTGGCCGATCGGCTGGATACGGCGCGGGCGCGCACGGCGATCGATACGGAGACCATGATCGTCAAGCGCGGCAACGATTCCACGACCTGGAACGTGCTGGCGGGTGCGTGGAACCGAGCCCGGGATCATTGGATCGCGCTCGTGGAGGCGATGGACGCCGATGGCCTGCTCGACACCGTGATGCCCGGCAAGGTGATGCGCCTGATGGCGGCGGACGTCGCGGCCTGGCATCGGTCGATAGGTCAGGACATCCACCCCGACACGATCGTCTGGCGATCCTTGCCCGCGCCATGGCTGGTGCTGAAGGGCGAGGCCTCCTGCACGCGGGCGGACATCGAACAGGCCTGCGCGCGCGCCGGAATAGATCCGGTCAAAAGCGGCTGGGCGGCGGCGCGGCCGCGAACGGCTGTCGCGGCCTTCCGTCCGACACCGGAACTGGTCCACGGCGTCGCGGTCAGCAACCCCTATCTGGCGTCCTATCTGCGCCGCGTCGGCGTGTTCAGCGGCAAGGCCTGCAAACCCTTTGCCGAACTGGATTGACCCAGGAAGGTCTGTGCGCCGATCCTGGCGCGTCACTCGGTAGCTCAGTGGTAGAGCGGTCGGCTCTCATCCGACTGGACGCCGGTTCGAGCCCGGTCCGAGTTGACACCTTTCTGTTCGATCTTAAGCTCCAGGCGCTGCCCGGTAGCTCAGTGGAAGAGCCGTCGGCTCTGGTACCGACTGGACACTGGTTCGAGCCCAGTTCGGGCAGCACCTTCACACAGAAAAAGCCGGCACACAGAAAAAGCTGGCACACAGAAAAAGGCCGGGAGGCGAACCCCCCGGCCTTGGCTTTCCGGTCAAGCCGAGCGCTAGAAACGCTTCTTCACCGACAGATAGTACTGGCGCGGCGGGGCCGGCAGCACGGTCATGGCCGTGCCGTTCGGGTCGCTGTTGACGAAACCGCCCGAGCCGATGGTCGAGATATAGTCCTTGTCGGTCAGGTTGGTGATGTTGGCCTGGATCTCCAGG
Organism: uncultured Caulobacter sp.; assembly: GCA_964601775.1. GTDB lineage: Bacteria > Pseudomonadota > Alphaproteobacteria > Caulobacterales > Caulobacteraceae > Caulobacter. The sequence goes on along the minus strand of CAZRPD010000091.1, from coordinate 15,954 downwards.
CCCTTGCCCCAGGGGGTCTCGTCGAAGCGATAGCCCAGGGTCAGGTCGGCGATGGTGGTCGAGGGGGCCTGACCGCCGATGTTCTCGTAGGTGTAGTAGCGCTTGTCGGTATAGGCGACGCCCAGCTTGGCGAAGAGGCCGGCCTGGTCGAACGCGATCTCGCCCTTGAAGATGTTCTTGGGCGTGTTGACCACGGTCTTGCCCTTGGTGCGGGCCTGGACCGTGCCGTTGGCGGCGACGACGTCGTTCTCGTACTTGGAGTCGTTGTAGGTATAGGCGCCGTAGAGGCTCCAGCTGTCGGTCACGCGGAACGTGCCGGCCAGCTCGATCCCCTTGGTCTCGACCGAGCCCACATTCGACAGCACCGGGGCGTTGCCCTGGATCGACGAGCCCTGCTGCACGGCCAGGATGCGGTTGTCGAAGGTCACGTGATAGACCGCCGCCACGCCCTGGAAGCGCTGGGTGCGATAGCGACCGCCCAGTTCGAAGGTCTTGGAGGCCTCCGGCTCCAGGTTCCGGGCCACATAGTTGACGTTGTCCTGGTTCAGCGAGCTGAACGGACCCGAGGTGGCGGCCGAGACATAGGCCGCCATGTTCTCGGTATAGCCGCCGAACACCTCGAAATCGGGCGTCAGCTTATAGACCGCGCCCACCTGCGGCAGGAACGTGTCCTCGCTCTCGATTTCGCCCGACAGCGGATTGCCGAACTTGGTCACGACGGCATTGGTCACCTTGATCGCCTTGAAGCCGAAATTGACCTTGAAGGCGTCGGTGATCGTCCAGGTGTCTTCGATATGGCCGACCGTGGTCTTGGTCTTGAACGCGTACTCCCACTGGGTGGCGAACGGGTTCGACTGGAAGTCCAGCGGGTCGCGCGACGGCGCGGCGGCCGTCTCGGCGTAGAAGCGCCGGGCCTGGTTAAAGTGGTTGATCTCGTGCCAGACGCCGCCGCTCAGGCGGTGGGCGCCCAGCTCGATGGCCAGATCGGCGATCAGGCCGCCACGGTCGATGTCGTACTCGGTGGTGCGGATCGACAGCGGGGCGGCGGTCGAGCCGGCCGTGCCGAAGCCCGGGCTGGCCAGGTAGGGCGTGTACCACAGGCCCTGGCCCTTGTTCTTGTGCTGGTAGGCCGTGGCGTTCAGCGTGACGTTGTCGGTGACGTCCAGGTTCAGCTTGGCGCCGTACAGGTCGTCGTCGCGCACGCCGGCGCCCGCGTAGTAGGCGTCGTCCACGGTGGTGAACGGGGCGGGCAGGGCGGTGTTGGTCTGGTAGGCGCGGGCGGCGGCCACGGCCAGGTTCCAGTTGGGCAGGGTGTTGTCCCAGTTGCGGCCCAGGCGCTTGATCATGTCGAACGACAGGTCCTGGTAGTCCTGCTCGCGGCGTTCCGAGCGGTGGTAGAAACCGGCCAGCTCGCCGCGATCGCCCAGCGGCATCACCAGCTTGGCGTCGTACTGGCGCTGCTTCTGCTCGCCGCCGCCCTTCCACTTGTCGGACGACTGGTCGGCCACCGAGACGTAGCCGCGCAGGCCGCCCAGCTGGGTGATCGCGCCGGTGTCGAAGCGGCCGAACACGCGGTGCATGGCCTTGGAGCCGGCCGTGGCGTCCAACTGGCCGCCCATCGTTTCGGACGGATCGCGCGAGAAGAACTGCAGCGTGCCGCCCAGGTTCGAGGTCGAGGCCGTGGCGAGAGCGCCGGCGCCCTGGGCCAGTTCGACCCGGCCGATGTTCTCGTTGGCGATGGCGCGGCTGATGTGCAGGCCGTTGTGGTTGCCATAGGTCATGTCGCCCAGCGGCACGCCGTCCAGGGTGAAGCCCAGCTGGTTCTGGTTGAAGCCACGGATCGAGATGCGGGCCGACCACTCGTAAGCCCCGAACGCATCGGCCGACTGGAAGGTGACGCCCGGCAGCTTGTCGATGGCCTTCAGCGGGCTGGTGCCGGCGGCCTCCAGGCCGAGCGCGTCGCTCTTCAGCGTCTGGACCTGGCGGCCCTGGCCCTGCCCGACGTCCATGACGGCGTCGACCTGGGAGGCGTCGGCGGGCGCGGCGGCCACCGGGCCGGCGGCGGCGGCGGCCAGGGCTTGGCCGGCCGAGGCCAGAAGGATCGCGCCGATCGCGGCGCCCAGCATGAGATGGTTTTTCATTTTTTGATTCCCCTCGCCGACGCGGGGAGGCGTCGGACCCTGTTCGGCTAACAGTGGTCAGCGACGGCGCGGCGAAGGTTTGATGTCGGCTGTCCGACGCTGATGCGACTAAACCATGACGCGAACGATTGCGGGCGATGTCAGCCGCAAAGGCCGCCACGATTGCGCGAAGCCGCCCGGACCGCTATTTCAGCGGCCAATCCCCGAAACTCCGTCCCAGCGAGCACGCAAGCCCTCATGGCCCAGCAATATATTTTCCAGATGCAGGGCCTGACCAAGGCCTATCCCGGCGGCAAGAAGGTCTTCGAGAACATCTGGCTGTCGTTCTATTCCGACGCCAAGATTGGCGTCGTGGGCGTCAACGGTTCGGGTAAGTCGACCCTGCTGAAGGTCATGGCGGGCCTGGACCAGGAGTTCTCGGGCGAGGCCAAGGCCGCCGACGGCATCCGCCGCGGCTACTTGCCCCAGGAGCCGGTGCTGGACCCGACGCTGGACGTCTGGGGCAATGTCATCGCCGACTGCGAGGACAAGCAGGTCTTCGACAAATACAACGCTCTGGCGGCCCAGCTCGGTGAGGAATACACCGACGAGCTGATGGAGGAGATGACCAAGCTCCAGGAGATCATCGACGCCCGCGACCTGTGGGACATCGACTCCAAGGTCGAGATGGCCATCGACGCCCTGCGCTGCCCGCCCAACGACAGCAACATCGAAAGCCTGTCGGGTGGTGAAAAGCGCCGTATCGCGCTGGCCCGCCTGCTGCTCAGCAAGCCCGACATGCTGCTGCTCGACGAACCGACCAACCACCTGGACGCCGAGTCGGTGGCCTGGCTGCAGCATCACCTGGAAGAGTTCCCCGGCTGCGTCATCCTGGTGACCCACGATCGCTACTTCCTGGATCAGGTCACCAAGTGGACCCTGGAACTCGACCGCGGCAAGGGCGTGCCCTACGAGGGCAACTACTCCGGCTGGCTGGAGCAGAAGCAGAAGCGCGTCGTCCAGGAGCAGTCGGAATCCGAATCCCGCCAGCGCGCCCTGACCCGCGAACTGGAATGGGTCCGCAGCTCGCCCAAGGCGCGTCAGTCCAAGTCCAAGGCCCGTCTGGCGTCTTACGATGAAATGGTCGCCGCGCAGGAGAACGCCCGCGCCGCCCAGACCCAGGCCCACATCCAGATCCCGCCCGGCCCGCGCCTGGGCAACCTGGTGCTGGAAGTCGAGGGCCTGGAAAAGGAATATGGCGACAAGGTGCTGTTCAAGGACCTGTCGTTCCGCCTGCCGCCGAACGGCATCGTCGGCGTTATCGGCCCCAACGGCGCCGGCAAGTCGACGCTGTTCAAGCTGATCACCGGCCGCGAGCAGCCCGACGGCGGCACGGTCAAGGTCGGCGAGACCGTCAAGCTCTCCTATGTCGACCAGTCGCGCGATGCGCTGGATCCCAACAAGACCATCTGGCAGGAGATCAGCGGCGGCACCGACGTGATGATCGTCGGCAAGCGCGAGATCAACAGCCGCGCCTATGTCGGCAGCTTCAACTTCAAGGGCGGCGACCAACAGAAGAAGGTCGGCCTGCTCTCGGGCGGTGAGCGCAACCGCGTCCACCTGGCCAAGACCCTGGCCACCGGCGGCAACCTGCTGCTGCTCGACGAACCGACCAACGACCTGGATATCGAAACCTTGCAGGCCCTGGAAGAGGCGCTTGAAGAGTTCGCCGGCTGCGCCGTGGTCATCAGCCACGATCGCTGGTTCCTGGACCGCCTGGCCACCCACATCCTGGCCTTCGAGGGCGACAGCCATGTCGAATGGTTCGAAGGCAACTTCGAGATGTACGAAGAAGACAAGAAGCGCCGCCTGGGCGCCGACAGCTTGATCCCCAAGCGCATCAAGTTCCAGAAGTTCGCGCGGTAATACCGTAGGCGGATCAAGCTCTGGCAAGGAACGAGGCGGCGGGGAAACCCGTCGCCTTTTTTCGTTTCTGCTTCAGCCGAAGGTTTGACGGAAGCTTGAGTGCAATCTAGCGTCGCTTTACCAATTTAGGGCTGAAACTACCTTCCTTAACAACCCTAAGATTGGGTTCAATCAACTCGGGGCGGTTGTCATTCCGGCGTGAGATTCGAGACATGAGCACGATCAGAGGAACTGATGCGGCGGACAATCTGAGGGGCGGGGCGGATGCCGACGAGATCCTCGGCGGTGACGGGGACGACCACATCAACGGCGGGGGGGGCAGCGACACGATCTACGGCGGGTCCGGCAACGATTTTCTGAGCGCTGATGGCTATACGGTGGGGTCCGATGTCGGTTCGACCAATCACCTGTACGGTGAGGGCGGCGACGACTCCCTATATGGCGACCAGGGCATAGACATCCTGGATGGCGGGATGGGGAACGACCGTTTGTGGGGCGCGATGGGCGACACCCTGCTGGGCGGCGACGGCGACGACACGCTGACCCTGACCGGGATCATCATGAGCGCCTCCCTTCCCGCTGGCCGCCTAGACGGCGGGGCCGGCAACGACAAGATCGTCTTGAATTGGGGCGACTACGCCGTGACCGGCGGTTCGGGCGCGGACCTGTTCGAGAACCTCCTCGGAGTCTGGAGCAAAGGCTACGCGACGATCACCGACTTCAATGCCGCCGAGGGCGACCGCCTCGACATCGCGGGCAAGTACCGCAACTCGGAATATGAGCGGAAGCTGTTTCGCGGCGAGATTGTCAATCCGGGGTTCTCCCTGAAGACGGGACAGGCATTTTCCGCCAACGACTATGGACCCGACTTCGCCCAGGTCTGGACATGGTTCGACGGCAGCGACACCTATCTGCTTTATGACGTGGACGGATCGACCAGGCTGTCAGACGGCGACATCGTCATGCGGTTCATCGGTAAGGTCGCGCTGGACGCTCGCGCATTCGTCGATGAGACCTTCACGTTCAAGGTCGAGGGCACGGACGGCGCCGATGTGTTCACTGGCACGAACGCCGACGACGACTATCGTGCGGTCAACGGAGACGATCAACTGCATGGCGGCGATGGCGACGATGCCCTGTATGGCGGCAATGGCGCGGACCGGATCTGGGGCGACGACGGCGATGACTTTCTGCAAGGCGGTCTCGGCGACGACGTCATCGACGGAGGAGCTGGAACGGATCGGGCGTCGTACTTCGGTTACGCGCGCGATTACGCCTGGACGCGGCAAGGCGACGGATCGTGGCAGGTCACTGGACCGGACGGGACCGATACGCTCTGGAGCATCGAAGGCTTGGTGTTCCTAACTCAACAGATATCGCTCTTGCCCAAGTTCACGACCGAAATCGCCATGGCGTTCACTTTCGTCCTGCGCCATTCCGGCAGGTTCGACATGTTCACGGACGACTACACCCGGGTTGGCAGGTTTATGGAAACCAACGCATCGACCCAGGCCGTCATCAACGAGATCATCGACGCCGCCGACGCGACCACCTCGGTCGCGTCGATGAGCTATCAGTTCTTCACCGGCAAGGTCCCAACCGCGTTCGGTGTCGATTATCTGGTCTCCCCCAAGAGCAGCAATCCGGCCAATCTCAACAGCGACTACTACGCCAAGTTCGACACGGTGAACCGCTACATCAACTTTGCGGTGAACCTGGGTAAGAACGGCGAGGCCAAGGACAGCTTCGCAGCGGCCTATGGCGGCCTGACGCTGTTCGAGGCGACGCGCAAGGCCTATGGCGCCATCTTCGGGGCGACGCCGAACGACGCCAAGGTCAGCCAGCTGCTGAACGGCCGGATCGACTACCTGGCCTGGTTCGGCAACGATGGCGCCGAGGGGATCGGGACCAAGGCCGCGATGGTCGGCTTCCTGCTGGCCTCGGGCGCGACGGAGAACGTCGGCGTCCTGGCCCGCTCGAACGACGCCTGGCTGGCCGACCTGGCCGACGGCTCGGCGCCGTTCGCGGTCAACATTCTCGACCCGGCCAATGGCTATTACCGGGCCGATTTCGTGTTCGGCGGGACCTGAGCCGACGCTATTTCGGCATGTTCGGCGGCACGGTCGGCGTGGTGTCCGGGGTGGCGGGCATCGGGTCGGCGGCGCGGGCCGGATCGGTGTCGGTCGGCGGCGTCGACGGCAGACTGGGCGGGGCGGCCGAAGGCGTCGGGTTGACGGCCGTGTCGCCGCTGGACGTCGAGGACGGCGCCGTGGTGGTGGCGGCGGCGTCGGTCGGCAAGCCGGTGGCCGCCTGGGCCGCGCCAGCCTGCCAGTCCTTGCTGGCTTTCAGCTTCGGCGAGGCCTTGGCGTAGGCGTCCAGCTGCGAATAGGGAATGGGCTGCTTGGGGCCGGCCTGGGCCGCCAGCGCGGGCGCGCCCGCCAGCAGGGTCAGCGCCGCCGTGGCGGCCAGGGTTTGGGTCAACATCGAGGTCGACATCGGAAATCTCCGCGGGAGAGGCGTCTCATGGGCGCCTCTGGCGAAACCCGCGAGCATCGCGGTGGTTCACAGCTTAGCCTTGCATATCGCGACCCGCCCCGCGTTTCGGGCGGCGCCTTTTTGCAATGCGCGCCGAAGGGCGTAGCCTGGCTCGGCAAAAGACGCCCCGTCCCGCAAAGGAGACGCGCATGCCCCAGAGCCAGGCCGAGAAACCTCACGTCCTGCTGTCTCACGAGATGCTGCTGGGGCTGCAGCCGCTGCTGGAAGGCGCCTACACCGTGCACCGGCTGTGGGACTATCCCGACCGGATGGCTTTCCTGGAAGGCCCGGGGCAGCAGGTGCGGGCGATCGTCCATGTCGGCGAGACGCCGCTGAGCCGCGACATGCTGGCCGAAATGCCCCGGCTGGGCCTGATCGCCTGCGTCAGCGTCGGCTATGACGGGGTCGATGTGCCCTGGTGCAAGGCGCACGGCGTCGCCGTCACCCACTCGACGGGCGCCAACGCCGCCGACGTCGCCGACCACGCGGTGGGGCTGGTGCTGGCGGCCTGGCGCGGCCTGGTCGAGGGCGACCAGCGGCTGCGCGCCGGCCGCTGGAGCCATGGCGAGCGCGTGCGGCCCCGCCACGGCCTGCGCGGCCGCAAGGCCGGCATCGTCGGCCTGGGCCATATCGGCGAGGCGGTGGCCCGCCGGCTGGAAGCCTTCGACATGAAGATCGCCTGGTGGGCTCCGCGCGCCAAGGACAGCAGCTATCCGCGCGCCGAGAGCCTGCTGGCCCTGGCCCGCGATTGTGATGTCCTGGTGGTCTGCGCCCGCGCCGACGCCGACAACCGCCACGCCGTGAACAAGGCCGTGATCGAGGCGGTGGGCGCCCACGGCCTGATCGTCAATGTCGCGCGAGGCTCGCTGATCGACGAGGACGCCCTGATCACGGCGCTGAAGGCGGGGACCCTGGGCATGGCGGCGCTGGATGTCTTCGAGCACGAGCCGACCCCGTCCGAACGCTGGGCCGACGTCCCCAACACCGTCCTGACTCCGCACTCGGCCGGCTCGACCCTGGACAGCATCCCGGCCATGGTCGGCCTGACCGTGGAGAACCTGCGCCGCTACTTCCACGGCGAGCCGCTGGCGACGCCTGTGGGCGGCTAGACCGGAAACGCCGCCGCGAACGCTTCGGGCACCAGGCGCAGGCCGTTGGCCAGCAGGCTGACGGTCCGGTAGAAGCCGGCCAGCATCATCAGCTCGATCCGAGCCTCTTCGGAGAAGGCTTCGGAGAGGCGCGCCCACAGGGGCTCGTCGATATCGGCGCGGGCGTTGACCGCGTCGCAGAAGGCGATCAGCAGCGCCTCGCGCGGCGCCCAGCAGGCGGCGATCCCCGGTGCGGCGGTGGCGGCCAGTTGTTCGGCGTCGAGGCCAGCAGCCTGCGCGAACAGCGCCGCGTGGACGCCCCATTCGTAGCCGCAGGCGTTCAGCGCGCAGATCCGGTGGATGACGATCTCGCGCTCGCGCAGGGTGAGGTGTCCCGGGTCCAAAAGCCCGCCGCCGGTGAAGCGGGCGAAGAGGCGCTCGTCACGCGCCAGGGTGCGAAACAGCGACAGCGGCTGGTCGCCGGGCGTCTTCAGGCCTTCGAGCGTGCGGGCCACGGCGGGCGGATAGGGCGCTATGACGGGGGCGATCCTCGGTGACATCGGCGGGTCTCCTTGCTACAAAATTTGTATCATGGAAAATTCCGACGACGCTACAAAAAATGAAGCGCCTCTTCCGGGGAAGGCCGTTCGCGGTTCGGACAGCGGCCGCCCGATCATGGCCGCTCTGGACCTGCTGGGGCGGCGCGGGGCGCTGCGCATCGTCTGGGAGCTGCGCGAAGGCCGGGTCCTGACCTTCCGCGCGCTGCAGGCCGCCGCGGAACTGCCGCCGGGCACGCTGAACACGCGGCTGACCGAGCTGCGGACGGCCGACATCGTGGCGGCGGACGGCGGCTACAGGCTGAGCCCGCGGGGGGCGGAACTGATCACGGCGCTATGGCCGCTGATGGCGTGGTCGGAGGCCTGGGCCCAGAGCTTGAACGTCTAGGCCGTCCGGCTATCCCAGCCCGCCATCGCGACTTGCGCGACGGCTTCCAGCTCGGTGCGGGGGGCGCCGTCGCGGGCCAGGATCGACATGCCGTTCTGAATCGTCTGCACAAAGCGGGCGAGGGCGCGGAGGTCGGTTGTGGCGGGGATCTCGCCGTCGGCGACGGCGCGGGTCAGGCGGGCCTCGAGGCGTTCGAGGGTGACGCCGCGGGCCGCCCGGACCATCTCGGCGAGGCCTGGATGGTCGGCGACCGACGACAGGGTCACCATGCAGCCGTGGGGCGCGTCGGGCAGGGCGCCGGTCAGGGCGCTGGCCGAGTCCGTCAGCAGCGCCTCGACCGCCGCGCGGGCCGTTGCGGCAGTCTTGAAGCCGCTCCAGACCGAACCCTCGTAGGTGGCCTGGTAGTAGCCCAACGCCTCGACATAAAGCGCCTCCTTCGCGCCGAACGCCGCGTACAGGCTGGGTCCGCCGATGCCCATGGCGGCGGTCAGGTCCGCGATCGACGTGGCCTCGTAACCCTTGCGCCAGAAGAGGTGCGTGGCCTGGGCCAGGGCGGCTTGCCGGTCGAAGGCGCGGGGCCTGCCACGGCCCTTGGCGTCCGGAGGAGAATTCTGCATCGATCGATATATAAATCCCTTGATCCCGGACCGCAACGCTCCTAGCTAATTCTGTATCGGTCGATACAGAAAGGTTTTCCGATGAGCGAACTGGTTGGTAAGCGCGCCCTGGTGACGGGCGCGTCGCGGGGCATCGGCGCGGGCATCGCCCTGGCGCTGGCCCAGAAGGGCGCCGACGTGGCGATCACCTACGAGCGCTCGGCGGACCGCGCGGCCGAGGTGGTGCGGGCGATCGAGGCGCAGGGGCGGCGCGGGTTCGCCATCCAGGCCGACAGCGCCGATCCGGCCGCGGTCAAGCGCTCGGTCGAGGAGGCCGTGGCGCAGCTGGGCGGGCTGGACATCCTGGTCAACAACGCCGGCATCGCCCGTTATGGCGACGTGGCCGATGTCAGCCTGGAAGACATCGACGCCCAGCTGAACGTCAATGTGCGCGGCGTGGTCCTGGCCTCGCAGGCGGCGATCCCGCACCTGCAGTCCGGCGGACGGATCGTCTCGATCGGCTCGTGCCTGGCCGAGCGCGTGCCGTTCGGCGGCTCGACGGTCTATTCGATGACCAAGTCGGCGCTGCTGGCCTTCAACCGCGGGCTCTCCCGTGAGCTTGGCCCGCGCGGCGTGACCGTGAACCTGGTGCAGCCGGGTCCGATCGACACCGACATGAACCCGGCCAGTGGCGACCACGCCGAGGTCATCCGCAACCTGACCTCGCTGGGCCATTATGGCGAGACGGCCGACATCGCCGAAGCCGTGGCTTTCCTGGCTAGCCCGGCCGCCAAGTTCATCAACGGCTCTGTCCTGACCGTCGACGGCGGCGCCAACGCCTAGGCGGGCTTGATCACCGCGCCGCCGCCTCTGCTAAGGTGGGCGGCGCGGCTCAGGAGCAAGTCATGGCCAAGGTGCTGGGGATCGGCGGGGTGTTCTTCAAGGCCGAGGATCCGGCCGCCGTACGCGACTGGTACGTCCGGGTGCTGGGCTTCGACATCCACGACTGGGGCGGGGCGATCTTCAAGCAGCCCAAGACCACCACCAACTGGTCGCCGTTCGCGGCCGACACCCAGTATTTCGCGCCGTCCGACGCTCCGTTCATGATCAATTTCATTGTCGATGATATCGATGGCGTGCTGGCCAAGGCCGCCGCCGAGGGCGTCTTAGCCCTGGGTCAGCAGGACGAGGGCGGCATGGGGCGTTTTGCCTGGCTGCTGGATCCCGCAGGGGTCAAGATTGAGCTTTGGGAGCCCGCAAAGCCTGGCTTCGAGGCATAATATCCTCTTGCCAAATCGGACATAAAGATATCTTTATGTCCCCATGAAGCTCACCGCCGAACAGGTCGTCGAAGTGCTGCGCGCCGCCGGCGAGTCCACGCGCCTGCGCCTTCTGGCGCTGCTGGCGGCCGAGGAGCTGTCGGTGCTGGAGCTGTGCCGCATCCTGGATCAGAGCCAGCCGCGCGTCTCGCGTCACCTGAAGCTTTTGGCCGAGGCCGGTCTGGTCGAGCGCTTTCCGGACGGGGCCTGGGTGTTCTACCGCCTGGCCGCCAAGTCACCGGGCCGGTTCCTGGTCGAGCAGGCGCTGGACCTGATCGACGACACCGATCCGGCCGTGCGCCTGGACGCCGACAAGCTGACCGCCGTGCGGGCCGAGCGCTCGACCGACGCCCAGGCCTATTTCGCGCGCAACGCCGCGCGCTGGAACGAGATCCGCTCGCTTTACGTCGACGAGGCCGAGGTCGAGGCGGCGATCCTGCGCGCGACCGGGGAGGGGCCGTTCGACGAACTGGTCGACCTGGGCGCGGGCGCGGGCCGCATGCTGACCCTGCTGGGCAAGCGCGCCAGCAATGCGCTGGGCCTGGATCTGTCGCAGCAGATGCTGAACATCGCTCGCGACGAGGTCGCCAAGGCGGGTCTGGCCCAATGCGAGTTGCGCCATGGCGACATCTTCCGCACCGGCCTGCCGGGCGGCTGCGCCGATCTGGTGACCGTCCACCAGGTGCTGCACTATCTGTCGGATCCCGCCACCGCCGTGGCCGAGGCCGCGCGGCTGGTGACGCCCGGCGGCCTGCTGCTGATCGCCGACTTCGCCCCGCACGACCACGAGTTCCTGCGCGAGGTCCACCAGCACCGCCGCCTGGGCTTCGAGGACGCCGAGATCATCCCCTGGATCGAGGCCGCCGGCCTTGTCCTGGAAAGCAATATCGCCCTGCCGCCGGCTTCGGCCGAAGGGCTGACCGTGAAGATCTGGACGGCCCGCCGCTCCGGACAAGTCGCCGCCGCGAGGAACGCCGCATGACCCTTCCGCCCATCCGCCGCGTGATCGGTCCCGTCGCCCGCGCCGGCGAAAGAACCGGCCGTCCGCGTGTCTCGTTCGAGTTCTTCCCGCCCAAGACCCCGGCGATGGAAGAGGCCCTGTGGCAGGCGATCACCCGCCTGGCGCCGCTGGATCCGGCCTTCGTCTCGGTGACCTATGGCGCCGGCGGCTCGACCCGCGAGCGCACGCACCGCACGGTCAAGCGCATCCTGGACGAGACCCGCCTCAAGCCCGCCGCCCACCTGACCTGCGTCGGCGCCAGCCGCGAGGAAGTGGACGAGGTCATCCGCGAATATTGGGAGACGGGCGTTCGCCACATTGTCTCGCTGCGTGGCGATCCGCCCCCCAGCGAGGGCGGCATCGGCGGGGTCTATGTGCCGCGCGCCGACGGCTACGCCAACGCCACCGAGCTGACCCAGGCCATCCGTGGCATCTCGCCATTCGAGGTGCTGGTCGGAGTCTATCCGGAGAAGCACCCGGAAAGCCCGTCGATCGAGCACGACATCGACGTGCTGAAACAGAAGATCGACGCCGGCGCGACGCTGGGCATCAGCCAGTTCTTCTTCGATCTGGACGTCTTCCTGCGCTATGTCGACAAGGTCCGCGCGGCCGGGATCACCATCCCGATCCTGCCGGGCATCATGCCGGTGACCAATTTCAACGGCCTGAAGAAGATGTCGGCGGCCTGCGGCACGTCCATCCCGGGCTGGCTGGCCAATCTGTTCGAAGGGCTGGACGACGACGCCGAGACCCGCCGCCTGATCGCCTGCTCGGTCGCCACCGAGATGTGCGCCAAGCTGCAGGAGCAGGGGTTCGAGGACTTCCACTTCTACACCCTGAACCGGGCCGACCTCGTCTACGCGATCTGCCGCGTGCTGGGCGTCCGCGAGACCGTTTCCGCCAAAGAAGAGGCCGCCGCATGAAAGCCCTCGCTCTTGCTCTGACCCTGCTGGCGACGCCGGCTCTGGCGCATCAGAACGCCGCCAACCCCTATGGCGACGACAACGCCAACTGGGTGGCGCCGATCAAGCCGTACCGCGTGGTCGGCAACATCTATTATGTCGGCTCCGAGGGCCTGCCGGCCTGGCTGATCACCTCGTCGGAGGGCCACATCCTGCTGGACGGCGGCCCCTCGACCGACGGCGGCAAACTGGTCGAGCGCAGCATCGCGCAACTGGGCTTCCAGCTGGCCGACGTGAAGATCCTGATCAACACCCACGCCCACTTCGACCATGCCGGCGGCCTGGCCGTGCTGAAGGCCGACACCAGCGCCAAGCTGTGGGCCTCGCGCCTGGACCGGCCGGCGCTGGAGGCGGGCCACCACATCGGCTTCAACAGCAACGGCCCCACGCCGTTCCCGGCGGTCAAGGTCGACAAGGCGTTCGGCGATGGCCAGAAGCTGAAGCTGGGCGAGAACACCCTGGTCGCGCACCTGACGCCCGGCCACTCGATCGGCTGCACCACCTGGACCATGGCGGTGACCGAGAAGGGGCGTCCACTGAACGTCACCTTCAACTGCTCGATGTCGGTGGCCGGCAACCAGCTGATCGGCAACAAGGAGCACAAGAGCATCGTGGCCGACTATCGCGCCACCTTCGGGACCATGCGCAGCCTGCCGACCGACGTCATGCTGCCCAGCCACGAAGAGCAGGGAAATTTGGTGGAGAAGCGCGAGCGCATGCTGCGCGGCGACGCCAACGCCTTCATCGACCCGACCGAGCTAGCCCGCCTGACCGACCGCTACGAAGCCAATTTTGAGAAGGAGCTGGCGCGCCAAGAGGCCGCCGCCGGCAAGCCCGCCCGATGACCGACCTTTCGATCCGAGCCAACCGCGTCGCCGCCCTCAAGGCCGCCGCCAAGGAGCGCATTCTCATCCTCGACGGCTCCTGGGGCGTGATGTTCCAGAAGAAGGGCCTGACCGAGGCGGACTACCGCGCCGAGCGCTTCGCCGACTACGACGGCCAGATGAAGGGCAACAACGACATCCTGTGCCTGACGCGGCCGGATCTCGTGGCGGAACTTCACGACGCCTATTTCTCGGCCGGCGCCGATATCTCCGAGACCAACACCTTCTCGGGCACCACCATCGCCCAGGCCGACTATCGCCTGGGCCAGCAGGAAGTGTGGGACATCAATCTCGAGGGCGCCAAGATCGGCCGCTCGGTGGCCGACCGCTGGAACGCCGAGAATCCCGAGCGCCCGAAGTTCATCGCCGGCTCGATCGGCCCGCTGAACGTCATGCTGTCGATGTCTTCGGACGTGAACGACCCCGGCGCGCGCAAGGTGACCTTCGACCAGGTCTACCAGGCCTATCGCGAGCAGGTGGACGCGCTGTACCAGGGCGGCGTCGACCTCTTCCTGATCGAGACCATCACCGACACCCTGAACTGCAAGGCGGCGATCAAGGCTATTCTCGACCTGCGCGACGAGGGCCATGAAGAGCTGCCGATCTGGATCAGCGGCACCATCACCGACCGCTCGGGCCGCACCCTGTCGGGCCAGACGGCCGAGGCGTTCTGGAACTCGATCAAGCACGCCAAGCCGTTCGCGGTGGGCTTCAACTGCGCCCTGGGCGCGGACCTGATGCGTCCGCACATCGCCGAGATGGCCCGCATCGCGGACACCCTGGTGGCGGCCTATCCCAACGCCGGTCTGCCCAACGCCATGGGCCAGTACGACGAGGAGCCGCACGAGACCGGCCACGCCCTGCATGAATGGGCCAAGGATGGTCTCGTCAACATCCTGGGCGGCTGCTGCGGCACCACGCCGGACCACATCCGCCACGTGGCCGACGAAGTGCGCGGCGTGACGCCTCGCCAGATCCCCGAGCGTCCGAAGGCCATGCGCCTGGCCGGCCTCGAACCCTTCGAACTCGCTAAGTGAACACGACCATGCGCACCACCATCCTCTTCGGCGGCGAGAACCGCGAACGGCTCGTCGCCGTCGCCAGCGCCCAGACCGTGGCCCGGACCCTGCCCAAGGCCGACCTGTGGTTCTGGGCCCCGAACGGCCAGGTCCATGTGGCCAGCCGCGAGGTGCTGCTGGGCCATGACCGCCCGTTCGAGCTGGACCTGCCGACCGAGGGCGCGGCTCTCGGCGGGATCGAGGCGGCGCTGGACCTCGCCAAGCGCGAGGACCGTGTCCTGCTGCTGTCGATGCACGGCGGCGCTGCGGAGAACGGTGAGCTGGCGGCTCTGTGCGAGGCGCGCGGCGTGGCCTTCACCGGCTCGGGCTCGCAGGCCAGCTGGCTGGCCTTCAGCAAGACCCGCGCGAAGGACGTCGTCGAAAAGGCCGGCGTTTCCGTTCCGCAGAACATCAGCGTCGACGACGCGGAAGGCGCGCTGGCCAAGTACGGCCGCCTGATCGCCAAGCCGTCCGAGGATGGCTCCAGCTACGGCCTGATCTTCGTCGACACGCCGGCCGATCTGGACGCCGTGCGCAAGGCCGCCGCCGAGGAGGCCTATGTCATCGAGCCCTTCGTCCAGGGCCTGGAATCGACCTGCGGCGTGCTGGAGTTGGCCGGCGGCGAGGTCATCGCCCTGCCGCCGGTCGAGATCCGTCCGTCGGCCGGCAAGTTCGACTACAAGAGCAAGTACCTGGCCAAGGACACGGTCGAGATCTGCCCGGCCACCTTCGCGCCGGAAATCAACGCCGCCCTGCAGGACCAGGCGCTGAAGGCCCACAAGGCGCTGGGCTGCCGCGGCTATTCGCGCTCGGATTTCATCGTCTCCGAGCATGGCCTGATCTATCTGGAAACCAACACCCTGCCGGGCCTAACCGCCTCGTCGCTGCTGCCCAAGGCGCTGAAGGCGCAAGGCGTCGACTTCGCCGACTTCCTGCGCGGCCAACTGGCCCTGGCCGAAGCGCGCGCCAAGACGGTGGCCGTCTGATGCGTCCTGTCTTCGTCAATATCGGTGAGCGCACCAACGTCACCGGCTCGGCCAAGTTCAAGAAGCTGGTCATCGAGGGCAATTACCCCGAGGCCCTGTCGGTCGCCCGCCAGCAGGTCGAGGCCGGCGCTCAGGTCATCGACGTCAACATGGACGAGGGCCTGCTGGACAGCCAGCAGGCGATGATCACCTACCTGAACCTGATGGCCGCCGAGCCGGACATCGCCCGCGTTCCGGTGATGATCGACAGCTCCAAGTGGGAGGTGATCGAGGCGGGCCTGAAGTGCGTCCAGGGCAAGGCGATCGTCAATTCGATCTCGATGAAGGAAGGCGAGGCCAAGTTCATCGAGCAGGCCAAGCTTTGCCTGCGCTACGGCGCGGCGGTCGTAGTCATGGCGTTCGACGAGGTCGGCCAGGCCGACACCGCAGCCCGCAAGATCGAGATCTGCGAGAAGGCCTACCGCATCCTGGTGGACAAGGTCGGCTTCCCGCCCGAGGACATCATCTTCGATCCCAACATCTTCGCGGTGGCGAC
>CAZRPD010000090.1:0-20463 GCA_964601775.1 uncultured Caulobacter sp. | reverse complement strand
TCCTTCAATACCAGCAAGCGGCGGGCGTGATCCCGAGCGGCACGGGGCAGGATGAAGGCGTTGCCGCTCTAAACCCTGGCCTCCCTGCTGAAGCCGCTGCTGGCGCACCTGGTGGCGTCCCGGCGCTGGATACGACCGGGCAGGGGGCAGCTTCGCAGGCTCCCGCCTTGGTGAACCCGTATGAAGAGGACTGGATTCAACGCGCCAACCTCATTCGTCAGCAGAGGTCCGAACGCTTCCAGGCGTTGAAGGCAAGCTACGCTGCGTCGACCGAAGTGCCCTCCTTGCAGAAGGCCGCTGCCGGCGGCGACCAATCGTCTGCCCCTGGAGCCGCCTTCGCCAACGCTCTGCGCGCAGCCGCAGGCGCGGCCTCGAACCCTTTCCCTCAGATGCCCCAGATGCCCCAGATGCCGAGCGGTGCGGGGCAGGGTGGTCTTGGCGGAGCTGGAGCGTCGGACCCGAACGACCAAGCCGCCAAGCGCGGGTTCGCCGTGGGCACCGGTAAGGACTCGCCCTACCTCGACGCGCGCCGCGAGACGCCGAAGAGTGCGCTCGAGCTGAAAGCTGGCTCCGTCATCAACGTCACCTTGAACAGCGGGATCAACAGCGATCTGCCCGGGATCGTGACGGGGATGGTGTCGCGAAACGTCTTTGACAGCGTGACAGGAGCCGCCGTGCTGATCCCGCAGGGGACGAAAGTGATTGGGCTCTACAACAGCCAGGTCTCGATCGGGCAGGCGCGTGTCCAAGTGATGTGGAAGCGGCTGATCTTCCCCGATGGTTCGAGCATCGACCTGGGCGGTATGCCGGCCGCCGACGCCTCGGGATACGCGGGCATGAGGGACAAGGTGAACAACCACTACGCCAAGGCCTTCGGTAGCGCGCTGTTCGTCAGCCTCTTCAGCGCCGGCGTCCAGCTGAGCCAACCCCAGGCCGCCAACGGCCAGAATATCAGCAACTCTCAAGTGGCTGCCGCCGCCCTTGGTCAGCAGACGGCTCAGCTTGGAATGCAGATGGCCAGCCGGACCTTGAATGTTCAGCCGACGCTTGAAATCCGGCCAGGCAAGCAGGTGTTGGTGCAACTGACCAAGGATGTAATTTTGCCGGCCTGGAAGGCCCGCTAACGGGGTTGGTGCGATAGCACCAACGACGGGAAGCCCACCACTTCCCGAGATGCTCGGCGCCGATAGTGGCGCAGCTGCTCAACCACCCCTTGGAGCGGCATCGAGCGGAGGTCGGCCTCAAAGGCCGGCCTCCATTTCTCCATCGGGAGACCGCACAGATGCTTACGCCCACACGCGACGCCTACGGCGAGCTGCAGCTGGCCTTCGACCATTTCAACGATCGCCTGTTCGACGGGCAACTCCCACGCTGTCTGATCACGCTCCAGCGGGAGAAAAAGTGCTACGGCTATTTCAGTGCCGGCCGCTTCGTGAAGAACAACGCGCGGGACGTCATCACTGACGAGATTGCGCTGAACCCAACCTGGTTCGCGTTGCTGCCCGTCAGCGAGATCCTCCAAACGCTCGTGCACGAGGCCGCGCATCTCTGGCAGCACCATTTTGGTAAGCCTGGCCGAGGTCGTTATCACAACACCGAGTGGGCCTCGAAAATGGAAGCGATCGGTCTCATGCCGTCGGACACCGGAAAGCCCGGCGGCAAAAAGACGGGCGACCACATGAAGGATTACATCATTCCGGGCGGCCGGTTTGACGTTGCGTGCGCCGAGCTGATGGCGACCGGTTTTGCGATCACTTGGCTCGACCGGTGCCCGGGCCAGGCGAACGCGGTGATTAGCTTGTTGGGCGAGGGCGCCGGACAGCGGCTTGCGGTGTTGGGTCTCGCTCAAGCGCCTGCTGCCAGACCCTTCAGAACGAAGTACACGCACGCGTGTCATCGAGGGCCGGCGAACCTGTGGGGCAAGCCTGGTCTGGAGATCGTTTGTGGAACCTGCGACGAGCCTTATAGGCCAGTTGGAGACACCCCAGGGCCTGGAACCGGCCGGGCTGCCGAACAGACGAAAAGCGGCTAGGATCTCGCCGAGCTGACAGCCGGATATGGAGGGAGCTTTGAAACAGGCGGAACTCGCCCAGCAAATCCCAGACCTTGTCACGGTGTTGGGATGCTCACCGGAAACGGCGACCTTTATCGTCCAGGAGATGGCGGTAGAAGCTGCCTGGGCCAGCGCTCGATCAAGACGCTCCTTCGACTACTGTCTTAGAGCGGCGCTGCTAGCGTTCAAACGAGCGACCACGGCCGAAGAGGACATCGCTTCAGCGACGGCCGCGGCCGCCGCGAAGATGGACGCCATCGTGTTGTTGGGCCCGTCGCCAGCTAACCGTTGCTAGCGCTAGCTCACCTGTCGGCATCAAGCGTGCGCGCTGACGCGTCACCACTCGGTGGCCTCGTCGGCAGGTCTGACCAATCTTCCGCCGGCAGGCCTGACCAACTCGGCCGTCTTCATTCCACGCCGGGCAGATCAGCAATCGAGACGTCATTCGGGGACTTGTCGGGACGCAGGCGCTTGAAGCTTGCTTGGCGAAGCTTCCCCCGGGCGTTCACTTCGGCAATTTCCACCTCGACAACGATCTCTGGCCGCACCCACCGGGCGCCACCATCTTTGATCGCGTCGGGCGTCTCGAACGGCGAAGCGGTCGCCTCGGCCGACTTCAAGGCCGGCATGAGCAATCGCAGGGACGTCCCGCTAAAGCCGGTTCCGACCTGGCCGATGTATCGCAGGCCGCCGCCTGGGGCCGGAACACCGACATAGAGGCTGGCCAGCGACGGGCCGTTCTGCCGCCAGCCGCCAACGATCACGTCGTGCGCCGGCCGGATCTTCACCTTCCGCCAAGTGTCGGGCTTGCCCGCCACATAGGGCGCGTCCAGGCGTTTGCAGACTAAGCCCTCGATCGCCAGGGCGCGGGCTGCCTTGATCAGCGATTTCCCAGGCCCGGGGACCGGCTCCACATACCTGATCATGTCGCTCAAATGCTCGCCGGGTTCCTCAAGGAGCGAGCGAAGCTTGTGCTTACGGACGGACAATGGATAGGGGCGCATGTCCTCGCCACCCGCGTACAGGCAGTCGAAGACGAAGTAGACCAGATGGTCAGTGTCCCGGCTGGCGATGGCGCTTTCAAGCGCCGAGAAATCCGGCAGGCCATGGTCTCCGAGCGCCACGATCTCGCCGTCCAGGATGCAATCCCCTAGCTCCTCGGCGAAGGCGCAGAGGGCGTGAAAGCGATCGGTGTAGTCGTGGCCTCGCCGAGTGGTGAAGGTGGCCCGGCCGCCGCTGATGCGGCCTTGCAGGCGATACCCGTCGAGCTTGAACTCATAGAGCCAGTCGGGGCCTTCGGGCGGCTCCGACTTGAGGACGGGAAACTGAAACGGGACGGCCATCGGCGTGGCCGGCACGACAGATCGTCTGAGCGACTTCGCAGCCATTTCGCGGTCTCGGGATTGAGTCGTGGACTCAATGACCCCGCGACAAGGAGGTTGCCATGGGCGACGAGCCGAAGTCAGGCGACAACAGCAAGGCCCGCGCCGTGCAAGGCGCAAACGACCTGGTGGACCGGCTGCAGGACGAGGCGATAGCCTACCTGAAACCGGCCGCCTCGATGGATGAACGCGAGGACGCGGTTGCGCAGATGATCGGCGACCTAGAGGCCGCGCCAGAGGTGCGCCAGCTGCGCGAGGCCGGCGGCGAGGATCCCGCGAAATTCGGCTCGGCTGAGAACCCGGAAGGCAAGGCGCCGCGAAGGGTCTACGACGAGCACGAGCATGATGATGGCAAGCCAGAGCCGTTTCCAGGCCCCGACGCCATCGCCTTGGAGGCCGAGATCGCCTCCCTGGAAGACGACTTTGGCAAGCTCGACACCGTGGAAGCGCTGGAACACGCGGCCAATGAGATCAGCGCCGGGGTCGCGACTTATGACGGTGGGCCGATCGTCGCCCGGGCCGTGGCGGCAGAGTTGCGGCGCCGCGCCATACGCCTGCGCAGTGCGGGCGGCTTCGGCGGCATTGCGGCCGACACCTCGATCGGCGCGGCCGACTTCAGTAAGGAAACGCACGATCGCGTGACGGGACCGGCGATCGCGGAGAAAGACTGAGCGCTGGAATGAACGACGACGAGGACCGCGGCGTCCCGCTGGCGCACTACCGGGAGCACAATGCCGGTGTCTTGCTGATCTGCCGCCGCTGCACCTACGACAAGTCGATCGACTTAGAGCCACTGATCGCGCGGCTAAATGCGCGAGGCCTGGACGGCGCACAGGTCGGGGTCCGTGAGGTGGCTCGCTACACCCTTAACGGTTGCCCTGAATGTGGCGCGCGTGATTGGGAGACCCGCCCGCACTTTCCGTCGCGGCCCGGGACGGACGGCCTTCCGCTCGACTTTAAGCGAGAACGGTGACGCCTGTTCACTAAAGGCGGACCTTGCCATTGACCGGATGGCCCGCGTTCGAGCCCACGTCAGGCGGTAGAGAGGCGTTCAAAGACGACCTTGATGTTTTGCAACAAGCCGGATCTCGCGCTAGACGAGTATGCTTAAGCTAGGCTGGGAGGAGCGTAGGTGCAGTGATAGGGCTAAACGCAAATCAGCGCAGGGAGCTACGCGCCAAGAGGACAGCGGTCACATGGGATTTGCTCAAGACCTTCGTTTTCGGCTGTCTTGGAGCCAGCGTGATTACGCCCTATTTTAAGACCGGCACGCTTCTGGCCGAAGGCTCCAGCGTGGTCGTCTTTGTGGCCACGAGTGGGTTTTGCTTCACCATTTGGCTCAATGCGAACAAGGCGAGGTGAGATGTGGAACCTAGCACTCTGAACTACGTCATGGCCGCCGCCATCGTCGTGCTGACGGGCGGGGTTTATCTCTTACAGCGGCACACCGACGCGGAACAACGGGCCGACGATGAGGCTGAGCTTGCAGCTGCATCGCAGCGACCAACAAAAGCCTTCCAGGCCGCGCAGGCGATCGCCTCAGCGGCCACCGGAATGCAAGGCGTTTCGACCACAAGCACACGCAAAAAGCCACGAGGTTTTAAAGTGAGCCCCGTCGAGGGCGGCGGGTTTGCTGTCACCGAAACCAAGCTATCGGGCGGTGATGGTCGGGTTGCCGTCACTAAGCCGCCGCGTCGGACTAAGCCGACCGCTACGAAGCCGGTCGCAAGAAGCCCCAAGCGGCAGACCAAGAGCGCGACCGACTAAAATTCATCTGAATAAGCCCAAAGGCTCCTCGCCTACGAGAGCGCCTCCACAACGCAACGACCCTCCGGCTTAAAGCCCGACCTTGCCGCTGGCCCCGCCGCCGCGAAGCTTGGCCCGGCGCAGGTAACCGCGGATTGTCGTCAGGCTCTTGTGGGGGGTCTGGTCCATGATCTCTTCGTCTGGGACCTGTGCGGCATAAGCCGCCGTCACGAAGCCGGCGCGCAGGCTGTGGGGGCTCAGATACTCGCCGCTGGGCGCCGTCAGCCCGGCCGCCCGACAGCGCTTCGTGACGATCTTCCAGACGCCGCCGCCGGTCAGTCGCGAGGTCTGGACGTGGCCGCCGCGCACGACTTTGCGGAAGAGGGGGCCGGCGGTGATCTGGGCCTCGGTGAGCCAGCTGCGGAGCGCTGTCACGGGACAGGTCTCAGCGTGTTGACCGCGCACGATGGCGACCTGGGCGCCCGCGCCCTCCTTGTCGCCCTTCGACCGCTTGATGGTCAGGACGAGACCGACATTCGACCAGCTGACGTGCGCGACGTCCAGGGCGGCCAGTTCAGAGCGACGCAGGGCGCCTGCGAAGCCGATCAGCAACAACGCCCGATCGCGCAGGCCGGTCAGGTCGGTCCCGCAGGGCGCCAGCAGACCGCGGATCTCGTCCGTAGTGACGGCGGCGGCGCGGCGGGCTTCGGAGCCCCCGCCCCGGCCCATCCCGCGCAGGGCGCCGCGGATCTCGGTGGCCTTGGTGTCCAGGGGCGCGCCGTCGCGGCGGGCCTGCCAGGCGATGCCGGCGACCCATCGCGACAGGGTGTTGCGGGCAAAGCCATCGGCATGGGCCGAGAGGTAGGCGCCCACGGCCTCGGGTGTGGCCGGGAAGGCTACGAAGCCGGCCGTGGCGCACCAGGCCGCGTAGCGATCGACGTCCCGGCCGTAGGCCAGCACCGTTGCGTCCGCGTCGGCCTTCTCGCGGTAGGCCTGGGCCAGGGCCAGGGCGTCGGCGCCAATGCGGGTGATGGTCATGGCGCAGGGCCGGCGGTCGAGGGTTGCCAGTGGTGGCGTCGCTCTCTGATCGCCCTTCAAGGGCTGCGCGTCAATCTATGACGTTACCGACCCTGGGACGGGCTCCAGCGCGTTCAGACGCTGCACGGCGAAGCGCAAGCCGTCGCGAAGACCGCGATCCTCAAATTCGCCGTCCAGCGCATACTTGGAGAGGAAGCCTTCAATTTGACCCGCGATGAAGGTGGCGGAGAACGCGCGGTTCTGACCGGACACGACGGCGGGCCAGTTGTGGGCCAGGTCCATGAGATCGCCGCACAGGTCCCCATGGCATTGGAAGGTTCGACGGTGTTCGGCGCCCCGGTAACCTGGATGGTGCAACCGTTGATGAAGAAGAACCGCTGTCAAGGCGTCGAGGAGGATCCCTGCCTGCCCGGTGTCGTACAAGCTCGGCGCGTTGGCTGTGGTCATTGGTCGGCCTCGGTTGGCGGCGTCTTGGCCGTCCGACGGGCCGGGAGCATGAACACCACACCGCAAGCGAAGATGAACATCATCACGCCCATTATGATTTTGAACGTGTCGCTGCCGAACACGAAGGTCAGATAGTGCCCGTTGCCCATGGCATTACATCCCTTCTAGGCGTCGCGGTTGGGGTTACGACGGCGGGGCGCGGGCTCGATGAGCATGAACAGGATGAACGCCGCCGCCAGTGCGCCCAGGCCGAAAATGGCGGTGCCAAAAGGGTCGCCCTTCACGTAAAACCAGACGGCGCCGAACAGGGACACGACGAGCATGGCCAGCGGCCCGACGACGGCCTGGCCGAGGGTGGTGAAAAGGTCGTTGGCGTCGCTGTCTCTCATGCTTTCCCTTTCAGGGGTTCGGGTTGCGAATAAGGGACGATAATGGCCCTTCCAGCATCTTATTCTGGGGGCTCAAACGGGACTTCTGGGATGACGGCCACAACGTCGGCGTTGTCGATCCACTTGCGCAGCGGCGTGATGAACCGAAAGTTCTCCTCCACCTGGATCCGCCCCTCGCCGATCGCCACGACCAAGCCGGGAGCGGTCGCGCCGGGGCCGGTGCGATAGCGGATCACCTGGTCGACAGAGATCGTCAGCATTAGACCTCCTCCAGCATCTTATTCTCAGGCTGCAGCTTCGACCGCATCGGGAGCCAGAGCGACCCGTTCGAAATAAAAGACGATAGGCGCGCCGGTTTCGGCGACCAGGCCATGGGCCTTCAGAAGCTTGAACCCCGGCTGCTTGGACAGCGAGGCCAAGCGCACGCCAAGCCATTCGCGCCACCGCTCAAGAGACATGCGGCTCTTGTCGATATTGCAGGGCGCGCAAGATGGGCGGTAGTTCTCGATCGTGTTTCGCTCAGGGTGCAGTTCCAGAACCGCGCCCTCAAGGTGTTCGCTGGGAACCCGGATGACCGGTTCTAAGTGGTCGGCGTGCCAGCCCTTGGCCAGTTCACACCCGCAGTAGGCACAGTGGCCATCGAACATCGAGAAGACCTGTTCACGTTCGGCCTTGGTCAGCTTCGCCATGGATCACGCCTTGGCGCGGCGCCGGCGGCGTTGGCCGGACACCTGGGCGAGCTTCCATTCGCACTTGAAGACCTCTGCGCTGGTCCAGCCGGTGGCCAAAGCGCCCAGGACGGTGGCGGCCAACAGAGCCTTCAGCGCCCACGAGCCCTCGGCCCCGGGGATCATGGCCAGCACCGTCCAGGTCCCGCCCGGAACGGCCAGGGAGACCAGCGCCTTGCGTCGGTAGTCGCGATAGTCGGCGATGCGGTCGCGGTAGAACCTGGTGGGCGAGATCATCGTCAGTCTTTCTTGGTGCGTGGGTTGGCCATACAAGGGGGCCGGTGAGAGGATGGTCGAAAACGTACGCTAAGCGTCCCGGCCTTGCTGGTGGAGCCGGAGCGGCCTGAACCGTTCACGGGGTTTGTCGATCTCGCCCCAAAGATAGTCGCCGGTCAGGCCGACATGCTCCCAGCCCAGCGGGGCGACGTGGGCGAGCAGTTCGTCGGGCACGTCGACGCCGCTGCCGCGCAGATGACGGACGGCGCGGTCGAGATAGACGGTATTCCAGAGCGTCACGGCCGCGGTGGCGAGGGTCAGGCCGGATGCACGATGGCGCTGGTTCTCGAAGGTGCGGTCGCGCAGTTCGCCGAGCCGGTTGAAGAAGATGGCGCGGGCGAGCGCGTTGCGGGCCTCGCCCTTGTTGAGGATGCTGCCGGTGCGGCGCCGCTGGTCGGGATCGTCGAACCAGTCGAGCATGAACAGTGTGCGCTCGATCCGTCCAATCTCGCGCAGGGCGCGGGCGACCGGGTTCTGACGCGGGAAACCCGCCAGCTTGCGCAGCATGACCGAGGCGCTGACGGTGCCGGCACGGATCGAGGCGGCAAGGCGCAGGGTTTCGTCCCAGTTCTCCTCGATCGCGCGGAGGTTGACCGGCCCGGCGACGAGCGGGCGCAGCGTCGGCCACGGGTCGAGCGGCGACAGGCCATACAGCCGGCGCTCGTTGAG
Source organism: uncultured Caulobacter sp. (assembly GCA_964601775.1). Taxonomy (GTDB): domain Bacteria; phylum Pseudomonadota; class Alphaproteobacteria; order Caulobacterales; family Caulobacteraceae; genus Caulobacter. Next base: position 11,735 of record CAZRPD010000090.1, on the reverse strand, counting down.
GTCGCGGATGCGCGGTGCGAAGCGGAAGCCGAGCAGGTGGCACAAACCGAAGACGTGATCGACCGCGCCGGCGGTATCCGTCGCATGTTCGCGGATCACCAGTTCGCTCTCATGGTCGAGCAGGCCGTCGAGGACATGCGCGGCTTCGCCGGCATTGGCGGCGATGACCTTGGTATGGAACGGCGTAAAGCGGTCGGTGACGTGGGTGTAGAACAGCACGCCGGGTTCGGTGCCGTAGCGGGCGTTGCGATCGGCGCGGGCCTCGCCCTGACCACCGGCGCGGAAGAACTGGCCGTCCGACGACGATGTGTCGCCCGGTCCCCAAACCGCCGCGAGGGGATGCGCGGTGTGGCAATCGACGATCGCCGCCAGCGCCGACAGGTAGGTTTCGTCGCGCACATGCCATTCCGCCGTCCAGCGCAGGCGAGGCAACGTCAGCCCGCGCGAACTTTCGGCCATGCGGCCCAGGCCGAGATTGGTCGCATCGGCGAGGATCGCACCCATCAGCGCGGATTGGTCGGAGGCGGAGGCGCCGCTGCGCGCATGGACGAAGCGGTCGGCGAAACCCGACCATGCGGCGACCTCGACCAGCAGGTCGGTGATGCGGACGCGCGGCAGCATCGCGTAGAGCCGGGCCTTCAGTGCATCGGCATCGTCGGAGGGAGAGCGCCGGATCGGCGAGATCAGCAACTGCCCGCGCTCGATTGTCACGTCGACCAGCTCGCCCGCCGCGGCTGCGCGTTCCACCTCCGTCATGCGCCGGACCAGTAGGGTGCGGCGCTCCTCATACCATTCGGGGAAGTCGGTCGGCACGGCCAGGCGCAGATCGCCGGTCGCGCGCATCGCCTCAAAAGTGGGAACGGGCAGCTGATAGTCGTCGAGCGTGCGATAGGCGCGGCTGCCGTCCACCCAGATGCTGCCCGACCCGAGCCGCTCGCGCAGATGGACGATCACCGCGATCTCGTAAGCGCGCCGGTCGATCGTCCCTTCCGCAGGCTGCACGACCTTGCGCCAGCGCGGCTTGATGAAGCTGGTTGGCACCCGCTTCGGCAGGGCCGATCGACCGTCGCGGTACATCGTGCGCAACACCTCGATCGCGCCGAGCAGCGGATCGCCCGACCGCGCGGTGCGGAAAGTGAAAGCGGCAAGAAACGTCGGGGCGAACCGCCGGACGGCGGTATAGCGTTCGACCACTTCCTCCAGCCCGTCGTCGGCCGAGCGCGTCAGGTCCTCGGCGAAGCGGATGCTGCGTTCGAGTTGCTCCCAGCCAACCTTGGCGTCGATCGTGCGGAAGGCATCGCGCCCACTCGCGCGAGCATCGACCAGAAGGCGACCGAGCCGGGCATGGAAGCGTGCGGTGTCCTTCAGCATCCGTGCCTGGCCGAGCAACCGATCGGAGCGGTTGCGGTCGGCGCGGCGGAACAGCGCGCCCACCATCTTCTCGACCATGACCAGTGCGGCATCAGTCAATCCCGCCTCCATCTCGATCATCGAGGCGATGAGCATGGCGAGCCGGCGCAGGCGTTCGAGACGTCGCAGGTGCTGGGCGGTGACGATACCGGCGGTCCGTGCGATGACGGCATAGCGGGCGGCATGTATACGTCGCGCCCTATCCGCTGCGATCCCGATGCCGCGCACAGCGTCAAGCCGTTCGATAATCCCTTTCAGGTTGGCGGCCGAAGGGGCTTCGGGCCATTCGCGTATCCACCCGAGCCGGGTGCGGCCGTGGTCGTCGGTTGCGATCAGATGTTCGAGCGCGGCTTCCTGCTCGGCCGAACAGTCGCGGATCAGGTTAGCATGAGCGGCCTTGCGCGCCCGTGTCCGCACGATAAGCGCGAGCCGTTCCAGCGTCGATGGTGCCGGCAGCACGATCCGGTCTGCGCGCAGGCGATCGACCATGCCGGCGACAATCGTCTCGCCCCGGTCGGTCGAGGCGGCGATCTCCGATCCCAGCGCCAGCATCGCTCGCACGTCCACTCGCGCAAAGGCACGCAGACCGAGCAGGGCTTCGATTTCGGCACGGTGTTCGCGCAGCGTCGTGGAGCGCATGGCATAGCCGGTGAAGTCGTCGGCCGCGCACCCGATCTGCTCGGCGAGCAGCTTGAGTATGGCGTCGGGCACCGCCTCACCCATCAGCAGCCCACGGCCGGGATGACGCAGGTAGCAAAGCTGCACCGCGTAGCCGATCCGGTTGGCCCCGCGCCGACGTCGCGCCACCTGCGCCAGATCATCGGGACCGAGCGTGTAGAGCCGTTCAATCGTCGCGCGATCAGCGGGCGGATCGAAGATGGCAGTGCGCTGCGCGGGCGACAGAATGGTCTTGGTCGGCATCGGTGTCCTGTTCGTCACGAAACAGGAAAGCGGACCTGTTCATGGAGCATAGACCAGAAGACGGGTTATGTGACAGGATGAGGATTGTTGGAGGAGCGCTCCCGCTCTGTCACACGAACGGACGTATATGTGACGACGCAGATCGGCTATGCACGGGTGTCAAAGGCGGACGGCAGCCAGGTCCACGACCTCCAGCGCGACGCGCTGGTCGCGGTAGGCGTCGATCCCGATCACATCTATGAGGACGCCGCATCGGGACGGCGCGATACGCGCCCCGGCCTCGACGCCTGCCTCAAGGCGCTACGTCGCGGCGACACGCTGGTTGTGTGGAAGCTCGATCGGTTGGGGCGTGACCTGCGCCACCTTGTCAATCTGGTCGGCGAGCTGACGAAGCGGCAGATCGGCCTCAAGGTGCTGGCGGGCGAAGGCGCGTCGATCGACACCACTACCGCCAACGGTCGATTGATCTTCGCGATCTTCGCCGGCCTCGCCGAGTTCGAGCGAGAACTGATCGTCGAGCGTACCCGCGCCGGCCTTGCCTCCGCCCGTGCGCGGGGACGGCACGGCGGACGGCCGTTCAAGATGACGCCCGCCAAGCTGCGCCTTGCCCAGGCTGCGATGGGCAAGCCCGAAACCAAGGTCGCCGAGCTGTGCGCCGAACTCGGCGTTACCCGGCAGACCCTCTACCGACACGTCACCCCCAAGGGCGAGATCAGACCCGATGGCGAGAAGCTGCTGCAACGCAAGGGGCGAACGGGATGAATAATCATAGCATTATGCATCGGATCGCTTTGCTCTGCTGCCTCATCGCATCTGCTGGCTGCAATGGTTCGTCAAAAAACGGGCGACGAAACGGCACAGGCCGGTTCCACCGATCATGCCGAACATCCAAGCGTAATGGGATTGGTGTTCAATTTGAGGCCGGGCGAAGTGGAAACCTACGTCTCCGATTTTCCACGTTTCCTCAGGGTCAGGCCGAACGAGAACTATGATCTGCTGCTGGATGAGAGCATCCTGATCGATCCTTCCAGCATGTCGGTAGCCGTGCCGCGCGGGCGCGGCACGGCGCGCAAGCTCGGCGAGAGGACCGTCTTATGTTCACCGGAATCGACACCCGGACCTGACCGGCTTTTCTATCAATGTGCGACCAAGTTGCCGTTCAGGGGTCGTCAAGTCATTCTGGTGTGGCGCGATCGGCCCCGATTGGCGACCGAGGTGAAGACTGCGGCGGAGGCTGCCAGCACTTTTCTTGCCGCTCGCTTGATCGAGGATCGGCCCGGCGAAGCCAGCTTGAACGGCGTCAAAATGAGGGGCTACAAAGCGTCCGCCGAACCCGATCGCGACCCTCCGCTGCCGGGAACCTGGTCTCCATCGCGCCTTGCGTGTCCGGCTGATCCGTGGACGTTCATCGGCTATGACCCTGTGCGTCTGGAAAGAACCGGAGAAAGCTGCACGGCCAAGGCGGTGGCAAGCGGCATTGATGGTGCGCTGAACTATCGCGCTACCTGCAAAGACAAGACCGGCGAACACGGCGAACTCTGGTCGCTTCGCCAGCGCGGTCCGATCCTCACAATGCAGCGTTCGCGATCGACAAGTTGGGGAGGCGGTCCCGTTTCAAGCCATAGGCTCGAACGATGCGGATGATCTACGCGACACGCTTAGCGTACGTTTTCGACCATCCTCTCACCGGTCCCGATCTAGGGCTCACCGCAAAGTTTGTTCGCCAGACCGCGCTTTGAAGCACGAAGCATGAACAACTGCGGGTCTATCCCCGCAAAGGTCCCTTACGCGACATAAGATTTAGATGCTCAGACCTCCACCCACTCCTCGGCGAACGCTACGGCTTGGCCGCCGGAGGGGGGCGAGCTAGCTCCGGACCTTGGCGTTGGGGTCTAATCTTTCGCCGCGCACGTCGCCAGCTAAGTCGCTGGCGCCTTGGCGGCCCTCGCTTGCTCTGTGGGGGAGCCGCTCGGCCCGCCATCCCCGTGGATTTCTGGCCGGTACCGGGTCTAGCGGTCTTTGTCGCTAAGCATAGGACCGGTAGGGGAGGGGGCTTGGTCCTGCGAGGCGTTGCGCCAGGCCTGCTCCTTGCTGACCTCGACGATCGTGCGCCCCGCGCGAAGGTGCTCGGCGACCTGATGGCGCGCCTTATCCAAAAGCCTGCCCTGGGCCTCGACATCATGGGCCATGGCGCTGCCGACGACGGCGGCGATCTTATCCAGGTTCGCCCAAGCCGCTTGGAAGCTGCCGTCGCCGCTGGCCAGCGCCGCTTCGCGGCTCATCGCCAAGAACTGCGCGGCCCGCTCAGGGCCGCGACCGTCCTCGGCCCGTTGCAGGGTCTGGATGCGCGCCAGGATCAGCTCGGCCATCGGTTCGGTCTTGGCCAACTCGAACCCGATTCGGGAAGCCTCGTACCAAGCCGCCTGGTCCTCGGGCCGGATCCGAAATTCAAAGCCCGCGCGTTCGGCCACCCCGCCCAGCCAGATGCGCTGGGTGCGGCCATTGCCTTCGATGAAGGGATGGGCGGCGTTGATCTCAGTGATGAACTCAGCAGAGCGAACCGCGAAGACCTCCGCCGACAGGCCCTTCAGCTCACCAGCCGCGCGAAAGGCAGCGAACTGCTTTTCCATCCAGGGCGCGATCTGCTCGGGCGGGGCGAACGGCGTGGGACCTCGGCCGGTCGTATAGGTCCGCTCCTGGCCCGCCCACGCATAGAGGTCCTGAAAGAGATGGAAATGGATGGCCTTGAACGCGGCATAGGTCGGCTCGGCCGCGCGCGCGGGCATGCCTTCTTCAATGCGGGTGTCGGTGAAGAGGCGTTCGGCGGCGTCGAGAGAGGCTGCATCGCGCAGCCCCAACTCGTTCACCAGCACGCGGCTGCCCGGATAGAAAACCCGCTCGAACGCGGCGCGCTCGGCGTCCTTGCGATCGCTCACTAGGCCTTCTGGGCGAAGTAACCGCGCAGGGCGTCGCGCTTTTGGGCGGGGCTTTTGCCCTCCGCGTCCAGCCGGGCCATCAACTGGTCAGCCTGGGGGTCGCGGCGCACGCCCTCGATGTCATTGTTGGCGCTCATCTGCTCGCGGCGCCAGGCCACGTCTGCGGGATCGGATGAGGACCAACGGCCCATGGGTAACTCCTCTGAACACCAAGGAATATAGCATCTGGTAGGGGAGGGGGCCAGCCCGGCGGCTGGCCCGGCCCGGTCAGTATTCGCTGGCCAGCATGATGGTGAGAACGCGCCGGGTAAGCTCGGCGCTCCACTTGACCGGCGAGTGCTCGTCCCGCTCGGGGTGATAGTAGTCGATCTTCCAAAACAGGCGCTCGCCCCAAAGCTCAAACGCCCCGAAATCACGCTCGCCATAGGGATCATCGCCCTCGTCGAAATAGGTAAACCTCGCCAATCGGGTGGCGAGCTCAACGCCCCGATCCTCCCCGTTGGCGGCCTCGGCGATCAGGGCGGCGACGCCGGCCGTCGCCAGCCAAGTGGCGTTGACGCTCTTGGGCGCGGTGCGCGCCAGATCGTTGAGGCGGGCGGTTTCCATGGTGCGTTCGGCGTCGCTAGCGAACAGGGGCTTGTCGGTCACGGGTCGATCTCCGGTCTGGGTTCGATGCCTTGCGCATCAACCCCTGCCCGCCGGCGAGGCGGGGGTAGCAAGCGGATGACCGGGGGAGGGGAGGGGGATCGCCCGGCCTGCACGACCCAAGGGAGGAAGGCGGGGGACACCCCAAGGCCGGTCTTCCGCGCGCGAGGGGCCAGGCCCCTTAGCCAGCGGTCAAGGAGGAGCCCGGAGGCCCTAGCCTACGCCCGCTCGCCATCGCACCCGATAGCCGTCTCCACCGCCGCCAGCAGGGCGCGCACGGTCTCGCAAGCCTCCGGCACATTGATCACCGCCAGCAACGCCTCCGACCGGCTCACGATAGCGTGGCGCTGATAGGCGGGGCTTAGCTGTCAAACGGCGTTCAAAACTGGCTCTGACTCACTTTTGATGAAGTTTCGGCGCTGGCTGACGTTGGTTTCACAAAAGGAATCAACGTTATGGGCCAGGCCTTGCGACCCTCCACCCTCGTTCCGCGCGGCTTTGTAGTCGATGCGGCGGTCAGTGACAGCGAAGCAACGCTGATCACGGTGCGTCCTGCGAGCAAGACGGGCGCCTGTCCGGGCTGTGGAACGAGATCAGATCGGATTCATAGCCGGTATCCGCGCCGCCTGGCGGACCTGCCGATGGCAGGCAAGCCTGTTCGGCTCACCGTCGTGGCGCGCCGATTTCACTGCGACGCCGTGTTGTGCGGCCGGCGGATCTTCGCCGAACGCTTTGACGAGGACGTTCTGGCCCCGTGGGCGCGACGAACCGCCCGGCTCGACCATATCGTCCACCATCTTGGCCTTGCCTTGGGCGGCCGACCGGCGGCGAGTTTCGCCCGAAGGCTGATGCTTCCGGTGAGCAACGACACCTTGCTGCGCGTCGTGCGGCGGCGCGGCAGCCCGCGTTTCGTTCCGCCGACGGTGATTGGGATCGACGACTGGGCGTGGCGGCGCAACCAGCGTTACGGGACCATTATTTGCGACCTTGAGCGGCGAAAAACCATCGCGCTGCTACCAGATCGCGAGCCGGCGACAGCCCAGGCCTGGCTGTCTGACCAGCCTCAGATCAACCTGGTCGCCCGCGATCGTGGCGGCGGCTACGCCCGTGCGGTGGCCAAGGCGCTGCCCGAGGCGACCCAGGTGGCCGATCGATGGCACTTGATGGAGAACGCCAGCCGCGCATTCCTTGACGCTGTACGCAAGTGCATGCGCCAGATCCGAGCCGTGATCGGCGCCGCGACGATCAATCCCGACCTACTCACGGCCGCCGAGCGGATCCAATATGAGGGTTATCTCCGCCGGGAAGACACCAACGCCGCCATCCTCGGCCATTCCAAGGCCGGCGCCACGATCAAGGAGATCGTTCGTCGAACGGGTTACAGCCGTGGCCTGGTCCGCCGTGTACTGCGCGGGCAACGCTCGGATGTCTTCCGCGTCCGCGAGAGCTCGCTTGAACTGTACCTTCCCTGGCTTGACGCCCAGTGGGCGGCCGGACAGCGCAACGGGACGGCGCTATGGCGACAGCTCAAAAGCCAAGAATTGTGAGCCGCCGCAGAAGCGGCGGGGGCATTCCCATGGCGCGGCGAAGCTTGCTCACGGGCGATGAACGGCGTCGGCTGTTCGAACCTCCGGTCACGGACCGGGAGGTGGCGCGCTGTTACACCTTCTCAGCCGAAGACCTCGATTGGATCGAGGCGCGTCATGGCGCGGCCAATCAGCTGGGCGCCGCGGTGCAGATGGCGCTGCTTCGCCATCCGGGGTTGGGCTGGCGACTTGGCGAGAGCGTACCGCCCGCCGTGCTGCGCTTCCTGGCCGATCAGGTCCACGTCGCTCCCTCGGCGCTGGACGCTTATGCCAAGCGACCGCAAACACGCCTGACCCATGTTCGCCAGCTTCACCATCGATTGGCCTTGCGGCCGTTCAACCGCACCGATCTTCGCCATGCAGTGGAAGTCGCCTGCGCTGCGGCGCGGTCTACCGACAAGGGCGGGCCGATCGTTGAGGCGCTGATCGCGGAGCTGCGCCGGCAACGGATCATTCTGCCTCCGTCCGAGACCCTGGAACGTGTCGGCCTGGCCGGCCGCGCCCAGGCAAGGCGCAAAGCGGCCGACGATCTTCTGGCCTCCATAACGCTGTCGCAGTTCGAACGCATCGACCAACTGCTGATCAACGATCCGGCTTTGCGCAAATCGCCGCTGGCCTGGCTGCGGGAAATTCCGGAATCGCCCAGCGCCGCCAGCATGGCGGGCATCACCGAGCGACTGGCCTATGTCCGTGCAATCGCCATCGATCCGGCGATCACCAGCAGCATCCACGAGCACCGCTTCGAGCAATACGCCCGCGAGGGGGCGGTCGCCCCGGCCTTCCTGCTGAGCGGGTACAGCGTCGGCCGACGCCGCGCGACCGTCGTGGCGCAACTGATCTTCCTGGAAAGCCGCCTGAGCGACGCCGCGGTCGATATGTTCGACAAGATGGTCGGCTCGCTGTTCGCCAAGGGCCGCCGCGGCCGCGAGCGCAAGTACCAGGCTAGCAGCCGCGAGGTCAGCCAGATCATGCGTCTGTTCAGCGGCGTGATCGGCGCCGTTGATCAGGCCCGGGTCGATGGCGGCGACGTTCTCGACCGCATCGACGCCCAGGTCGGTTGGTGGAAGGTGCTGGCCGCCAAGCCGAAGATCGACGCCCTGGCCGCCCTGGCGATCGAGGATCCGCTGATCAGCGCCGCCGACCGCTACGGGGCGCTGCGCCGGTTTGTCCCGACTTTCCTGGAGCACATGCGGTTCAGGGCCGGAACCGGTGGCGCGCCCTTGCTCAAGGCGGTGGACATCCTGCGCGACCTCAACCAGTCCGGCCGAAGGGAGTTGCCCAATGACGCGCCGCTGCCGTTCGCGTCGAAACATTGGAAGGCCCTCGTCAAGCCGGTCGGCGCCCCAATCAACCGGCGGCTCTATGAGACCGCGCTGGCCGCCACGCTGCGCGACCGCCTGAGGTCTGGCGATCTGTGGATCGAGGGCTCGCGAGCCTACAAGCGTTTTGCCGACTATCTGCTGCCCAAGGATGAGGTCGCCGCTGAAGCCGAGACGCTGCCCGTCAACGTTGAGATGGGCGCATATTTGGCCGAACGGGCCGGCCTCCTGGATCAGCGCCTGGCCGCCTTCGCCCGGCGCCTCTCCAAGGATGACCTGGTGGGCGTGACTCTGAAGGGCGAGGAGCTGTCGGTCACGCCGGTCAAGGCCAACACCCCAGTCGAGGCGCGATCGCTGGACCGGGCGATCGACGCACTGCTGCCGCGCGTCCGGATCACCGAACTGCTGCGGGAGATCGACACCCTGACCGGGTTCTCGTCGATGTTCCGCGAGCTGCGGTCGGGCAAGGTCCATGAGAATTCCAGCTGCATCCTCGCCGCGGTTTTGGCCGACGCCACCAATCTGGGCCTGGAGCGCATGGCCAACGCCAGCCAGGGCGTCTCCTACGCCCAACTGGCTTGGACCGAGAGCTGGTATCTGAGCGAGGAGAACTACAGGGCCGCGCTGGCCAGGATCATTGAGGTCCACCACGCCCAGCCGTTCGCGAGGCACTGGGGCGATGGCCAGGCCTCGTCGTCCGACGGACAGTTCTTCAGGTCTGGCCGTCGACGCGGCGGAGCCGGCGAGGTCAACGCCAAGTATGGGCCTGAACCCGGCCTGCGGATCTACACCCACCTGTCGGACATGCACGGCTCGTTCCACACCCGCGTGCTGTCGGCCACCTCGTCGGAGGCGCCCTATGTGCTCGACGGCCTGATCGGTCGTGGGGGCGGCGAGCATTACACCGACACTGGCGGGGCTACAGACCACGTATTCGCCCTTTGTCATTTGCTCGGCTACCGGTTCGTGCCGCGCCTGCGCGATCTGCAGGATCGCCGCCTGGCTATCATCGGCGCTAAGCCGCGTCACAAGATCCTCGAGCCCCTGCTGGGCCGCCCTATCCGGGTCGATGTGATCGAGGAAAATTGGGATGACATCGTCCGGCTGGCCGCGTCAATCAAGGCCGGTTCCGTCGCGCCGTCCGTGATGCTCAAAAAGCTGTCGGCGTTCAAGCGGCAGAACCGGTTGGACATGGCCCTCGCCGAGGTCGGCCGGATCGAGCGGACGTTGTTCACCTTGGACTGGTTGGAGAGCCCCGAGTTACGCCGGCGTTGCCAGGCTGGCCTCAACAAGAGCGAGGCCCGCCATGCGCTGGCCCAGGCGGTGTTCGTTCACAAGCAAGGCCGGATCGCCGATCGCACCCTGCACAACCAGGAGCACCGCGCCTCGGGGCTGAACCTGGTGATCGCCGCCATCGCGCTCTGGAACACATTATATATGCAGCGCGCCGTCGAGCATCTGCGCGAGCAGGAAGTGGCGACGCCCAATGAGCTTCTGGCGCACCTTTCACCGATGAGCTGGGCGCACGTCGGCTTAACGGGCGACTACCTTTGGGCCGACGCCGCGACCGCAGGCGGGTTCAGGCCGCTGAACGACCCGGCCGACCGGCTGTACCGAGCCGCGTAGCCGTATGTTCCTGCTTCGTACTTCTTAGCGTACTTTAGCGCGCAAACCTTGGCCGACGCGGATACTTGGCTTTCGCGACCCGCATTGTCGGCATCCGTCAATCATCGTCTATTCGGCCGGCAACCCGACGGAGTTACCATGCTGCAGTTTGAATTGCTGAAAAACCACGCTGGCATGGTGCTGATCGGCGACTACCTGACGCTTCGGGAGCTCCATACCCTCGTTCACAAAGTCAACGAGGACTCGCCGATGATCCACGACAAAGAAGGGCCGTTTCTCGGCCTGGCTTACGACATACGAAAAGCCTACGAGCAGCAGCGGCGCGTCATTGATCCGCCCGAGCACATCCCCGAGATCGGCCCAAGGTTTGGCGTGGAGATTCTGTGGCCGGTCCTGCTGTTCCAAACCCGATTGCTCCGCCGGGCGCTCGCCTGGGTGCCGCATGGACCCGGCGACCAAGCTCTAGTCTACGCCCTTGAGCACACGGTCCAGACCGCGATCGAGGCAGCCTTTAAGGACCTCGCACCGATGGTCGTCAGCGCGTGGCAAAACCTGGACCCCGTGCAGCCCGAGGCCGACGACCAGCTGGACGCCCGCGGCGCATTGTTCTGCTCCTGGCCTAAAGCGCGCCGGAGGCGAGACTTCGCCAACCTGCTCGAAAGCTTCAGTCCCTTGTACGCCTTTGCCTACGAGGTGAAAGTTGGCAGAGGAGAACGGCTGCTCCTAGACCCGGCTGAGATCGAGCTTTGGCGCGGGGCCGAGTGGCCCGACCCGAAGTGGTAGCGTTCTCAAGGCTTTTTGCGCCCGTAGCGCTGAAGTTCTTGGTTTGTACTTCAAAGCGTGTTCTGGCGAACAAACCTTGAGGTCAGCCCTACGTTTTCGACCATCCTCTCACCGGTCCCGATCTATGTCTGGTCCCATTGAGGCGTCGCAGAACGGGGGCTCGCGAGACGGTCAGGGAGAACAGGTCGGCGCACCCTGACTCGCGCGAGCCGAGTCGTTGGGCCTCAGGACTTCGCCCCTAGTCCGGCGCCTCAGAGCATATAGCCGAGATCCGAAGCGCCAGTCGGATAGGCGAACATCGTCGATCGAAGGTCGGCGGCCGTGAGCCCATGGCGGATTGCCAGACCGAACAGGTTGATCACCTCCTCGGCGTGCGGGCCGACCAGATGGGCTCCGAGGATTCGGTCGGTGGCCTGCTCGATCAGCACCTTGTGGCCGTAGACCCGTTCGGCTAGACGGCGGGCGCTGAACCAGTTGGGCGTCGAGCCGGCATTGACCCGGAACTTGTG
>CAZRPD010000089.1:0-20495 GCA_964601775.1 uncultured Caulobacter sp. | reverse complement strand
CGCTCGATTTGGCGGCGCACCTCGCTCGCCGGCGCGGCCTTGCCGACCGCGCCGCGCACGTCGCCCATCGCGCCCTCGATCCGCCGCATCAGGGCCGGATCGCGCGCGCCGAGCGACGGCTCGACGGGTTCGAAGCCGTGGAGATAGGCGGCCAAGGCGAGATCGGCGGCGGCCTCGCGATCGCCGGCCTCATAGGCCTTGAGGCTGGCGGCAAGCTTCGGGCGGGCGACGTCGAGCGAGCCGCCGCCGGTGCGGATGACCACTTCGGGATGGCGGCGCAGGTAGGCGGTCAGGGCCCGCGCCTTGGTCTCGCCAACGGCGCTGGCCAGGGCGGCCGGCGTGGTCTGGGTCAGGGTCTGCAGGTCAGGAAAACGCGCCCGGACGGCGACGTCCTCGTTCCACAACGTCTCGCCGGCGGCGGCCTCGGCGTCGGTGAAGGCAAAACGGCCGACATAGAAGGCCAGGTCCCAGCGATCGTCTGACGGCAGATGCGCGAAGCTGGCCATGGCCGTGCCGTCGAGCCCCTGCTGGATCACCTGATAGAGACCAAAGACGCTGCGCTGGCGGGCGCGCTCCACGTCGGCGAAGGCGATGGGCGGCGGGTCCAGGCCCACGGCGCTGGGTCCATCGGCCTTGCCCGTCGCCCCGTGGCACGCCGCGCAGTTTTCGGCATAGAGCGCCGCGCCGCGCGCCAGGTCCGGCGCGCGCTTGGGGGCCAGAGGCGTCGGGTAGGCCGCCAGGAGATCGTTGGCCAGCGCGTGAGCCCGCGCCGAAACCACGGCCGGATCCTGCTTGGCGGCGATGGTCGCCTGCAGGCTCTCGGCCTTGGCCAGGAGGGCTGGCTGGGACTTGGTGGCGGGCAAGCCGGAGATGCGCTCGCGCACCTGGCCGGCGAACTCGTTCATCTCGGCATATTCGGACGGGCTGATGACCTTGCCGTCCTTCACCGCGCCGGCGTAGTCGACCGACAGATAGTCGAGCAATCGCCAGGTGGTCTGGGCCGAGCTGGCCTCTTGCGCGTGCGCCATCGGCGCGACCGCGACGACGAGGATCGCCATCAGGCCGCCGAGCATCGAGGCCAGACGCCCCTTGAGACCAGTAATCATTATCAATCCATGAGCGCGAAACGGCGCGTGTGGCAAGAGCTTGGGCATGTCAGGAGAGCGCCAGTTCGGCGCGGTGCTCGGCCCGGGCCTGGCGAATGATCTGATAGGCGGAACTCAGGAAGACCCCTGCCAGCAGGACGCCGACGATCAGGTCCGGCCACCGTGAGCCGGTCAGCCAGACGAGGACGCCCGTCGCCGCGACCGCCAGACACTGGATCAGGTCGTTGCGCGTGCAGAGCCAGACCGAACGGACATTGGCGTCGCCGTCGCGATAGCGAACCAGCAGGCCCGCGGCGATCAGGTTGGCCAGCGCTCCGAAGAGACCCAGGGCCGAGATCGCTTCGCCGGACGGCGCCGCGCCGCTCCAGGCCCGCCAGGCGGCAAAGCCGGCCACAGACAGCGCGACCGCGCCAAGGCTGACGCCCTTGAAGAGCGCCGCCCCGGTGCGGATGCCCACCGACTTGCCGATGGCCCACAGGCTGATGGCGTAGGTGGCGCTGTCGGCCAGGAAATCCAGCGCGTTGGCCGACAAGGAGGCCGAGCCCTGGATCAGGCCGCCCACAAGCACGACGACGAAGCCGACGAGGTTGATCGCGATCACCCAGATCAGGGCGCGGCGGTAGGCCGGGGTGGCGCCGTCGAACTTCACTTCGGCGCCGCAACCGCAGCCCGAGGCGGCCGGCTTGCTGGAACAAGAGTCGCTCATAGCCCTGGTTCTGCATCCTCTAGTCACTAGAGGATCAAGCGCTTATTTCTCGTGATCTCGAACGGAGGTTCTATGTCGGCGCTCACCATCGGCAAGCTCGCCAAGGCGGCGGACGTGAAGGTCCCCACCATCCGCTTCTACGAACAGATCGGCCTTCTGCCGGTCCCAGATCGCACCGCGAGCGACCGTCGCATGTTCGAGGAGGCGGCGGTGCGGCGCCTCGCCTTCATCAAGCACGCCCGGCAGCTGGGCTTTCCGATCGAGGCGATCCGAACCTTGCTGGACCTGGCGGACCATCCCGACCAGGCCTGCGACGAGGCCAACACCCTGGCCAATGACCAGCTCGTGGCGGTCGACGCCAAGATCGCCCAACTGACGGCGCTCAGGACAGAGCTGAAGCGCATGGCCGACGCCGGCTGTCGCGGGTCGGCGGGCGAATGCCGGGTGATCGAAGCGCTCTCGAACCCCGCCTAGCGATCTGCCATATTCCGGCCAGATGCAAAGCCTAGCTCGTCCGGGGATCGACAAGGTCGGCCTGTCGACCTAATTACTGAGCTTGATGCGACACCTGTTCGCCCTTCTGGCCGTCCTGGCCCTGCTGATCAGCCCGATGAGCATCGCGGCTGCGCAGGTCGAGTGCGCCAAAGCCGGACCGGAAGCCATGGCCGGCATGGACGCGCCGGCCGTCAAGTCGATGGATGCCGCCAAGGCCAGCCACGACTGCTGCGACGAAAAGCAAAAGCCGCCACACCATGGCAAGGCCTGCGCTCAGGTCTGCTGGGCCATGTGCGCAACGATGAGCGCCTTGCCCACCTCACAGATCCAACTGCAGCCCGTCGAACCAATGCGCCTGACGGCCGCCCTCTCCCAACCGCTGCGCGCCCACGCGCCGCCGCGGGCCGAACGACCACCCAAACTGATCGCCTGAACCCGACCTGCGTCTGACGCAGGTCCCGCCCGCGCCGTGCCGGCGCGGTCGCGCCCTCGCGTGTCCGCGTCTCGTCACGTCCGGGATCCGAGCGCCGCCTTTGGCGGCCCTTCGAACCTTTTCAGGACGATCAAAATGCAAATCTCCAAGACCCTGGCCGCCGCCCTCGCCGCGGCCGCCCTGACCGCCATCGCCGGCTCGCCGGCCCTGGCCTCGCCGTCGAAAGAGGCGGGCTTCACCTATCGCGCCTCGCCCGCGGCGGCGAACCCCAAGGACGTCTTCCGTCACAACATCAGGGTCGCCGCGCCGGAGGCCAAGACCGAGATGGCGATGAAGAACTGCGGCTGCCCGATGATGAAGGCGCCCGCGTCAACCTCCGCTCACGGCGGCTAAGGCGGCCCGAGCCCGGCGGGATTTCCCGCCGGGCTCCACGCCCCTCGTCCGTCCTCACCTTCCACCGTGATCGGAACCCCGATGCGTGTCGCCATCACCCTGGCCGCGAGCCTGCTCGCCGGCGCGGCCCATGCCGCGCCCCTCACCTACGCCCAGGCCCTCGACGCGGCCGCCGCCAACGCCCCGGCCCTGCGCGCCGCCGCCCTTCAGGTCGAAGCCGCCAGGGCCTCGGCCAAGGCTGCCGGCGCCCTGCCCGACCCCAAGCTCGCCCTGGGTCTCGACAACTTTCCGGTCTCGGGCCCGATGGCCGGACGGTTCGGGTCCGACGAGATGACCATGGGCAAGATCGGCTTTAGCCAGGACATGCCCAGCGCCGCCAAGCGCCAGGCGCGGATCGGCCGCGCCCAGGCCGACATCGCCGCGGCCGGCGCCGAGGGCGCGGTCGAAGCCCGCCAGGTCCGTATCGCCACGGCGCTGGCCTGGATCGACCTGCTCTACGCGCAGCGCAAGCTGGCCGCGCTGGACGGCGTGATCGCTCAGCTGGCCCCGCTATGGACCGCCGCGCCGTCCGGCGTCGCCTCGGGTCGGTCCAGGCCGGCCCAGGCGCTGGAGGCGGCGCAGATGCGCGCGGCCCTGGAGGATCGTCGCAGCGAGGCGGCCTCGGCGCTGGGCCGCGCCCGCGCCATGCTGACGCGCTGGACGGGGGACGCCGATCCCATGGCCAGCGGCCCGGCGCCCGATCTCGACATCGCCCCCGCCGACCTTCGGGCGGCGATCGACCGTAACCCCACCGTGCTGGCCAGGGACGCCGCAGCGCGCCAGGCCCGGGCCGATGTCGACCTAGCCAAGGCCGACAAGCGTCCCGACTGGAGCTGGGACGTCGCCTACCAGAGACGGGACCCGATGTTTGGCGACATGGTCTCGGCCGGGGTCAGCATCAGCCTGCCGCTCTGGGGCAAGAGCCGCCAGGATCCGATGATCGCCGCCCGCGCCGCCAGCGCCGGCCGCGCCGACGCCCAGCGCGAAGACGCCCGGCGCGCCCTGGCCGCCCAGCTCGAAGCCGATCTCGCCGATCACGTCATGCACCATGAGCAATGGCTGCGCGCGCGCGACACCTTGCTGCCGCTCGCCAAGCAGAAGGCCGACCTGGAGACCGCCGCCTATGGCGCCGGCGCGGCGGGCCTGCCCGACGTGCTGACCGCCTTTGCCGGCATGGCCGACGCCCAGCTCACCGCTCTCGATCGCGAGGCCGCCGTCGCCATCGACGCCGCCCGCCTGACCCTGACCTACGGAAGCGACGCCCAATGACCCCGCCTCTCTCGATGAAGGTCCTGCTCGGGAGCGCCGCGGCCCTGGTCGTGCTGGCCGGCGCCGGCGGCTACGGCCTGGCGCGCCTGACCGCCAAACCCGCCTCGACGGCCGCCCCGGCCGACGCGCGCAAGGTGCTCTACTGGTACGACCCGATGGTCCCGGCCCAGCACTTCGACAAGCCCGGCAAGTCGCCGTTCATGGACATGCAGCTGGTCGCCAAATACGCCGACGAGGTCACTGCGACCGGCCCCGCGCCGGGCGTCAGCATCGATCCGTCGGCCACCCAGAACCTCGGCATGCGCCTGGCCACCGCGGAGGAAGGCATGCTCACCGGAGGGCTAGCGGCCACCGGAACCGTCGACTTCAACCAGCGCGATGTCGCCGTGGTCCAAGCCCGCAGCGGCGGGTTCGTACAGCGGGTCTATGGCCGCGCGCCTGGCGACGTCATCACCGCCGGCGCGCCGCTGGCCGACCTGCTGGTCCCCGAATGGGGCGGCGCCCAGGCCGAGTACCTGGCCGTCCGCCGCACGGGCGATGCGGCCCTGACCGCCGCTGCCCGCCAGCGCCTGAGGCTGCTGGGCATGCCCGACGGCGTGGTCGCCGGCCTCGATCACGACGGCCGGCCGCGCACCACGATCACCATCACCGCGCCGCTGGGCGGGGTCGTCTCCAAGCTCGACGTTCGGGCCGGCATGACCGTGGCGACGGGCCAGACCCTGGCCGAGATCAACGGCCTCTCCAAGGTCTGGATCACCGCCGCCGTGCCCGAGGCGCAAGGCGGCCAGCTGCGTCAAGGCCAGAGCGTGAGCGTGACCCTGGCGGCCTATCCGGGCGAAACCTTGCGCGGGACGGTCCAGGCCGTTCTTCCGCAGGTCCAGGGCGACAGCCGCACCCTGCAGGCACGGGTCGAGCTGCCCAACCGCGACGGCCGCCTGAAGCCTGGCATGTTCGCCACCGTCGCCTTCGACGGCGGTAGGCAAGCCGCCCTGCTGGTTCCGTCCGAGGCGGTGATCCGCACCGGCGCGCGCAACGTGGTGATGCTCGCCGTGGAGGGCGGCCGCTTCCAGGCGGTGGAGGTCCGAACCGGCCGCGAAGCCGGCGGCCAGACCGAGATCCTGCAGGGCCTGTCGCCTGGCCAGAAGGTCGTCGCCTCGGGCCAGTTCCTGGTCGACTCCGAGGCCAGCCTGGCGGGTCTGCAGGTCCGCCCGCTGCCGCCGCCCAGTCCGCCCATGCCGTCGGACATGATGACCATGGCCAAGCCCATGACACCCGCCAGGTCCATGGCGCCGGCCAAGCCCGCCTTGTTCGAAGCGACCGGTCGCGTCGAGCAGATCGGCCAGAGCAGCGTCACCCTCTCGCATGGTCCGGTGCCGGCGCTTGGCTGGCCGCCCATGACCATGGCCTTCCGCGCCGACCCGATGCTGCTCAAGGGCCTGAAGGTCGGCGACCAGGTCAGCTTCGGCTTCGACCAGCCGCCCGCCGGAGCAACGGTGCGGCGCATCGCCAAGACCGGAGGCGCGCAATGATCGCCGCCCTGATCCGCTGGTCGGTCGCCAACCGCTTCTTCGTGCTGCTGGGCGCTTTGGCCCTGATCGTCGCGGGCGGTCTGGCCGTCCGCTCGACCGCGATCGACGCCCTGCCTGATCTTTCCGACACCCAGGTGATCATCCGCACCAGCTATCCGGGCCAGGCCCCGCAACTGGTCGAAAACCAGGTCACCTATCCCCTGGCCACCACCATGCTGTCGGTGCCCGGCGCCAAGACCGTGCGCGGCTATTCGTTCTTCGGCGACAGCTTCGTCTACGTGATCTTCGACGACAAGACCGACCTCTATTGGGCCCGCTCGCGGGTGCTGGAATATCTCAACCAGGTCCAGTCGCGCCTGCCTGAAAGCGCGCGGCCGGCGCTGGGCCCGGACGCCACCGGGGTCGGCTGGGTCTACGAATACGCCCTGGTCGACCGCACCGGCGGCCATGACCTGAGCCAGCTTCGCTCCCTGCAGGACTGGTTCCTGCGCTATGAGCTCAAGACCCTGCCGGGCGTGGCCGAGGTCTCGGCGATCGGCGGCATGGTCCGCCAGTACCAGGTCGTGCTCGATCCGCAGAAGCTGGCCAGCTACGGCGTCACCCACCAGGCGGTCATCGCCGCGCTGAAAGGCGCCAACGCCGAGGCCGGCGGCTCGGTGCTGGAGCTGGGCGAAGCCGAGTACATGGTCCGCGCCACCGGCTATCTGAAGACCCTCGAGGACTTCCAGGCTGTGCCGCTGAAGACCGCGGCCGGCGGCGTGCCGGTGCGCCTGGGCGACGTGGCCACCATCCAGGTCGGCCCGGAGATGCGGCGGGGCGTGGCCGAACTGAACGGCCAGGGCGAGGTCGCTGGCGGCGTCGTGATCCTGCGCTCGGGCGAAAACGCCCGCACCACGATCGCGGCGGTGAAGGCCAAGCTGGCCGAACTGAAGAAGAGCCTGCCGCCCGGCGTCGAGGTCGTCACCACCTATGACCGATCGGCCCTGATCGACCGCGCCGTCCACAACCTGACCGGCAAGCTCCTGGAGGAGTTCCTGGTCGTGGCCCTGGTCTGCGCCCTCTTCCTGGGCCATCTGCGCTCGGCCCTGGTGGCGATCCTCTCCCTGCCGCTGGGGGTTCTGGCCGCCTTCCTGGTGATGAAGAGCCAGGGCGTGGACGCCAACATCATGTCGCTGGGCGGCATCGCCATCGCCATCGGGGCCATGGTCGATGCGGCCGTGGTGATGATCGAGAACGCCCACAAGAAGCTGGAGCGCTGGGCGCACGAACACCCCGACCAGCCGCTGGACGGCGAGACACGCTGGAAAGTGATCACCGAGGCCGCCGCCGAGGTGGGGCCGGCGCTGTTCTTCAGCCTCCTGATCATCACCCTGTCGTTCATCCCGGTCTTCACCCTGCAGGCCCAGGAAGGCCGCCTCTTCCGCCCGCTGGCTTTCACCAAGACCTACGCCATGGCGGCGGCGGCGATCCTGTCGGTGACCCTGATCCCGATCCTCATGGGCTATCTGATCCGCGGCAAGATCCCCGACGAGACGGCCAATCCGATCAATCGCGCGCTGACGGCGGCCTATCGCCCGCTGCTGGACCGGGTGATGCGCCGTCCCAGGACCACGCTGGTCGTCGCCCTGCTGGCCTTCACCACCACGGCCTGGCCGCTGGCCCATCTGGGAGCCGAGTTCATGCCCAACATGGACGAAGGCGACCTGCTCTACATGCCTTCGGCCCTGCCGGGCCTGTCGGCGGCCAAGGCCGGCGAACTGCTCCAGCAGACCGACCGGATGATCAAGACCGTGCCGGAAGTCGAGAGCGTGTTCGGCAAGGCCGGACGGGCCGAAAGCGCCACCGACCCCGCGCCGCTGGAGATGTTCGAGACCACCATCCGCTTCAAGCCGCGCGACCAGTGGCGGCCGGGCATGACGCCTGACAAGCTGGTCGCCGAGCTGGACCAGCGGGTGCGCGTCCCGGGTCTCACCAATGTCTGGGTCCCGCCGATCCGCAACCGCATCGACATGCTGGCCACCGGCATCAAGAGCCCGATCGGGGTCAAGGTGTCCGGAGCCAGCCTCGCCGAACTCGATCGGATCGCCCAGGAGGTCGAGCATGTCGCCAAGGACGTGCCCGGCGTCAGCTCGGCTCTGGCCGAGCGCCTGACCGGCGGACGCTATGTCGATGTCCGCATCGACCGGGCGGCCGCCGCGCGGTTCGGGCTGAACATCGACGATGTGCAATCGATCGTCTCGGGCGCGATCGGCGGCGAGACCATCGGCCAGACGGTCGAGGGCCTGGCCCGCTATCCGATCAGCGTCCGCTATCCACGCGAACTGCGGGGCAGCCTGGAAGGCCTGCGCGCTCTGCCAATCCTCACCCCGAGCGGCGCGCAGATCACCCTGGGCAGCGTGGCGGATGTCCGGATTGCCGACGGCCCGCCGATGCTCAAGAGCGAGAACGGCCGGCCGACGACCTGGGTCTATGTCGACGTTCGGGATCGCGATCTGGCCTCGGTCGTCGCCGACCTGCGACAAGCGGTCGACCGGAAGGTGCGGCTGTCGCCCGGCGTCAGCCTCTCCTATTCGGGTCAGTTCGAATATCTGCAACGCGCCGCCGACCGGCTGAAGATCGTCGTCCCGGCCACCCTGCTGATCATCTTCGTGCTGCTGTACGTGATCTTCCGCCGCTTCGACGAGGCGGGACTGATCATGGCCACCCTGCCCTTCGCCCTGACCGGCGGGATCTGGACGCTGTACCTGGCGGGCTTCCACCAGTCGGTGGCCACCGGCGTTGGGTTCATCGCCCTGGCCGGGGTTTCGGCCGAGTTCGGAGTGGTGATGCTGATCTACCTCAAGCACGCCATGGACGCCCTGGGGCCCAACCCGACGCCAGACCAGGTCGCAGCAGCGGTACGCGAAGGCGCCCTGCTGCGCGTGCGGCCCAAGGCCATGACCGTGGCGGTGATCCTGGCGGGCCTGGCGCCGATCCTCTGGGGCCATGGCGCGGGCTCGGAGGTCATGAGCCGCATCGCCGCTCCGATGATCGGTGGCATGCTGACCGCGCCGCTGCTGTCGATGTTCGTGATCCCGGCCGGCTACTTGCTGCTGCGTCGGCGTGGCGGCCGAGCCAAGCCTTCCGGCAACGAGACCCCGCCCCGCCTCCTAGGCTCAGGTGTCTGATCTTGCCGCTCACAAAGCCAAGGCCAATCATCGCCGGGGCGCTCCCCAATCCTTCCCTGGCGGCGGGATACGTCAGCCTGCCTGTCAACTTCGGCCAAGCTTGAGAAATATTCACCCGCCATGAGGGGATCGCCTGATCGCCGCGTATCGTATCAGAAGGCCTAGGCATTGGAGCGTATGGATGAGCGGTTCACACCCCCACCACGAACACCCTCACGAGACCTCGGCCCAGGCAGTCAAGGATCCGGTCTGCGGGATGGAGGTCGACCCGCAAACCGCGGCCGAACACCGAGCGTTTGAAGGCCAGACCTATCACTTCTGCTCGACCGGCTGCGCGCGCAAGTTCGACGTCGAGCCTGCCCGCTATGCCGGTTCGCTTCGCGCGGAACCCAACCCCGAGACCGCCGCCAAACCCGCCCCAGCCGGCGCGATCTACACCTGCCCGATGCACCCCCAAATCCGCCAGGTCGGGCCTGGCAATTGCCCGATTTGCGGCATGGGCCTGGAACCGGTGACGGCGAGCGCCGAGAACGGTCCCAACCCCGAACTGCGCAGCATGACCATCCGTTTCTGGATCGGCTTGGCGCTGGCCGCACCGGTGTTTGCGCTGGAGATGGGCGGCCACGTGGGTTTGATGGCCCTAAACCTCTCCCCCCATCTGTCCAACTGGATCCAACTAGCGCTGGCGACACCGGTCGTCCTGGGGTGCGGCTGGCCGTTCTTCGAGCGCGGCGCGCGCTCGCTCATCACCCGCCAGCTCAACATGTTCACCCTGATCGCCATGGGGATCGGCGTGGCCTGGGCCTACAGCGTGGTGGCCACCCTGGCGCCCGGCCTCTTTCCTGCAGCCTTCCGCCGCTCCGACGGCTCGGCTCCGATCTATTTTGAAGCCGCTGCGGTGATCACCGTCCTGGTTCTGTTGGGACAGGTGATGGAGCTGCGAGCGCGCGAGAACACTTCCGGGGCCATCAAAGCGCTGCTCAACCTTTCCCCCAAAACCGCCCGCCGCGTGGTCGGCGAAGACGATATCGAGGTCAAGGTCGAGGACATCGAAGTCGGTCACCAGTTGCGTGTCCGCCCCGGCGAAAAGATCCCCGTCGATGGCCATGTCGAGACCGGCGAGGCTTCCGTCGACGAAGCCCTGGTCACCGGCGAGTCCATGCCCGTCCACAAAGCCCAGGGCGACAAGGTCATCGGCGGATCGCAAAACAAGACCGGCTCGTTCGTGATGGTCGCCGACAAGGTCGGATCCGACACCCTGCTGGCTCAAATCGTCTCCATGGTCGCCGAAGCCCAGCGTAGCCGCGCGCCGATCCAGCGGATGGCCGATCGCGTGTCTGGCTGGTTCGTGCCTGCGGTGATCTTGGTGGCTTTGGTCGCCTTCGTGGCCTGGGCGATCTTCGGACCGCCCCCGAGCATGGCCTTCGCCTTGGTCTCCGCCGTGTCGGTGCTGATCATCGCCTGTCCATGCGCCCTGGGACTGGCCACGCCCCTCTCCATCATGGTCGGGGTGGGGCGCGGAGCCAGCGCAGGCGTGCTTATCAAGAATGCCGAGGCGCTCGAACGCTTCGAGAAAATCGACACCCTGGTGATCGATAAGACCGGCACCCTGACCGAAGGTCGTCCGGCGGTGACGCAGGTTCGCCCCCTGCCCGGCTTCACTGAAGATGAGATCCTGCAACTGGCCGCCAGCCTCGAGCGCGCCAGCGAACACCCCCTCGCCGACGCTATTGTTCGGGCAGCGGCTCAACGCGACCTGCCGCTCCAGCAACCCGAGGATTTCGACTCTCCCGTTGGCAAGGGCGTCCTGGGCAAGATCGACGGCCGCCCCATGGCCATCGGCTCCTCGCGGTTCCTCGACGAGCAAGGCATCTCCACTGAAGCCCTGACCGCTCAGGCCGACGCTTTGCGACGCGACGGCGCCACCGCGATCTTCGTCGCCATCGATGGCGCGGCCGCAGCCGTGCTGGCGATCGCCGATCCGATCAAGCCGACCACTCAGAGCGCCGTCGCCGCCCTCAAGGCCCAAGGCTTGCGGATCGTCATGCTGACTGGCGACAACCGTACGACCGCCCAGGCCGTCGCCAAGAGCCTGGGAATCGACGAGGTCGAAGCCGACGTGCTGCCTGAGGAGAAGGCCGCTGTCGTCAACAAGCTGCGCGCCGAAGGCCGCAAGGTCGCCATGGCCGGCGATGGGGTCAACGACGCCCCTGCCTTGGCGGCGGCGGAGGTCGGCGTGGCGATGGGCGCTGGCTCGGACGTGGCCATCGAGAGCGCCGGCGTCACCTTGCTGCACGGCGATCTTGAGGGACTGGTAAAGGCCCGCCACCTGTCGCGCGCGGTGATGGGCAACATCCGCCAAAACCTGTTCTTCGCCTTCGCCTACAACGTCGCGGGCGTGCCGGTCGCGGCCGGTTTGCTCTATCCGGTCTTTGGCTGGCTTCTGTCGCCGGCGATCGCCGCCGCGGCCATGGCGCTGTCTTCGGTCAGCGTGGTTGGAAACGCGCTGCGACTTCGAGCGGTCCGTCTCTAGGCGCTCACATCATTTTTTGAGGGGGCGGCCCAAGCGCTGCGTATCCCTCTACTGAGAAACGGGTGCGACGGACCTGATCCGTCCGCAACCCGGCTCTCTCGTAATAATAATTGTGTGTAGCGACGAATATTTCGGCGCATGAATAGTCATGTCAAAACAATGTCTGACATTGTTTGCGAATAAACTCGAATCTAATCGACATTCGCGCCATGATTGATGAGATTTAATTCACATATTTTCGCGATAATGCGCGCACAAAATCTGATCAAACGGAATCAAAATTGTAAGCCGATACAAACCATCCACTCGAATAATTCGACGCTGGAAAAATAACCATCAGGCGACAGATATAATCTGAAATGTTGTGAATTTTTCAGCGTAATCCCGGAAAAAAACACCAACCCTTCCCGAGAAACGCTGAATTTCGGGAATATTATGCCCTCGAATTTTCCCCATTATGTATATACATAGCTTGACGCGATGAGGGCTCGATCCCGAGCATGTTTCCGTGCCGCCACCGTTGGGCGGGATCGGAAACACGAGGGGGATCAGTCGATGAACTGGCATTTCAAGCGGGCGCTGCTGGCTGGCGCCATGGCTACGGCGTCGTTCAGCGGATGGGCGGCGCAAGCTCAGGAGGCCAGCAACGTCGAAGAAGTCGTCGTCACCGGAACCCGGATCAAACGCCAGGACATCAGCGGCGTCGGGCCAGCAACGGTGATTTCGCAGGAGCAGGTCGAGCGCTCCGGCGTCAACAACGTCGAAACGCTCCTACAGCGCCTGCCGGCCTCGGCCGGCAACGCGGGCAACCAAACCAACGCCTACTGGACGGGCAACGGCTACGGCACCGCGCAGGTCAATCTTCGGGGCCTGGGCATCAATCGCACCTTGACCCTGATCAACGGCCGTCGCGTGGTCAACGGCGGCACAGGCGCCAATAGCGCGCCCGACCTGAACATGATCCCGACGGCGATCATCGGCCGCATCGACGTTCTGAAAGACGGGGCCTCGGCCATCTACGGCGCCGATGCGGTCGCCGGGGTCGTCAACATCGTCACGCGCACGAACGTCGAAGGCCTCACCCTGACCGGCAAGTACGGCGTCACCGACGAAGGCGACGGCGACGAATACGCTCTGGACGCGCTGTGGGGCATGCACAGCGACCGCGGCTCGGTCACCGCCGCGATCACCTGGCAGAAGACCGAAGCGGTCAACCTGGCCAGTCGCGCGCCCTGCGGTCTGGGTGAGGTCGGCGGGGCGCTGACCTGCGTGTCATCAGCCTCCACGATTGGTGGACGCGCGGTCCTGCCCAACGGCCAGCAGATCAATTTCAACCAGACGCCCGGCGGCAACGGCAATTTCTACGAGCCCTACAGCGCCGCCAAGCACAACTTCAATTCCAATCCCTTCCTCAACGCCGTCAGCCCCATTGAACGCTTCAGCACAGCGCTGCTGACCGACTACAAGCTGAACGACAAGGTGACGCTGTTTGGCGAGGCGTTCTTCACCCATCGCCAAAGCCATCAGATCGCCTCGCCCGGCACCCTGCGCAACCTGGCGATCTCGGCGACCAACCCGACCAACCCGACCGGGCAGAACATCACGCTCGTGCAGCGGCGCCTGGCCGAACCTGGCCCGCGGATCTTCTCCCAAAGCGTCGACACCTACCGCTTCGTGGGCGGCGCCCGCGGCGAACTGGGCGGCGACTGGAGCTGGGAAGCCGCCGCCAACTGGGGTCGGACGACCGGCGTCGACGGCATGACCAATATCGCCAATCTCGAACGGGTGGCCAACTCGATCAATCCGGCGATCTGCAGCACCACGCCGGGCGCGGCAATTCCCTGCGCCGACTATCTTGGCGCGGGAGATCTGACGCCAGCGGCTCTGAAATACATCCTCTTCAACTCGCGCGACACCGGCGGCAACGAGCAACGCAGCATCACGGCCGATGTCTCCGGCTCGCTGCTGACGCTTCCGGCCGGCAAGCTGAGCGTCGCCGCCGGCGTGGTCTATCGCGAGGAAAAGGGTTGGCGCGAGCCCGACGCCCTGACCGTGCTGGGCATCGCCAACACCAACCAGCAAGACCCGATCTCCGGCCAGGTGTCGACCAAGGAAGCCTATGTCGAGCTGTCAGCGCCGTTGCTGGCCGACCTACCCATGGTCCGGACGCTCGAACTCAACGGCGCCGTGCGCTACTCCGACTATGACCTCTTCGGCTCGAACGAGACCTACAAGGTCGGGGTCAATTGGGGCGTCGTGGAGGGCCTGCGGCTTCGGGCGACCTATGGAACCGGCTTCCGGATCCCTAGCGTCCCGGAGCTGTTCGGCGGGGTCGCCGAAGGCAACTTGACCACCACCGATCCCTGCAGCCGCAATGGTAGCAGCACCAACGCCACCCTGGTGGCCAACTGCCGGGCCAGCGGCGTGCCGGCCAACTATGTTCAGCTCGGCAACACCGTGCTGACCACCGTCGGCGGCAACAGCGCCCTGCAGCCGGAAAGCGCCAAGACCCTGACGGTCGGCGCGGTCCTGCAACCGGCCTTCATCCCCAAACTGTCGGTCACGGTCGACTATTTCGACATCAAGATCTCGGACGCCATCCGCTCGATCCCGGGCTCGACGAAGCTGGCGGTCTGCTATGCCTCGGTCAATCTGAGCCACCCGTTCTGCGGCCCGGCCAACTTCACCCGCAGCACCCTGACGGGCGAGATCAACTTCCTGTCTTCGCAGCCCTCCAACGCCGGGCGCGAGCAGATGCGTGGCGTCGACATCGGCGTCCGATACGATTTCGACGTCCGGGGCCTGGACGCCAGCATCGACTGGAACACCACCTATCTGGACAAGTACGTGATCACGCCGTTCCAAGGCGCCACCCCGATCGTCTTCGACGGCCATATCGGCGGCGGCAACGGCGGCTATCCTCACTGGCGATCCAGCCTCAACGCCTCGCTGCAAAGCCCGCGCTGGTCGGCCAACTATTCGGTGCAGCTGATCGGCAAGGCCACCGACTTCAACGCCGCGCCCACCGACATCGGCTACCGCTCGCCCAATGTCTTCTACCACAACGCTCAGTTCGCCTATCGCCTCGGAACCCGCGCGGGCCTGACGGTCGGGGTCGACAACCTCTTCGACAAGAAAGCGCCCTTCATCAAGAGCTGGACCGACGGCAACACCGACACCATGACCTACGACCTGCTGGGTCGTCGCGGTTACCTCAAGCTCACCTATCATTTCGACTAATCAAAGGGGACCGTCGGGCCAGCCCAGCCTGGCCGGCCCCCCTCCCTCCTGGCCCACAAAAAAAAAACCGCGAGCCCCCGGCCCGCCCCCGCCCCCCCAACCCCCAAAAGGCGCCCCCTGATCATTGGCGTTCAAGCGCTCTTCTGGATGCTGAGCGGCCTCTACATGACCGCCGTCCACATCGACATCATCCACGGCGACGCCCTAGTGCGCCCCGCCCCCGTGACGCCGATCGATCCATCCAGCGTGCGCGATCCAAGCGAGATATTGAGTCGCTACCCGGCGGCCAGCACGATCAAGCTCGATACTCAGCTTGGCGCGCCGGTCTTTGTCGTCGGCGAAGGCAAGCAGCGCACACTCGTCGATGCGCGTTCAGGCCGCCCGCTGTCGCCGCTGGATCGCGCGGCCGCCGAGGCACGCGCCCGGGCGCATTACGCCGGCGCGGGTTCAATCGTAAAATCCGATCTGCTCAGCGTCATTCCTAGCGAGATCAAAGGCCGCCCCGCGCCCATCTGGCGGATCGAGTTCGCCGGGCGCTGGCGCCCGACGCTCTACATCTCTCCCCAGACCGGAGAGCTGGTGGCCAAACGCCACGATCTTTGGCGCGCCTTCGACTTCGTGTGGATGTTCCACATCATGGACTACGAGGCACGGGTCGACGTCAACAACCTGCTCCTGCGCACCGCAGCCTGGATGGCGGTGGCCACCTCGCTCACGGGAGCCTGGCTCCTGATCTTCAGCTTCCGTCGCAAGCGCCGTGTGCGCAAACTCGCCTAAGGGGTGACCTGTGTTTCTGATCCGCACCCTGCACAAATGGTTCGGCCTGATCCTTGGACTGCAATTTCTGCTCTGGTCCATAAGCGGGGCGATGATGGCCATGCTCGACGCCAAGAAAGTCGCGGCCGAGAGCAGTGAGCGCGCGCCGCCTTCGCTGGCGCGTCCCCACACGCCCATCGCGCTCGCATCCCTGGCCCAAACCCTCGAGGCGCCCATCCTGCGCGCCCGGCTTCGCCCGCTGGGCGAACAGTATGTCTACGAGATCGAAACGCCGATCGATCTGCGCCTGTTTGATGCGACCACCGGCGCCCCCGTCACCATCGACGCCCCGCGCGCAAAAGCCCTGGCGCAAGGCAGCTATGCCGGCGTTGGCGTCCCGACTTCCATCCAGATCGTCGAAAAGCCCAGCGGCGAAGTCCGCGGCGTGCCGCTGCCGGTCTGGCGGGTCGGATTTGATGACCTTGAGCATACCGCGCTCTTTGTCGATCCGCGCACGGGATCGATCCATCACCGGGTCAACGACACCACCCGAACCTGGAACCTCTTTTGGATGATCCACATCATGGACTACCCCACGGGCGCCAGCTTCAATCACCCCTTGATCATCACCGTCGCCACCGGGTGTCTCTGGCTGGCCCTGAGCGGTTTCATCCTGCTGTTCCGCAGCTTCCGCCGGCAGGATTTCGCCTATGTCCTGGACCCCATCGACAAGCTGCGAGGTCGCTGATGCCCGCTCCGCCCGCTTCCTTGTCCGCCTCGGCCGAAAGCCTTCACGGGCGCATCAAGGCCGATATCGCCGAGAAGATCCTCTCGGGCGCCTGGCCGCCAGGGCACCGCATACCGGCCGAGCACGAACTCATGCGCCGGTTCGACTGCTCGCGGATGACGGTCAGCAAGGCCCTGTCCAAGCTCGTCGACAGCGGCCTGATCGTCCGCAGGCGTCGCATGGGCACCTTCGTCTCCAGACCCAGGATCCATTCCGCCGTCCTGGATATTCCCGACATCCAGGCCGAGGTGCGCGCTCGCGGACAGGTCTACGCGTACATCCTGCTTAGCCGCCGCATTCGGCCCGTCACGCGGCGGGAGGCTCTCGAATTCGACCTTCCCGAGACCTGCGAGGTCCTGCTGCTTCGCTGCCTGCACAAGGCCAATGATCGTCCGTTCGCCCTGGAAGAGCGGCTGATCAGCCTGGACGCCGTGCCCGAAGCGCAAGGCGTGGAGTTTGCCGTCATGCCCCCAGGCACCTGGCTGCTGCGAACGGTCCCATGGACGGAGGCCGAGCACCGCATCAGCGCGGTGGCGCCGACCAGAGCCGTAGCCCAGGCGCTGCACCAGGATTCGACGAGCGCCTGCTTGCGCCTGGATCGCCGCACCTGGCGCTCGGGCGCGGGCGTGACCCATGTCAGCCTGCTCTTTCCAGGCGACGCTTTTGATCTGGTCGCACGCTTCACCCCAAACTCGGCTCATCCCTGAGGGCCATCGCCCTGCCCCAGATCGCGGCGGGAAACACCATCGTCGCCGGAGCCACGGCGCTGTGATCGGTCAACGGCCGGGCTAAGGCCAGGCGCCTGCGCCCGTACCCGATCAGGCTTCGGCATCGGCCGGGGACGCGATGGAAACTTGAGGGAGATCAAGCTGGCCTGCGTAGAGATTCACGCAAGCCAACCTCCCAGAGGATCCCTCTTATGTCCCTGCGCTACACCTCGCTGATCGCCGCCGCGGCGATGACCCTCATCGCCGGCCAAGCCAGCGCCCACGCCAAGCTGGTGACGTCCAATCCGGCGGCCGACGCCACCATCGCCGCCCCCAGCACCATCATCCTGACCTTCAACGAAACCCTGGTGCCGGCCTTCACCTCGTTCGAACTGGCCAAGGCCAGCGGCGGCGCCGTGAAGGTCAAAACCACCGTGGCGGCCGACAAGAAAACGGTCACCGGCGTCCCCGCCGGCAAGCTCTCGCCGGGCGTCTACAAGGTCAGCTGGCACGCGGCCGCCTCGGGTGATGGGCACCGTATGGAAGGTTTCTTCAACTTCACCGTGAAGTAACGATGGAACCGATTGTCGACGTTCTACGGCTCGCCCAGTTCGCGGCCGCATTCGTCCTCACCGGCGGAGCGCTTTTTGCGCTCCGCTCCCTTCCCGCCCATGGCCCCGTGAGCGCCTCGGCGCTCGGATGGCCGCGAACCCTGCTGATCCAATCGGGCGCCGCGCTGGCGCTACTGTCCGTGGCCGGGCTCATAGCCCAAACCGCCATAGTCGCCGGATCCCTGGCTACAGTCTTCGAGCCTGAGACCGTCAAAGCCGTCCTCACCAGCATGGACATGGGTCCAGCCTCGGTCATTCGCGCCCTGTCGGCGCTGCTTGCCGCCGTCGCCCTCTTGTTCATGCCCTCCCGAGCCGGCTTTGCCGCGGCCCTGGCGCTTGGTCTCATCGCCACGGCCAGCTTCGCCTGGATGGGCCATGGCGCAGCTAGCGAAGGCCCGGGGGCGATGCTGCATCTCATTGCCGATATCGTTCACCTCGTCGCCGCGGCGGCCTGGATCGGCGCCCTGGCGATCTTCGCCCGCATGGCGTTTGAACGGCGCCGCTCGCCCGAAAACACCCAGGCGTTTCACAACGCCCTGGAGGGCTTTGCGGGTCTTGGATCGGTCATTGTCGCGCTGCTGATCGGGACCGGGCTGGTCAATAGCTGGTTCCTCGTCGGCCCGGCGGGCCTGCCGGAACTCGTAACCACGCCTTACGGCAAACTTCTGCTGCTGAAGCTTGGCCTTTTCATCGCCATGCTCGGCCTGGCCGGCGCCAACCGCCTCCACCTGACCCCTGCGCTCAAGGCGGCAAAAGACGATCCGACGCGCACCGCAGCGGCCATCGCGGCCCTGCGCAGCAGCCTGATCCTGGAGGCCGGCGCGGCCATCGCCGTCCTGGCCGCCGTCGCCTGGCTTGGCCGCATGAGCCCGATCACGGGCCCATGACGGCTCGCCGACCGGACGCCGCGCGAACGGGTCCCGGGCCCGCAGCCAGTCCCGGGCAGGTCGCTCCACCAGATGATACACAGCCATCGACACGACCAGACACACGCCAAACACCCCGATCCAGGCCAGCCAGGCCCTGCCCCCGGTCAAGCCGGGCGTGAGACGGTCCAGCAAGTGAAAATAGGCGATGTCGATCGGCAAGTGCGTCATGTAGACCGCATAGGAAACCTCGCCCAGATAGACGAGCGGCCGGGCCGACATCACGCCCTGAACCGATCCCTTGGCGGCCTCGGCCAGGAAAAAGATCAAGGCCGCCAGAGCTGGCCAAATCACCAGATCGCTGAGCCTCAAGCTCGCCACCGCCACGATCCAGCCCGTCGCCGCCAGCGCCCCGGTCATCGCCCAGCGCCGCGCGATATGGGTCGAAAGACCCAGCCGATGCAGCGCCGCCCCCATCAGGAATGCCGGCACGATCCGCGCGAGCCCCCCTTGGGCGGTCATGTCCGTGAGCAGCAAACCCCTGGCCTGCGTGGCCAAGAACAGAGCCCCGAACACCACAAAACTCAGTCCGACCAGCACCAGCGGACGACGCCGCAGCCGGATCGACACCGCCGCCGCCAGCGGAAAGAACAGATAGGCGAACCACTCAGCCGAGATCGACCATGAGGGAAAGTTCCACTGCACGGTGGGCGTCGTCCCCCAGGCGTGGATCAGCAGCAGATGCTGAGGGATGACCCTTGGATCAAAAGCCACCGGATCGAACCGCGCGCCCAACCTCAGCGCCGCCAGCCAGATGAGGATCGTCGCGCCCAAGGTCACCAAGTGAACCGGATAGACGCGCGCGAGACGCGCCCACAGGAACGAACGATAATTGAAGCGCCGGTGCTCCACAGCACGGGTGTAGACGTGGCTGAGGATGAAGCCCGACAGGATGAAAAACAGATCCACCCCCAGATAACCCTTGGCCACCAGGCCTGTGTGCCCGAGCCCAAGGTCGAGATGGTTCCGGAAGTGGTAGACCAGAACCCACAGCGCCGCGCAGATGCGCAACGACGTCAGCGGGCGAATGTCGCTTGGATACACGGTTTGCTTCCCCCGTTTCGAGAACGGCGGCAGGCTTTGGACGCCCTGGCCGCGTAGACCGCTACGCACGCGCGACGGCGTTCCCTCGTCGGGGAGGATCGAAAAATGTCAGTGTTCGCCGAGCAACTCGGCTAGGCGCTTGCGCGCGCGGTAGGCGCGGGTCTCGATCGTCTTGATGCTGACGTCGAGGATCTTGGCCGCTTCCTGCTGAGAAAACCCATCAAGATAGGTCAGGATCAACGGCTCCTTCAGGTTGGTCGGCAGGCTCGCGATCGCCGCCTCGAGCCGACCGGCCTCCTGCGCCTCCAGCATCGTCGTCTCAGGGCCAGGCCCCGCGTCGGCGTAGTCTGGCGAACCGGGCGCATCGATCGAGCGCTCTCCCATCACCAGACGGCGAACCAGCAGTCGGCGCCCTCGATCGCGACACTTGTTGAGCGCAATAGCGCGCAGCCAGGCAGGAAACGGCCGCGCCGGGTCGTAGCGTCCAAGCGCTCTCCAGGCCGCAACGAAGGTCTCCTGGACGACATCTAGCGCGGCGTCGGCGTCGCCGACATGGCGGCGCGCAAACACAAACAGCGCCCCCTTGTGGCGGCGCATCAACTGGCTGAACGCTCGTTCATCTCCTTCGGCGGCGCGACGCGCTAACGCGCTGTCGTCGTACGCCTTGCTCGGCTCGGTCACGTCGAGTCGTTCCTCAGAGCTTCGGGGGCGCGACGTTCACAGGTCTGGGCCTGCTCAGGCGTCCGCCGCGGAC
>CAZRPD010000088.1:0-20505 GCA_964601775.1 uncultured Caulobacter sp. | reverse complement strand
GACCTCCACCGGCGCGGGGCCCGCGGCCAACCGCGGCACCCCCACCACGGGCGCGCCGGCCGGCGGCGCCCCCACCATGGCGGCCGACGGCACCTTCTTCCTCTATCCGGACGCCGCCGGGGCGGTGAACTTCAAGCAGACCACGCCATCGCGGA
Source organism: uncultured Caulobacter sp. (assembly GCA_964601775.1). Classification (GTDB taxonomy): domain Bacteria; phylum Pseudomonadota; class Alphaproteobacteria; order Caulobacterales; family Caulobacteraceae; genus Caulobacter. The sequence goes on along the minus strand of CAZRPD010000088.1, from coordinate 20,350 downwards.
ACCTGGGCAGCCCCGAGGACGACTATTACGACAACCGCCTGCCCCACCGCACCCTGATCCCCGGCCTGGACCGGATCAGCGGCGCGGTCTTCGTCGAGCATGAGTTCAACGACAGCCTGACCTTCTTCGGCGACGTGCTGTTCACCGGCTCCCGCGCCCGCAGCCAGCGGGAAGAAGCCAACATGCAGAACGTCAACGAGCCGGGCCTCTACATCCCCGCGTCCAATCCCTACAATCCGTTCGGCGTGCGCTTCTACGACACCCTGGGCCGACCCAATGCCGACGGCACGCCGCGCATCTTGGGCGCGCCCGCCGACGTCACCATCGTCGCCGGCCTGATCCCGCCGGGCACCAAGGAGCGCTTCATCCAGGTCGACTCGCGCTTCTTCCGCGCGCTGGGCGGCCTGCGCGGCCGGATCGGCGAGCGCTGGACCTGGGAGAGCGGCCTGCTGGTCTCCGGCGCCCACAGCCACGAGAGCGAAGAGAACATCTATCGCGAGTCCCTGCTGCGCCAGGCGCTGAACCGCACGGACGCCACCGCCTACAACCCGTTCCCGGTGACCTTCAAGGTCGTGAACAACCAGGTCGTGGCCGATAAGGCGTTCGTGAACCCGAGCTCGGTCACCGAGCCGATGTACGACACCGACAATCGCTACGGCGAAACTCGGATCATCACCTGGGACGCCAAGGCGGCGGGCGAGCTGTGGCAGCTGCCGGGCGGCGGCGGTCGCCTGCAACTGGCCGTCGGCGCCGAGGCGCGCTGGGAGAGCTACCACGCCTGGAAGGCGGTCTATGCGGGCCTGAACCCGGCCGGCTCGGGGTCGCAGTTCCCGTATCTGCGCGACAACGACAACGACTTCATCGCCATGAGCCCCAACGCCGACATCGACGCCCAGCAGAGCGTGCAGTCGGCCTATGCCGAGGTCGCCCTGCCCCTGGTCACGGCCGCCAACCGCCTGCCGCTGGTCGAGCGCCTGGAGTTGGGCGCGGCCGTGCGCCACGAGCGCTTCTCGATCCACGGCGAGAGCACCACGCCCAAGTTCAGCGTCCTGTGGGCGCCGGCGGAGTGGCTGAAGTTCCGAGCCTCGTACAACCAGTCGTTTCGCGCCCCGAACCTGGCCCAGACCGACACCACGCCGCTGCTGCGGGTGAACTACACCGCCGATCCCTATCGCTACGCGGCCACCAACGCCGCCGTCGACAACAGCGGCCCGCGCCGCACCTTCCGTCAGGGCAATGACACCCTGAACCCGGAGAAGGCCAAGAACTGGGTCGCCGGCTTCGTGCTGGACGCGCCGGGCTTCCTCAGCGGCCTGTCGCTGACCGCCGACTACTGGCGCATGGAGCAGCGCGACGCCATCACCGCCCTGGGCAACGCCCAGGTTCTAGCCCTGGATGAACTGGCGCTGGACCTTGCCACCAAGGCCGCCCTGGCGTCGGGCAAGACCATCGACCAGGTCGACCTCGGCGCCGGGACCTCGGCCTATGCCGGCAACAACCGCGTCACCCGCCGCGCGCCGACCGACGCCGACCGCGCCACGTTCGCCGCCTACAACGCCGCCCAACCGACCAACGCCACCAAGCGCGCCGCCGTCGGCGAGATCACCAGCCTGATCAACGACTACATCAACCTGGGTTCGCGCCGTCTGGCCGGCGTCGACATCGGCTTCCGCTATCGCTTCCCCGACTTCGGCCTGGGCCAGTTCACCCTGCGCGGCGAGGCCACCCGCAACCTCAAGCGCGACGAGGAACTGGCCGACGACGGCGTGGTCATCGACGAGCTGGGCAAGAACGGTCGCGCCAAGTGGATCGGCAATGCCGCTCTGAACTGGCGCCATGGCGGCTGGTCGGCCGACTGGTTCACGACCTACTACGGCGCCACCGCCGACACCTCGGCGGCCACGACCGAGGCCATCTACGACGCGCTGGGCAAGCCCAAGAGCATCGTCGCGGTCAACGACAGTGGCATCATGCGCTACTACATGCGCGTCAAGCCGGCGGTGCTGCATAACCTGCGGGTCGCCTACGCCTTCGGTGAGCGCGACGGCGGCGGGCGGGCGCTGAACACCGTGACCCTGGCCGTCAACAACGTGCTCGACGCCAAGCCGCCGGTGGCGGATGAGGACGAGGGCTTCTTCGTCGGCACGGTCAATCCGCGCGGCCGCCAGTTCCGGCTGCGTTACGACCGCCGCTTCTAGCCAGACCGCTTTAAGGAAACCGCCCATGACCCCGCGCCGCGCCGTGCTCTTGCCGATGCTGTTCCTGTTGCTGGGAACCTTGTCGTCAAGCCCGGCCGGCGCGGCGGATGGGCGTCATCCGGTCGTGTTGGTCTCGATCGACGGCCTACGGCCCGACGTCGTTCTTCACGCCGACAAGCACGGCCAGAAAATTCCGACGCTGCGGGGTCTGGTCGCTCAGGGCGCCTATGCCCAGGCGGTCGTCAACGTGAACCCGACCGTGACCAACCCCAACCACACCACCCTGGTGACCGGGGTGCTGCCGGCCGAGCACGGCATCTACAACAACCGCCCGTTCGCGCCGACCGAGAAAGGCGGCGCCGGCTACAGCGCCTACAGCCAGATCAAGGCCCCGACCCTGTGGGGCGCGGCGAAGGCGGCGGGGCTGACGACCGCCAGCCTGTTCTGGCCGGTCACCGGCGGGGCCGGCGACATCGACTTCAATCCCCGCGAGGGCTCTGACGAGGACGACGCCAAGATCGCCGCCGACGCCGTCGCGCTGATCCAGCAGAAGCGTCCCGACTTCCTGACCATCCACTTCGTGTCATTGGACCACGAGGCCCACAAGCACGGACCCGACAGCCCGCAGGCCAGGGCCGCGCTGGAGCGGATCGACACCGCCCTGGGCCAGGTCATCGCCGGGGCGCGCAAGGCCGATCCGGACGCGGTCGTCGTGGTCGCTTCCGACCACGGCTTCGCCAAGCTGTCCCATCAGATCAACCTGAACGCCGCGCTGGTCGAGGCGGGATTCATCACCCTGGACGCCGCGGGCATGGTCCAGTCGTGGACGGGTTTTGTCTGGTACGTGGGCGGCTCGGCCATGGTCGTGTTGCGCGATCCCACGGACGCCCAGACGCGCGACCGCCTGACGACCCTGCTGCGCATGCTGGCCGAAGATCCCCAGAACGGGATCGCCCGGATCTATACCCGCGCCGAGATTACCGGCCTGGGCCTCGCACCGGAGGCCGAGATGGTGGTGGCCCTCAAGCCGGCCTATCGCATGGGGACGTCGCTGAAAGGACCGCTCGTGACGCCGTTCAGCGGCGGCGGACACGGCGCGTTCTCGACCCGCACCGTTCGCCCGGACATGCACTCGGCCTTCTTCATCACCGGCCCGGGCGTCGCCGCGGGCAAGAACCTCGGCGTCATCGACATGCGCCAGATCGCCCCGACGATCGCCCGACATCTGGGCCTCTCGTTCCCCTCGGCGCGGACGCCAGCCCTCCACTGACCATCCGACAAGGCCCGCTAGCGGAAATCCCTGGCCGCACGGGAACTCATCCGCTCGCGAGACGTTGGTGGGTCCGCGCGCGTGGGGGTGCGCCTTGGGATGACGCGCGTGGTCGCCAGCGAGCTTTTACTTCCGCCAGACGGCGACGAACGACGCGAACGTCGTGGTCCATCGCCCGGGCGCCTGAGCCTTGCGCGCGATAATCCGCCAAAGGCGTGAAACCCGCGGCAGAATCCGCTCACTAATCGCGACCCCAGGCGCGACCAGCCTTCGACATCGAGTCTTCCATGCCTCAGATAAAATCCGCCAGCGCGTTCAATCGGCCCGGCGCCGAGCTGTGGACCGCCTTGGGGCTGGGCCTGGCGTTGGCGTTCTTCCTGGCCAGCGGGATCGTCGCTTACCGCAACATCGAGGTGCTGCGGACCAACAACCAGAAGATCCTGCACTCCAACAACGTGCTGATCTCTCTGGACGAGTTGCTGACCACCGCCCAGGACGCCGAGACCGGCCAGCGTGGCTATCTGCTGACGGGCAATGACCGCTATCTCGAGCCCTACCAGAGCGCGGTCGCGGCCGTGGGCTCGCGCGTGGAAACCACCACCGCCCTGACCCGCGACAACCCGACCCAGCAGACCAATATCGGCCTGCTCCGCAAGCATATCGACGGCAAGCTGGGCGAGCTGGAAGAGACCATCACCCTGCGTCGCACGCAGGGCGCACAGGCGGCGCTGTCGATCGTCACTACCGACCGCGGCAAGGTCGAGATGGACGCGATCCGCCAGCAGCTCGACGTCATGCGCCAGGAGGAATATCGCCTGCGCGAGATCCGCCTGGCCGAGATGGCGGCGGCCTATCGAACCGCCACCGTCAGCGGCGTGCTGTCGGGCGTCCTGGGCGCGGCCCTGACCCTGGCGATCTTTGCCCTGATCCGCCGATCGTCCCGCGCCCGCGCCCGCGAAGAGTGGCTGCAAGCCGGCCAGGTCGGCCTGGCTAATGTCATGATGGGCGACAAGTCGGTGACGGAACTGGCCGACGAGATCCTGTCGTTCCTGGCCGGCTATCTGGGCTTCCAGGCCGGGGCCCTGTTCAAGGGCGAAGCCGGTCACTTCCATCGCGCCGCCGCCCTGGGCATTCCCGCCGACGCCAAGACGGCGATGAACTTCAACCTCAAGGAAGGCCTGCTGGGCAAGGTCGCCGCCGAAGGCGAGCCGACCATCATCCGCGACGTCCCCGAAGGCTATATGACCATCGGCTCGGCCCTGGGTCAGGACAAGCCCAGGCATCTGGTGCTGGTTCCGACCCACGCCGACGATACGGTCAACGCCGTGATCGAACTGGGCTTCCTGCATCCGGTCGATGATCAGGTGCTGGCGCTGCTGGCCCAGGCCTCGCCATCGATCGGCATCGCCCTGCGCTCGGCGCGCTACCGCTCGGCCCTGCAGAGCGCCCTGGAAGAGACCCAGCGCCAGGCCGAGGAACTGCAGGTTCAGAGCGAGGAATTGCGGGTCTCCAACGAGGAGCTGGAGGAACAGGGCCGCGCCCTCAAGGAGTCCCAGACGCGCCTGGAGCAGCAGCAGGTCGAGCTGGAACAGACCAACAGCCAGCTGGAGGAACAGGCCCAGACCCTGGAGACCCAGCGCGACGAGCTGGAACGCAGCACCGCCGCGGTGACGCTGAAGGCCCGCGAACTGGAGCAGGCCAGCCAGTACAAGTCCGACTTCCTGGCCAACATGTCCCACGAGCTGCGTACGCCGCTCAATTCGCTGCTGATCCTGTCGAAGCTGCTCAGCGACAACCCGAACGACAATCTGTCGCCCGAACAGGTGCGTTTCGCCCAGACCATCGAGGCTTCGGGCAACGACCTGCTGACCCTGATCAACGACATCCTCGACCTGTCGAAGATCGAGGCCGGCCATATCGAGGTGCGGCCCGAGACGGTGCCGGTCAAGCGCCTGACCGCCGATCTGCGCCAGCTGTTCCAGCCCGTCGCCGACGACCGCAAGCTGGGCTTCGAGATCAAGGTCGCGAAGGAGGTCCCGACGCTGATCGAGACCGACCGCCAGCGCCTGGAGCAGATCCTGAAGAACCTGCTGTCCAACGCCTTCAAGTTCACCGAGAAGGGCAAGGTCAGGCTCGATATCGCCCTGGACGGCGCCGGCGATCTGGCCTTCGCGGTGACCGACACCGGCATCGGCGTTCCGCTGGAGCAGCAACAGAGCATCTTCGAGGCCTTCCGCCAGGCGGACGGCACGATCAGCCGCCGCTACGGCGGGACGGGCCTTGGACTGTCGATCTCGCGCGAGCTGTCGCGCCTGCTGGGCGGCGCCATCGCCCTGAAGAGCCAGGCCGGCGACGGCAGCACCTTCACCGTCACCATTCCAGTCGCCTACGACGCTGCCCGCGTCGCACCGCGCGAACCGGCCGCCTTCGTCGAGACCGCAAAGACGCCGGCGGCCGAAGCCCGCGCGCCGCGGCCCGCCTTCGTCACCAGAACCGTCGAGGACGACCGCGAGAACCTGGCGGGCGCGCGGCGCGTGCTGCTGATCATCGAGGACGACGACCGCTTCGCCGGCATCGTCCGCGACCTGTCGCGCGAGCTGGGATTCCAGTGCCTGGTGGCCAGCACCGCTGAGGAAGCCCTGAAGCTGGCCCGCCAGTTCAAGCCCAGCGCCGTGGTCCTGGACGTCGGCCTGCCCGACGAGTCGGGCCTGATGGTGCTGGACCGCCTCAAGCGCGACGACGCCACGCGGCACATCCCCATCCATGTCATCTCGGCCAGCGACCACAGCCAGACCGCTCTGTCGCTGGGCGCCATCGGCTACATGGTCAAGCCGGTCAAGCGCGAGGCCCTGGCCGAAGTGCTCAAGACCCTGGAATCGAAACTGGCCAGCAGCGTGCGTCGCGTGCTGATCGTCGAGGACGACCCGGTCCAGCGCGAGGCGGTCGGCAGGCTGCTGTCGTCCGGCGACGTCGAGACCGTCGGCGTCGGCACGGCGGCCGAGTGCCTGGCCATGCTCAAGCAGCAGACCTTCGACTGCATGGTGCTGGATCTGTCCTTGCCCGACGCCTCCGGCTATACCCTGCTGGAGACGCTGAGCCAGAACGGCGAACACGCCTTCCCGCCGGTCATCGTCTATACCGGCCACGACCTGTCGGCCGACGACGAGCAGCGCCTGCGCCGCTATTCCAGCTCGATCATCATCAAGGGCGCCAAGTCGCCCGAGCGCCTGCTGGACGAGGTGTCGCTGTTCCTGCACCAGGTGGTGTCGGAGCTGCCGCCCGAACAGCAGAAGATGATCCAGAAGGCCCGCAACCGCGACGCCGTGCTGGAAGGCCGCCGGGTGCTAATCGTCGAGGACGACATCCGCAACGTCTACTCCCTGACCAACGTCCTGGAGCCGCGCGGCGCCGTCGTCGAGATCGCCCGCAACGGCCAGGAGGCGATCGACGCCCTGGACCGCTCGGCCGAGGATCCCGCCCGCACGATCGACCTCGTCCTGATGGACGTGATGATGCCGGTCATGGACGGCCTGACCGCCGCCCGCCAGATCCGCCAGGATGACCGCTGGGGCAAGCTGCCGATCCTGATGCTGACCGCCAAGGCCATGCCCGACGACCAGGAGCGCTGCATCGAGGCCGGAGCCAACGACTACATGGCCAAGCCGATCGACGTGGACAAACTGCTGTCGCTGGTCCGCGTCTGGATGCCGAGGTAGGCGTGCCCGAAGCGGTCGAGGATATCGAGATCCAGCTGCTGCTGGAGGCGCTGTTTCAGCGCTACCACTACGACTTCCGCCACTATGCGCGGGCGTCGATCAAGCGGCGGCTGGTGCAGGCCCGCATGCAGCTGGGCTTTGCGACGATTTCGGCGATGCAGGAGCGGGTCCTGCACGATCCGGCCCTGCTGCCGCGCCTGCTGGACTATCTTACCGTCCAGGTCAGCGAGATGTTCCGCGACCCGTCCTACTTCCGGGCGCTGCGCGAGAAGGTCCTGCCGCACCTGAGCACCTATCCCTCGCTCAAGGTCTGGATCGCCGGCAGCAGCACCGGCGAGGAGGTCTACTCGCTGGCCATCCTGTTCAAGGAAGAAGGTCTCTACGATCGGACCCTTTTCTACGCGACCGACATCAATCCAGAGGCGCTGGCCGCCGCCCAGGCCGGGGTCTACACCCTGGACCGGATCCGCAAGTTCACCGAGAACCATCAGAAGTCCGGCGGCAAGTCTTCGCTGTCGGACTATTACACCGCCGCCTACGGCCGCGCGGTGTTCGACAAGAGCCTGCGGAACAATGTCGTCTTCTCCGACCACAGCCTGGTCACCGACGCCGTGTTCGCCGAGATGCACCTGATCTCGTGCCGAAACGTGATGATCTATTTCGATCGCCCCCTGCAGGATCGCGCCATCGGCCTGTTCCGCGAGTCCCTGGCGCGCAAGGGCTTCCTGGGCCTCGGCTCCAAGGAGAGCCTGCGCTTTTCCAGCCACGCGGCGGCCTTTTCCGAGTTCGTCGGCGGCGAGAAGATCTACCAGAGACGCGAGCCATGATCGCGCCGTCCCCCACCGCGGTGGTGATCGGCGCCTCGGCCGGCGCGGTGCAGGCGCTGCTGACCATCCTGCCCGGCCTGCCGGCCAACTTCGCCCTGCCCATCGTCGTGGTCGTCCACGTGCCGCCGGACCGCGACAACGCCCTGGCCTCGCTGCTGCAGGCCAAGTGCGCTCTGCCCGTGAAGGAAGCCGAGGACAAGGAGCCGATCGTCGGCGGCACGATCTATTTCGCGCCCGCCGACTATCACCTGTTGGTCGAGGCCGGCGGAAGCCTGGCGCTGTCCACCGACGAGCCGGTCAACTATTCGCGTCCCTCGATCGACGTCCTGCTGGAGAGCGCGGCGGACGCCTATGGAGACGGCCTGGTCGGCATGGTGCTGACCGGCGCCAACCACGATGGCGCCGCCGGCCTTCGGGCGATTTACGACGCCGGCGGCGTGGCCATTGTTCAGGACCCGACTGACGCCTATGCCACGGCCATGCCAAAAGCCGCGCAGGATGCGTGCCCCGGCGCTACAACCCTGAATCTTGATGCGATCGCATCGTACCTGTCGAGTTTGGGGAGCGCATGACGCCCGCGGACAAGCCGATCAATTTCCTGCTGGTCGACGACCTGGAGGAAAACCTGCTGGCCCTGGAAGCGCTGCTGCAGCGCGACGGCCTGACGTTCCTGAAGGCGCGTTCGGGCGAAGAAGCGCTGGAGTTGCTGCTGGTGCACGAGGTGGCCCTGGCGTTGCTGGACGTCCAGATGCCGGGCATGGACGGCTTCGAGCTGGCCGAGTTCATGCGCGGCAGCGAGCGCGCGCGCCATATCCCGATCATCTTCGTCACGGCGGGTGCGGCCAGCCCGCAGCGACGCTTCCGCGGCTATGAGGCCGGCGCGGTCGACTTCATCCAGAAGCCGATCGAGGCCCATATCCTGCGCAGCAAGGCCAATGTGTTCTTCGACCTCTATCAGCAGCGCCTGCAGATCGAGGCCCAGCGCGACGACCTGGAGACCGCGGCCCAGGCGCTGCGCCGCGCCGACCGGCACAAGGACAACTTCCTGGCGGTCCTGGCGCACGAACTGCGCAACCCGGTCGCGGCCCTGGCCGGCGGGCTGCACCTGTTGAACAAGGACATACCGCCCGAGCGCGCTCAGGACATCCGCAATCGCATGGACCGAATGCTGGATCACCTGACCCATCTGGTTGACGATCTGCTCGACGTCTCGCGGGTCAGCCAGGGCAAGATCGCACTGAAGAAGTCCCGGATCGAACTGGCCGAAGCCCTGCGCTCGGCGACCGAGGCCAGCCAGCACAATCTGGAAGCCGCCGGCCACACCTTCGTCGCCGAAATCCCCGAGACGCCGATCTGGCTGGACGCCGACCACACGCGCCTGGCCCAGATCGTCGCCAATCTGCTCAACAACGCCGCCAAGTACACGCCCGACGCCGGCACGGTGTCGCTGACCGTCACCGCGTTCGAGGGCGTCGCCGAGATCAAGGTGTCCGATACCGGCGTCGGCATTCCGCCGGAGCTGCAATCGAAGATTTTCGAGATCTTCGCCCAGGTCGAGGATCACCTGGGCAAGGCGCAGGGCGGACTTGGCATCGGCCTGGCCCTGGTCAAGCAGTTGGTCGCGCTGCACGGCGGGACGATCGAGGTCGACAGCGCCGGCGAAGGCCTGGGCAGCACCTTCACCGTGCGCCTGCCGACGCTGTCCTGAGCAAGAGGCTCGTTATCTCGCGGCTGCGGAAGCGGCGTTGGCCGCTTCCAGGATCGCCGGATCGACGGGCTCCAAAACGCCTGTTGCGATGAGCGCCGCAATCTGCGCTTCCGACAAGTCCAGCCAGTCGCCGATCACCGCGCCGGTATGCTCGCCAGCCAAGGGCGCCGGCGCCCGCGCGGCCTCGTCCAGCGTCGTGCTGCGCACATGCGCGCGCTCGGCCAAGACGGGCTCGGCCAGATAGGGGTGACGCTCGACGCGATAGAAACCGCGCTCACGGAAATAGGCGAAGTCGGGCAGGTCGGAGACTCGCAGCATCCGCGCCGCCGCCACGCCGGCCGCCTGCAGTGTCTGCATCGCCGCCTCCGCGGAGCGTTCGGCGATCCAGGCGCCGACCGCAGCTTCGCTGGCCTCGCCGCCAATCGTCTCCGCCAACTTGCGTCGGTCGTCCTCGCCGCGCAGGCTGACCACGCACCAGTCGTCGTCGCCCGCGGCCTGGAAGACGCCGTCGCGCCAATCGCCTGCAGGCTTCGCTTCGCCCCGCGGCGCGCGGGCCACGTCGGCGGCGAAGTGGCTTAGCATCACCTCCGACTGGGCCACGCTGGCGCTGCCGCCCTGCCCCGTCCGCAGCCGCCGGATCAAGAGGGTCGTCACCGCCATCGCCCCGATCCGCCCCGCCACATGGTCGGGATAGATGGTGATGGAGTCGCTGAAGCTGTCCGGATCGTCGTCGTAACGCCAGGCCATGGTGAGGCCGGTTGTCGCCCGCACCAGAGGGCCATAGCCCATGCGCTCGGCCCAGGGTCCGGTCGCGCCGAAGGCCGAGCTGTCGGACATCACGATGCGCGGATTGATCCTTGAAATCGTTGCGTGATCGATGCCCAGGCTCTCCATCACGCCCGGCTTGAAGTTGGACAGGATGACGTCGGCCTTGGCGGCCATCTCCAGGAACAGCCGTCGTCCCTCGGGGTCGCGCAGGTTCAGGCCCAGGCTCTGCTTGTTGCGATGGCCGGCGGCGAAGCTGCCCGACAGGCCGTAGGACAGGTAGGACTGGCGGCTGCCGTCCGGGAAGGCCTGGCTCTCGACCTTGATGACCTGCGCGCCTTGGTCGGCCAGCAGCCGGCCCTGCTCGGCGCCGACGACGATGACGCCCAGGTCAAGCACCTTGAGGCCCTCGAAGGCGCGCTTGCCCGGCGCGACGGGATCGGGCCACGACGGGCTTTGCGCGGCAGCCGGGCTCAGCCCCATCCGCGCGCTGTCGATCGTCACCACGCCATTGGGCAGCTTGGCGCCGTCGGCCTCCATCAGGGCCTGGCGCGCGGCGACATGGTCGCTGGCCATGAACTCTTCCAGCGTCAGCACCGCCGAGATCGGCACGCCATGCGCCTGGCCCTCGCGCTCCAGGTCGGCGCGGCTGCGCTCGGCGAAGAAGGCGGCGATGGCCGGCACGAGATCCGGCGACTTGTAACGCACGCCGGTCTTCTCGAACTCCGGCGAGGCGAAGGCCGCCGGCGAGCCCATCCAGCGGAACATGCCCTGCCACTGGCGCTTGGCCAGCAGGCAGATGCGCACGTGGCCGTCGGCGCAGGGCAGGATCGGATATTGAAAGCCCTTGGCCGGACGCTCACGGGCCAGCAGGTGGGCCGGCTTGCCCAGGGTGGCGCTGCCGTTGATGCCGTAGCCGGGATCAAGGGCCTGCACTGCGCCGTCCAGGGCCGAAAAGTCCAGGTGGTCGCCGCGCCCCGTCCGCAAGGCGTGATAGAGCGACACCGTCAGGGCGTAGGCGGCCTGGGAGGCGGCGCACTGATAGGCCAGCTGACCCGGCGGCGGCAGTGGCGCGCGGCCTCGGACGCCCGAGCGCGACAGCTCCGCGCTCAGGGCGTGCAGCACCAGATCGCTGCCTTTCCAGCCCGACAGGCTGGTGTCGGACCCGAAATCGCTGACGGCCATGGTCACCAACGCCGGACGCGCGGCGCGCAAGCCGTCCAGGTCCAGGGTCCTGCCCGTGTCGAACACGATGGCGTCGGCGGTCGCCAACAGGTCGCCTGGCAAGGCCTTGAGGCGCTGCTTGCCGATATTGGCGGCCAGATCGTCCAGCGCGTCCTCGACCGGCGCATCGTCCAACCGCGTGACGCTGGCGCCCAGTTCGGCCAGGTAGCGTGTCGTCGCGGCCAGCGGCCCGCGGACCAGATCGACGATCTTGAGGCCGGCCAGCGGGCGATCGACGTCCGTCATGCCGCGGGGCCCTTCTCGAACTGCGGCAGCCCATCCGGAATGGTCGTCCACGGCAAGGCCGGGCGCGTCCAGATGTGCATCATCGGCGCGAAGGCCTCGGGCGCGTCCAGCGTGCCGGCCTTCAGCGCGATCATCTTGGGCGCTGCGGTCGGGACCGAGCGGATCGGCGAGCCGCAGGTCGCGCAGAACTGCCGCTGGATCGGCGCGCCGCTTTCGGTGTCGGGATCCAGCCAGCTGGCCAGCTCGCCCTCGACGCTCATGGTGTCGGCCCGGACCACCAGATTGACCGAAAAGGCCGCGCCCGACTGCCGGCGGCAGCTGGTGCAGTGGCAGGCGATCACCGCCAGCGGCGAGGAAGCGATCTCGTAGCGGACGGCCCCGCAGTTGCAGCCGCCACGCAGAGGGCTCTGGTCGCTCATCTTGGTTTCCTCCCGAGGCCTTCAGGCCATCTTGATTGTCATTTTATCTAACGATATTAGATTTATCCAGCAAGCGCTCGGGGCAAAGTATCCTGGGCGAGACCGGCGAGGAGACCACCGCATGTCCCCCTACACCCTCACCATCGACGGCCAGGCGATCGACGCCGCCGCGACGATCGACGTCCGCAACCCCGCCACCGGCGAGGTCTTCGCCCAGGCGCCGGCCGCCGACGCGGGCGACCTAGACCGCGCCGTCGCGGCCGCCCAGCGCGCCCTCCAGGGCTGGGGCGGCGCCCCCGCTGCTGGACGCCAGGGCCTCCCGGTGGAGGCCGCTCAGATCATAGACGACAACGCCGCCGAGCTCGCCGCGCTGTTCACCCGCGAGCAGGGCCGCCCTCTCCCCGGCGCGACGGCGGAGATCAAGGGCGCGGCCATGTGGCTGAAGGCCGGGACGATGCTGGACATCCCGGTGGACGTCACCGAGGACAGCGCCACGCGCCGGATCGAGGTGCATCACGTGCCGCTGGGCGTGGTCTGCGCCATCGTGCCGTGGAACTTCCCGGTGCTGCTGGCGATCTGGAAGATCGGCCCGGCGCTGATGGCCGGCAACACCATCGTCGTGAAGCCGTCGCCGTTCACGCCCCTGACCACCCTGCGGATCGGCGAGCTGTTGCGCGAGGTGTTCCCGGCCGGCGTGCTCAACGTCATCAACGGCGACGACGCGCTGGGTCCGCTGATGACCGCCCACAAGGGTTTCGCCAAGATCTCGTTCACCGGCTCGACCGCCACCGGCCGCCGGGTGATGGAGAGCGCCGCCCGCGACCTCAAGCGCATCACCCTGGAGCTGGGCGGCAACGACGCCGCCATCGTCCTGCCCGATGTCGATGTCGACGCCGTGGCCGCGCAGCTGTTCGAAGGCGCCTTCCACAACACCGCCCAGGTCTGCGTGGCGACCAAGCGGCTGTTCATCCACGAGGCCATCTACGACCGCCTGCGCGACCGCTTGCACCAGCTGGCCAAGGACCTGCCGGTCGGTGACGGAACCGAGCAAGGCGTGCGCTACGGCCCCGTGCAGAACGAGCCGCAGTACCGCCGCGTGCTCGGCCTGATCGACGAGGCGCGCCGCGACGGCCTGACCCTGCTGGAGGGCTGCGCGGTGCCGGAGAAGGGCTACTTCGTGCCCCTGACCCTGGTCGACAATCCGCCGGACGACGCCCGCGTGGTGACGGAGGAAGCCTTCGGCCCGGTGCTGCCGCTGCTGAAATTCAGCGACATCGACGACGTGGTCCGCCGCGCCAACGACACCGAATACGGCCTGGCCGGGGCGGTGTGGTCGGCCGATGTCGAGCAGGCCACCGCCATCGCCCACCGCCTGGACACCGGCACGGTGTGGATCAACCAGAACCTCCAGTCGACGCCGTTCACCCCGCTGGCCGGCGCCAAGCAGTCGGGCTTCGGCCAGGAGAACGGCCTGCCGGGCCTGCTGGAATTCACCCGGCCCAAGGCGATCTACATCCCCAAGGCCGGCAAATGACGCACGCGCCAGAGGATGCGGCCTTCCGCGACGAGGTCCGGGCTTTCCTGGACCGCGCCCTGACGCCCGAACTCAAGCGCGCGGGCACGCTGATGACCAGCGTCTATTGCGACCACGCGGCCCAGCTGGAATGGCAGGCTCTGCTCTACGCGCAGGGCTGGGCCGCGCCGTCCTGGCCGGTGGAGCATGGCGGCTGCGGCTGGAGCGCAATGCAGCGCTACATCTTCACGCGCGAGCGGTTGCTGGCAGGGGCCCCGACCTCGCCCCTGGGCATCAACATGGTCGGGCCGGCGATCATGGCGTTCGGCAGCGACGCCCAGAAGACCCACTTCCTGCCGCGCATGCTGAGCGGCGAGCATCTGTGGTGCCAGGGCTATTCCGAGCCTCAGGCCGGCTCGGACCTGGCGGCCCTGACCATGCGCGCCGAGCGCGACGGCGACGATCTGGTGTGCTCGGGGACCAAGATCTGGACCACCCACGCCAATGTCGCCAACTGGATGTTCTGCCTGGTCCGCACCGACGCGTCGGGCCGCAAGCAGCAGGGCATCACCTTCGTGCTGATCGACATGGCCAGCCCGGGGATCACCGTGCACCCGATCGTCATGGCCTCGGGCGAGGCCGTGCAGAACCAGGTGTTTTTTGACTCCGTCCGCGTGCCGATCGCCCATGTCGTCGGCGCGATCGGCGATGGTTGGACGGTGGCTAAGTACCTGCTGGAGTACGAGCGCGGCGGCAGCGCCTACGCGCCCGAACTGCAGATCAAGCTGGCCGCCCTGCGCCGCCAGGCCGCCGACGTCCTGGCCGCCAATCCCCTGCTGGCCGCCCGCGTCGCCGAGACGCAGATCGAGGTCGAGGTGCTGGACGCTCTGGAGGCCGAGATCCTCTCGGCCCTCTCGGCTGATCGCGCCATCGGCACGGACGCCTCGATGATGAAGATCCTCGGCACCGAGCTGCAGCAGCGGGTCACCGAACTGGCGCTGGAAGCCGCCGGTCCCCTCGCCCGCGCCTGGCAGCCCGGCGTCGCGGTTCCCGGCGGCCCGGTGATCGGCCATCCGCTGGACCTCGACGACTACGCCAGCGGCGAGCCCTGGCAGGCCATTGCCCCGCTGCGCTACCTGAACGAACGGGCCGGCACCATCTACGCCGGCGCCAACGAGATCCAGCGCGGGATCCTGGCGAAGGCGGAACTGGGGCTGTGAGGTCTATCCTCCCCCAGAGGGGAGCAGATAGATCCACCGCCCAACGATGAGTTGCAAGCGCGCGCGAAACGCTCCCATCTGAAGTTGCAAGGCTTTCAGGCTCGGAGCCAGACGATGATCCGCTACGCGTTGTTGACGGCTGTTCTGCTGGCCCTTCCGTGCAGCGCCGCTCAGCTGGGGGCAGCGGGGGCGCAACCGTCTTCCCCAGCGCCAACGGGCCCGCTGGCGATCAGGGCCCTGCAGGTCGCGCGCGCCGATCGGGCGCCATTGGCCTATGAAGAGCCCGGCGGTCACGTTCTGTTTCGCGTGAGCATCGCGGGCAAGCCCAGCTGGGGAATGCTCGACACCGGCGCGAGCCACAGCCTGATCGACACGGACTTCGCGCGAGCCTCGGGCCTTGTCCCCATCGACGACGACACGCCGATCCAGACGCCGTTGGGCGACATGACGCGGTCGCATGTCGACGCGGCGTCCGTGTTGCTGCCCGGCCAGATGACGCTGAACTATGAGCGGCTGTACGCGACGAACCTCAAGGCGTTGCGGGTCCCCGCCCAGCGTCCCGTGGATTTCGTACTGGGTCAGGATCTGCTCAACCGCTTCTTCGTCATCGTCGATCCGGACAAGAAAACCCTGGTCCTTGCGCCCAGCGGCCTGTTCAAGCCGTCGGCGCAGTTCCAGTCGATCGCCCTGAAGAACGGCAAGCCCCAGCTGGAGCTGCGGGTCGACTGCCGGCCGGTGCTGGTCATGATCGACACGGGCAAGAACGGCGACCTGGATCTGCGGCCGACCGCATGGGAGCGCTATGTCCCCGCGAGCCTGCCGGTCGGACGGGCCTTGGCCATGGCGGCGAACGGCAAGGTCGCTCGCACGCCCAAGGCGGTGCTGCCGCGGGCGGATTTCGGTCCTGTCGGCCTGACCGATGTCGAGGTCACGCAACGCGCCTCGCCGCAAGCCTGGGGCGACGGCAGCATCGGCATGGGCGTTCTGAGCCGATTCCGCTTCGTGATCGACATCCATGCCGGCGCCCTGTGGATCGCGCCTCGAGCAGGGGCGCCTCCGTCCCCGCCTCCCAGCGCCTGCGACCTCAAGAACTGACGCCCGCTCCAGCCCTTCGAAAAAGAGGCGCGGCGGCCGGTCAGGCCGCCGGGCCAGTCTCCGCAAACCTCATGAGGTGATGGTCGGGCCCGCCGAGTTTGCCTTCCATCACCGTCAAGCGCTTGAAGCAGCGGCCGACGGGCAGTTCCTGGGTCATGCCCATGCCGCCGTGCAGCTGCACCGCGTTCTGGCCGACGAAGCGGCCGGCGCGGGCGGCGGTGACCTTGGCGGCGCTGACCAAACGGGCGCGCAAGGCGGCATCACCGTCGATCGCGGCCACCGCCCGGCGGGCGATGGCGCTGGCGCGGCGGGCCTGGATGTTCATGTCGACCAGCCGATGCTGCACGACCTGGAAGCTGCCCAGGGCCTGGCCGAACTGCTCACGCTGCTTGGCGTAGGCGACGGTGTCGCGCACCAGCCGGCGCATCAGGCCGGCGGCCTCGACACACAGAGCGGCTACGGCCTCGTCGCGGAGGCGATCCAGGCTGGCGGGCAGCATGATCGGCCCGCGCGCGGTCACGCCGGCGACGGACAGGTCCGCCGCCATCCGGCCGTCGATGGTCGCGACAGGCCGGCGCTGAGGCGCGTCCGGCGCGACCAGGAAGGCGGCCGTCTCGCCGCCTGGTAAAGTGGCCAGCACCAGCAACGCCTGGGCCGAGAGAGCGTCGACCACTATCTTGGCCTCGCCATCCAGGCGCCAGCCCGAACCGGCAGGCGCGGCGGTCAGGGTCGAGGCCTCCAGGCCGGCGACGGCGACCACCGCGCCTTCGCTGGCGATGGCGGTCAGCAGCGCGTCGCCCTCGGCCGTCGGCGTCGCGGCCAGCAGGCCGGCGGCGACGATCGCCGTCTCCAGGAACGGGGTCGGCAGGCACAGCTCGCCCAGCGCCTCCAGCACGGGCGCGGCGTCGGCGAAAGCCAGGCCCGAACCGCCCAACGCCTCGGGAACGCGCAGACCCGTGACGCCGGCGGCGCGCAGGGCGTCCCAGGCGCGCGCCTCGCCGGCCACGGTCAGGCGGGCCAGCAAGGCGTCCTTCAGCTGGACATGGTCGAAGCTCATGCGGCCACCTTGGCGTCGGCCAGGATCAGGTCGGCCGCGCGCCAGGCCATGGCCATGGTCGGGCCGTTGGTGTTGCCGGCCGGGATGGCGGGCATGATCGAGGTGTCCATGACCCGCAGGCCCGTGACGCCCCGCACCCGCAGGCGCGGATCGACCACCGAAGCCCCGTCCGAACCCATCCGGCAGCTGCCCACGGCGTGATAGCCGCAGGTGCCGAACTGGTCGTAGGCGGCCAGGATTTCGGCGTCGGTCTCATAGGCCGGCCCCGGCATGGTCTCCTGCTCGATCAGCTCGGCCAGCGGCGACTGGCGGGCATAGTCGCGCATCACCCGGATCGCCCCGACCATCGCCTGGCGGTCCTGCTCGGTGGCCCGGTAGTTGGGTGAGAACCTTGCGGCCGCGTCCGGGTCGCGGGTCTCGATATGGATGCTGCCGCGCGAGGTGGGCCGCAGCGGATAGACCACCGCGTTCATGCCCGGGAACGGCTCCAGCGCCGTGCGCTGCTTGGCGAAGTCGAAGCTGTAGGGGGCGATCAGCATCTGGGCGTCGGGACGGTTCAGGCCCGGCCGGGTCTTGAACCAGCCGCCCAGCTCATAGGCCGCCGACGACATCGGCCCGTCGCCGGTCAGGTAATAGCGCGCCGTGGCCGCCAGCAGTCGCCAGCCGGAGAACTCGCGGTTCTGCGACACCTCCTGCTTCAACTTCCACTGCAGGATCACGCCGCGATGTTCGAGCAAGCCCTCGCCGACCTCGGGATTGTCGTGCACGACCGGGATGCCCAGCTTGCTCAGCCGCTGGGCGTCGCCGACGCCGGAGCGCTCCAGAATGCCCGGGCTGGCCATGGCCCCGCCGCAGACGATGACCTCGCGGCGCGCCCGCAGCACCTCGGTGGCGCCATCGTGCAGGATCTCGACCCCGACCGCGCGCTTGGCCTCGAACACCACGCGGTTGACGGTGCGCTCGGTCAGGACGGTCAGGTTGGCGCGTTTCTCGGCCGGACGCAGGAAGGCGGTGGCGGCGCTCTGGCGCTTGCCCTTGTGGATGGTGCGCGGGGCGTAGCCGATCGAGACGGCGTCGTCGGGGGCGTTGACGTCGGTCTTGACCGTCCAGCCCAGCGCCTGGCCCGCCGCGATCTGGGCGGCCGACAGCTTATCCTTCAGGGTCGGCATCGAGACCTTCAGGGGGCCGTCGGCGCCGCGCGTCTCGTTGCCGCCCAGTTCGTGATCCTCCAGCGCCCGATAGGCGGCCTGGATGTGGTCCCACGACCAGTCGTCGCTGGAGACGTCGGCGATGGCGTCGAAGTCGGCCGGCTGGCCGCGCACATACATCATGCCGTTGACCGAGGTGGAGCCGCCCAGCACCCGGCCGCGCACCCAGACCTCGGACTGCCCGGCGGTCGAGGCCTCAGGCTGGCTGGCATAGGCCCACAGATGCTTGGGGTCGGACATCACCTTGGCCAGGCCCTTGGGCATGGCGATGAACGGGTGGCTGTCGCGCGGCCCGGCCTCGACCAGCGCCACGCGGACGGACGGATCCTGGCTCAGCCGATAGGCCAGCACGCAGCCGGCCGCCCCGGCGCCGGCGATCACGTAGTCGTACTCGGCCATCGCCGTCTCTCCTCGAAAAGTCAGTCTTCGGGCGCGATCGCGACTTCCAGGCCGTCCATGCCGGCCTCGAACTTCAGTTGGCACGACAGGCGCGAGCGCTCGGTGCGGTGTTCGGAGCTGTCGAGCAGGTCATTCTCGTCGCCAGCCATCGGCACGAGGCGCTCCAAGTCCTCATCGCGCACATAGACGTGGCAGGTCGCGCACGAGCAGCAGCCGCCGCACAGGGCCACCAGCTCGTCGAAGCCGGCGCGGCGAATGATCTCCATGACGCTGAGGCCGACCTCAGCCTCGATCGGGTGGCGGGTCTCGTCGCGAGTGATGACGGTCAGGCTGGGCACTGGGGTCTTTCGGATCGTTTCGGAAAGTGGGGGCGAGCGGATGGGGGGAGCCATCCGCTCGCCGCCTGGCTGTTGGAAAAAGCCCGGCTTGTCTCCAGGACTGGGGCGTGGGGGGCGCCGCAACCGCCGGCACCTTCCGCTGCCACCCTCCCGGGGCGTCAGAACTTCAGCGACAGCTCCAGCAGGATCTCGCGCGGGTTCTCGACGAAGGCGGACATGTCGGCCAGGACGCCGGTGGTCGTGCCAGTGCCCGTGCCGCCCGCGAACGGGATGTCGTTGGCCGAGGTCACCACCAGCTCGTTGGTCAGGTTCTTGCCGATCAGGGCCAGGGTCCAACGGTTGTCGGGGCCGCTGACGCTGACCGAGGCGTCGACCTTGGTGTAGCCCGGCTGCCAGCCGTCGGGCCGCAGGGTGTCGGTGAAGTTGTACTTCGACGTGCGGCTGACATCGCCCGACATCCGCAAGGTCAGGTTCGAGGCCAGGTCGCGCTCGTAGCTGGCGCCGACGCGGCCCGCGAACTTGGGCGCCTTGGGCGGGGTGCGGCCATCATAGTCCTGGGCGGTGAAGGCCCCGGCGACCAGCTGCTGGTTGCAGCCCTGGGCGATGGTCTGGCCGCTGTAGCACTGGCCGACATAGTCTAGGTACTGCACGTCGTTATAGGCCGCCGCGCCGCGCAGGCTGAGGCCCGGCACGCCGGAGACGCGGTAGTTGACGTCGGCCTCGACGCCGCGCGTGCGCAGCTTGCCGGCGTTGTCGGCGATCAGCGACACCGACTGCGGATCGAAGGTCTGAACCTGCAGGTCCTTGTAGGTGTACTGGAACGCCGTGACGTTGAACTGCAGGTCGTGGCCGAATTGGATCGTGCGCAGGCCGACCTCGCCGCCCTCGGCCGTCTCGCTGCCGAAGCGGCCGGCGTCGACGCTGGCGGCCGGGCTCAGCGCTTGGGAGATGTTGAAGCCGCCCGACTTGAAGCCCTGCTTGTAGGCCGCATAGATCGTGGTGTCGGCCTCGGGCTTGTAGCGGATGCTGACCTGCGGCGAGAGGTTGTCGTCCTCGAACTTGTCCGTGAACCGGATCCCGCCGGGGAAGGCCCCCGCGAAGGCGATATTGGCCGGCAGCGAGCGCTGGTAGGAGTCGCGGGATTCGT
>CAZRPD010000087.1:0-20524 GCA_964601775.1 uncultured Caulobacter sp. | reverse complement strand
ATCCAACCTCGAATTCCGTGTCAAATCGTTTTTTTCAAAACTTTCCGACCGAACCAGCAAAACCGGAAAACCCGGAAGCGCCAGAGCTGGCAGCTTCTAGAGAAGCCGCCAAAGTCAGTCAAGTGATTATTTCGAAGAAACTTCAAAACGATTACTTATCTGACCAACACCGCGCCGCTGAATTCTTGCGAACTCTTGGCGGCGATGCTTCGGAGCGGCGCTTCTAAAGAGGAGCCGTTCCGAAATCAACCAACTCTTTTTGTTTTTTTCAGCGCCCGGAAAACCAGGACTGAAAAGACAAAACGGGATCCTTAGGGCTGCCGAAGCCGCCCTGCGGATCCATCATCGAGTCGATTGGAGCGCGGTATCTAACGAAGCGTCTGAACCGATGCAACTCCCTTTCGGGGGCCGCGTCGTCCGGTCGCGATGTCGTTCCGAGCGAGGCGGTGATCTAGTCCTGCCCCTGACGAATGGCAACCCCTTCGCGACGATATAACGACGCTCTTTTGAAGGGGCTGCGCAGGACGGCTTAGTGCTGGCTTTCCGGCAGGCGGACGACCAGGCCGTCCAGCGCGTCGGAGACCTTGATCTGGCACGACAGGCGGCTGTTGGCCTCGACGTTCTCGGCGAAGTCCAGCATCGACTCTTCCATGGCCGACTTGTCGCCGGTCTTGGAGAGCCAGGCGTCGTCCACATAGACGTGGCAGGTGGCGCAGGCGCAGGCGCCGCCGCAATCGGCGTCGATGCCCGGCACGTTGTTCTTCACCGCGCCTTCCATGACCGTCAGGCCCGACTTCACGTCGAGGGCGTGTTCGGTCCCGTCGTGTTCGATGTAGGTGATCTTAGCCATAGGTCCCCTTGAACTCCCTTGGTCGGCCTTCGGTGGGCGGCTTCAGGCCGCCACGTCCTTCATGGATATGGTGACGTCCGCCAGCTTCTCGGCGGAAACGGGCGTGCGCTTGGCGATCAGCTGCTTGCCGGCCATGAACTCGGGCGGCGCATTGACCGCCTCGACGGCCTGGATCAGGTCGCCCTTCATATGGAAGACCGCGAACTTGGCGGCGGCGACGTCGCCGCGCACGATCTGACGGTCGGCCTCGAACGGCAGGCCGGCGATCTGCAGCTTCAGGTCATACTGGTCGGACCAGAACCACGGCACTTCCGGAGAAGGACCCGGGCGGCCCATGATCGCCGAGGCGGCCTGCTTGGCCTGCTCCAGGGCGTTGGGCACGCTCTCCAGGCGGAACTGGCGCTCATAGAGCGGGAGCGGACGATGGGTGACGTCGCCGATCGCGAAGATCGACGCATCCTCGGTCCGCGCCTCCAGGTCGACGACCACGCCGTTGGCGGTCGCGAGGCCCGCGTCCTTGGCCAGTTCGTCGTTGGCGATCGCGCCGACCCCGACCAGAGCGACATCGCAGGCGACCACCCGGCCGTCGGTGAACTTCACGCCGGTGACGTGGCCGTTCTCACCCTCGAAACCCGCCACCCCAGCGTTCAGCTCGAAGCCGACACCGCGCTGGCCGTGATAGTCCTGGAAGAAGGTCGACAGGGCGTCGCAGGCGACGCGGGCCAGAACCCGGCTTTCGCGTTCGATGATGAGGGCGTGAGCGCCGAGCGCTCGGGCCGAGGCCGCCGCTTCCAGGCCGACATAGCCGCCGCCGATCACGGCCAGACGCTTGCCGGGGCCGAGGGCGTGCTTCAGCAGTTCGGCGTCAGCGGCGGTGCGCAGTGACAGAACGCCGGCGAGATCGGCGCCAGGGATCGGCAAGGCGCGGGCGCGGGCGCCGGTGGCCAGGATCAGAAAGTCGTAGGGGATGACCTCACCCGAGGCGAGGGTCACGGTCTTGTCCGAGCGGTTGATGCGTTCGGCCACGCCTTCGAGGCGCAGCATGACGTTGTTCTCGGCGTACCACTCGGAGGGCTTCAGCGAGAGCGAGTCGGCGTCGGCCTCGCCCTTCAGCCAGGCTTTCGAGAGCGGCGGGCGCTGATAGGGCAGCAGAGGCTCGTCGCCGATCAGGACGATACGGCCCTCGTGACCGTACTGCCGCAGGAACGCCGCAGCCGAGCCGCCGGCATGGCCCGCGCCGACGATGACGACGCACGCGTTCTGATGACTGTCAGCGCTCAATGACGCCCTCCCTTTCGTCAAAAATGACGCCGGCGTCACCTATTGGCAAGCGGCTTTGAACAAGGGGGATAGATAGACAGAAAAACGGCGGCTGAAACCAGTCCAGCCGCCGCGCTTCTTGGAATGTCGACAGCGTCAGACGACGCGCTCGACCATCATCTTCTTGATCTCGGCGATCGCCTTGGCCGGGTTCAGACCCTTGGGGCAGACCTGGGCGCAGTTCATGATCGTGTGGCAACGATAGAGCTTGAACGGGTCCTCGAGCTGGTCGAGGCGGTCGCCGGTCGCTTCGTCGCGGCTGTCGATCAGCCAGCGATAGGCGTGCAGCAGGGCCGCCGGGCCCAGATACTTGTCGCCGTTCCACCAGTAGCTGGGGCACGAGGTCGAGCAGCAGGCGCACAGGATGCACTCGTAGAGACCGTCGAGCTTTTCGCGGTCTTCCGGCGATTGCTTCCACTCGGTCTGCGGCTCGGGCGTGTCGGTGTGCAGCCAGGGCTCGACCGAGGCGTACTGCGCGTAGAACAGCGTCAGGTCCGGGATCAGGTCCTTGACCACCGGCATGTGCGGCAGCGGCGCGATCTGGACGGCCTTGCCCGGGACTTCAGCCCAGCCGTGGGTGCAGGCCAGGGTGTTGCGACCGCCGATGTTCATCGAGCAGGAACCGCAGACGCCCTCGCGGCACGACCGGCGGAAGGCCAGGGTCGGGTCGATGCTGTTCTTGATGTACAGCAGCGCGTCCAGGACCATCGGGCCCACGGCGTCCATATCGACGTCGTAGGTGTCCCAGCGCGGGTTGCCGCCCGCTTCCGGATCGTAGCGGTAGATCTTGAAGGTCTTGACCTTCTTGGCGCCCACAGGGGCCGGCCAATGCTTGCCCGACTTGACCTGCGAGTTCTTGGGGAGTGCGAGTTCGACCATCGTACCCTCAGTAAACCCGTGCTTTAGGCGGGATGTAGGCGATGTCGTCGGACATCGTGTAGCTGTGCACCGGACGGTAGTCGATCTTGACCTTGCCCGACTGCATGTCGAGCCAGGCCAGGGTGTGCTTCATCCATTCGGTGTCGTTGCGATCCGAGAAGTCCTCGCGGGCGTGGGCGCCGCGGCTCTCGGTGCGGTTGGCCGCGCCGTTCACCGTCACGACCGCCTGGCCGATCAGGTTGTCGAACTCGAGGGTTTCCATCAGGTCCGTGTTCCAGACCAGGCCGCGGTCGCTGACCTTGACGTCGTCCTTCTTGTCCCAGACCGCCTGCAGGCGCGAAACGCCGCTGTCCAGGCTTTCGCCGGTGCGGAACACCGCGGCGTCTTCCTGCATGGCCTTCTGCATTTCGAGGCGCAGGTCGGCGGTCGGGGTCGAGCCCGCGGCGTTGCGGAACTTGTCGAAGCGCGCCAGGTGGGCTTCGGTCTGCGAGGCCTTCAACTCAGGCTGGGTCGCGCCCGGCTTGACGATCTCGGCGCAGCGCAGGCCGGCGGCCCGGCCGAAGACCACGAGGTCGATCAGCGAGTTGGAGCCCAGGCGGTTGGCGCCGTGCACCGACACGCAGGCGGCCTCGCCCACGGCCATCAGGCCCGGGATCACCTGGTCGGGGTTGTCGCCCGACTTGGTGACGACTTCGCCGTGATAGTTCGTCGGGATGCCGCCCATGTTGTAGTGGACGGTCGGCAGCACCGGGATCGGCGCCTTGGTGACGTCGACGCCCGAGAACACCTTGGCGGTTTCCGAGATGCCCGGCAGACGCTGGTGCAGGATCTTCGGGTCCAGGTGGTCCAGGTGCAGGAAGATGTGGTCCTTGTTCGGGCCCACGCCGCGACCTTCGCGGATCTCGATGGTCATCGCGCGGCTGACCATGTCGCGCGGCGCCAGGTCCTTCACCGACGGGGCGTAGCGCTCCATGAAGCGCTCGCCTTCCGAGTTGGTCAGGTAGCCGCCTTCGCCGCGGGCGCCCTCGGTGATCAGGCAGCCGGCGCCGTAGATGCCGGTGGGGTGGAACTGCACGAATTCCATGTCTTGCAGCGGCAGGCCGGCGCGCAGCGCCATGGCGTTGCCGTCGCCCGTGCAGGTGTGGGCCGAAGTGGCCGAGAAGTAGGCGCGGCCGTAACCGCCCGTGGCCAGGACGACCATCTGGGCCTGGAAGCGGTGCAGGGTGCCGTCGTCGAGCTTCCACGCGGTCACGCCGCGGCAGACGCCGTCTTCCATGATCAGGTCGAGGGCGAAGTACTCGATGAAGAACTCGGTGTCGTGGGCCAGCGACTGGCCGTACATCGTGTGCAGCATGGCGTGACCGGTGCGGTCGGCCGCCGCGCAGGTGCGCTGGATCGGGCCTTCGCCATAGTTCTTGGTCATGCCGCCGAAGGCGCGCTGATAGATCTTGCCGTCTTCGGTGCGCGAGAAGGGCACGCCCCAGTGCTCGAGCTCATAGACGGCGGCCGGAGCGTTGCGCGTCAGATATTCGATGGCGTCCTGGTCGCCCAGCCAGTCCGAACCCTTGACGGTGTCGAACATGTGCCAGCGCCAGTCGTCCTGGCCCATATTGCCCAGCGAGGCCGAGATGCCGCCCTGAGCGGCCACGGTGTGGCTGCGGGTCGGGAACACCTTGGTGATGCAGGCGGTCTTGAGGCCGGCTTGCGCGGCGCCCAGCGCGGCGCGGAGGCCCGAACCGCCAGCGCCGACGACGACGACGTCGAACTTGTGGTCGATGAACTTGTAGGCCGACATACTAGGCTCCGGTCACGGTCAGGGCGACCTTGAGGATCGAGAAGACCCCCACGGCGCCGGCGGCCACGCAGACGAAAAGATTGCCGATCACCAGGGCCGACTTGCCGGCGAAGCCGTGGATGTAGTCCTCGATCACCACCTGGACCGCGGCCTGCAGGTGGATCAGGGCCGAGACCAACAGCAAGCCCAGCAGCACGGCGTTCACCGGCTGGCCGATCCAGGTCGCGACCGTGTGCTGGTCGGCGCCGATCATCTTCAGGGCGGCGAACACGCCCCAGATGCTCAGCGGCGCCAGGGCCAGGCCCGAGACGCGCTCGGTGATGAAGTGGCCCACGCCGTGACGCGAAGCGCCCGTGCCGCGGGCGCGCGACAGCGGGGTGCGGAACTGGATGGGTTGGTAGAGTTCGTTCTTGCTCATCAGAACGCTCCGTTCGCGCCGGCGATCACCCAGGTGACGATCGTCGCCACGACGGCGAAAGCAATCGCCATGGCGCCGGTCATGTCGGCGATGCGCGGGGCGAAGCCCTTGCCGATGTCCCAGAAGGTCTGGCGGGTGACGTAGGCGATATTGAAGAAGACGGCGAAGGTCTCGCCCAGCAAGACGAGCTTGCCGATCGGCGAGCCCAGGATGCTGAGGAAGCCGGCATAGGCGTCCGGGCCAGCGGCCAGGGCCGCGGTCCAGGCGGCCAGGATCACGGCGCCGACCCACAGGGCGACGACGCAGCCGCGGTGCAGGATCGAGCAGGCCATCGTGATGTGCCAGCGCCACACCGTCAGGTGCGGAGACATCGGGCGCTCAGGCAGCCCCCGGCTCGTGTCGGTCATGAAAGGTCCAACCTCGGTAGCCTTTGTGCGTTGCGGGACGCTTTTAAGCGCGAAGGCTTGGGTGTCAATTAAACGGCGCCATGTTGAGAAACGTTCGCACGTCCCGTTCCGGGGACGGACAGGAACAATGAACGCCAAGCTTGCGTTACGCTGGCTGCTTTAGGGGGAAGCACGTCCAGGATGAACGGTCCGATCGATTTCAAGGCGGTGTTCGACCGGATTTCGACCCCGTACATGATGATGGACCATGACCTGATCATCATTGAGATGAACCAGGCCTATCTCGACGTCACCGGCCTTCCGCGCGAGGACATGCTGGGCCGGTATGTCTTCGACGCCTTTCCCTCCGAGGGCGAGAGCCGTCGACTGCTGGAGGAGTCGCTCCTTCGCACCCGCGATACCGGCGAGACCGACGTCATCGCCGTGCTGCACTACGCCATCCCGCGCGCCGAGGCGGAAGGCGGCTTCTACGACAGCTACTGGAGCGCCACCCACACCTACGTCCCGTCGTCCGACGGTCGTGGCTACATCCTGCAGAACACCCAGGACATCACCGAACTGCGGCGCCTGAAGGACGCGGCGTTCCGGCCCGAGGCCCCGCCGACCACCGCCATGCTGGGTGATAGCGTGCTGCGGCGCGTCGAGACCCTGCAGTCGCAAAGCGTGCAGATCCGCCGCCTGTTCATGCGCGCGCCCAGCTTCGTGGCCATCCTGCGCGGCCCCAACCACGCCTTCGACTTCGCCAACGAGTCCTATCTTCGTCTGATCGGCCGGCAGGACATTCTGGGCCGGCCCCTGGGCGAGGTGCTGCCGGAGATGCACGAGCAGGGCTTCATCCACCTGCTGGACGAGGTGCGCCGCACCGGCGAGCCGTATATCGGGCGGGAGGTCGCGGTCATGCTGTCGCCCCGGCCGGGCGCGGCGCTGGAGGAGCGCTTCCTCGACTTCATCTACCAACCGATCGTCGAGGCCGACGGAACGATCTCCGGCGTCTTCGTCGAGGGCACGGACATGACTGACCGGGTGCTCGCCAACCAGCGCCAGAGGCTGCTGCTGGACGAACTGAACCACCGCGTGAAGAACACTCTGGCCACCGTCCAGGCCATCGCCCAGCAGACCCTGCGCGGCGCCAAGACGGCGGAGAGCTTCGCCGAAGCCTTCCAGTCGCGGCTGCTGGCGCTTTCCCAGACCCACAACGCCCTGACCGACAGCCAGTGGGCCGGTGCAGGCCTGCGTCAGATCCTGGCCCAGGAGCTCAGCCCCTACGGCCGCGAGCGGATCCAGATGAACGGCCCGGACGTGCACCTGCCGGCGCGCCTGGCGCTATCGCTGGGCATGGTCTTTCACGAACTGGCCACCAACGCCGCCAAGTACGGCCCGCTCTCGAACGGCGGCCGGCTGCTGCTGAACTGGTCCCTGACCGATGGCGGCCATCGCCTGCGCTTCGAATGGCGCGAGACCGGCGGTCCGCCGGCCAAGCGTCCCGAGCGCCGGGGTTTCGGCTCACGCCTGATCGAACGCAGCATCACCGGCGAGCTGCGCGGCAGCATCGAGGCGGACTACGCCGAGACGGGCCTGATCGTCCGCTTCGAGACGCCGCTGGCGCGCGATTTCGCTTAAAGTCGGAACACCGTCAGGGCCAGGTGCTGCAGCAGCATGATGGTCTTGGCGTCGCGGATACGGCCGTCGGCGATCATGGCCAGGGCCTCGTCGATCGACGGCTCCAGAACCTCGATGTCCTCGCCCTCGTCGGGATGGCCGCCGCCGTCGCCGATCCGCATGGCCGCGTCGTACTCGGCCACGAAGAAGTGCAGAATCTCGGTCACCGACCCCGGGCTCATGAACGCTTCGAAGACCTTGCGGACCTCGCCCAGGCGATAGCCCAGCTCTTCCTCGACCTCGGCGCGAATGCGCACCTCCGGCTCGGCGTCGTCCAGCAGGCCCGCAGCCGCCTCGATCAGCAGGTCGTCATAGCCGTTGACGAAGGCCGGATAGCGGAACTGCTTCACCAGCAGCACGGTCCGGTTCTCCAGATTGTAGGGCAGCAGCACCGCCCCGTTGCCACGGTCGTAGTGCTCACGATTCTGGGTCTGCCAGGTCCCGTCGCGCCGCTTCCAGTCGAAGGTCGTCGTCTTCAGGACGTACCAATTGTCGGAGAGCAGCTTGGTCTCTTGGACTCGGAGGCGATCTTTGACGGTCATGCCTGCGCAGGTAGAGGTCGCGCTTGACCCGGGCAAGTCCTGGGAGAACGATATGCCCATAAGGTGAGGGGAAGTTTCATGCGCCGTCTTGTGTTCCTGAGCATCGCGGCCGCGACGATGCTGGCCGCCACCGCGGCCCAGGCCGTGCCGATGGCCTGCCCGATGACCCGCCAGGGCAAGCCCCTGACCGCGGTCTCGCTGTTCGACGGCCCGCCGGCAGAGGGCGCCGACCTTCGCCCGCAGGAGGGCCGCGAGAAGTACGGCCTGCTGCGCACCTGGTGGTCGCTGACCGAGATCCGCAAGGGCGGCCGCCAGCCGCATGTCGTCTGCGACTACGCCAACGGTCAGCAGGTCACCCTGACACCGGGCAAGACCGTCAAGGTCTGCATCCGCTTCATGCGGCGGCTCGACGAGGCCGGCAACTACAGCGTCTATTCGCTACGCTGCGAGTAGCTAGTCCCGAACCCGGGCTACATAATCGGCCGACCGCATTTCCTGCAGACGCGAGACGGTGCGCTCGAACTCGAAGGCCCCGTCGCCGGCGGGATACAGCGCCTCAGGCTCGGCCTGCGCCAGGGCCACCAGCTTGGCGTCGGCCTCGTACAGCGCGTCGATCAGGGTGTTGAAGCGCTTGGCCGCGTCGCGCCGCTCGGGCGTCAGGTTCGGCACGTCCTCCAGGAAGATCGTGTGGAAGCGCTCAGCGATGGCCAGATAGTCCTGCGGCCCCAAGGCCTGCTGGCACAGGCTTGCGAAGGACGAACGCAGCAGGCCGCCGGCGGCGCGCGGCAGACGCATCTTGCGGCCCAGCACCTCCAGCGTCGCGCCGGTCTCGGCCGCGCCGTCCAGCATGTCGGCCCACAGGGCCTCGAACTCGGCCTGGGTGGCCGCATCGTTGGGGGCCAGCCAGGTGCGGGCCGCGCGCAGGCGGTCCAGGCGGAAGTCGACCGGACCGCGCACGGCCACCACGTCCATGGCGCCCTTCAGCATGTCGATGAACGGCAGGAAGAGCTGACGGTTGAGGCCGTCCTTGTAGAGGTCCTCCGGCGGCCGGTTCGAGGTGGCCACCAGGGTCACGCCGCGCGCGAACAGGGCCTCGAACAGCCGGCCCAGGATCATGGCGTCGGCGATGTCGGTGACCTGCAGCTCGTCGAAGCACAGCAGGCGGGCGTTCTGAGCGATCAAGTCGGCGGTCGGCGTGACTGGGTCGTCGCCCTTGTGCTGGCCGAAGCGCGCCTTGCGCGCCGCCGCATCGCCCTTGCGCCAGGCGTCGATGTCGGCGTGGACCTCGGCCATGAAGGCGTGGAAGTGGATACGGCGCTTCCTGGCCACCGGGGCGCTGTCGAAGAACAGGTCCATCAGCATGGACTTGCCGCGCCCGACCGGACCCCAGATGTAGATCCCGCGCTGGCTCTTGGGCTTGCGCCCGAATAACGAGAAGCCGGGCTCCCCGGCGTTGTCCAGGTCGGTCTCGAGCCGCGACAGGGTCTCGACGGCTGCGGCCTGGGCGGCGTCGGGCTTGATCTCGCCTTGGGCCAGGCGCTCGCGATAGGCGGTGCGTAGGGAAGTCGGCATGGGGTGCGGTTAGCGCGTGAGCGCCGGCATTGGAACCCCGAACCTGCCCGCTGTGTCTGCTGACAGAGCCGTTCGACGCGCCTAAGCTCCCGGCATGGTTCATGTTCCGGCCGTCGGGGCGGTCGGCGCGAAAGAGGCCGCGTCGCCCCATATCATCGACACCCTGATCGCCGAGCGCGCCCCGCGGCTGACGGCGTCGGCGGTCTGGCCCCTGGTTCGGCCGGGGCTGTACAGGCTGCTGGACTACCGCAAGGCCCGACGGATGGCCGAGACCATCTGCCAGCTCGGCGGCCGAGCGGCGCTGGATCACGTCTCCGAGCTGCTGGCGTTGAAGGTCGAGGTCCAGGGTCTGGAGCACCTGCCCGCGACCGGCCGGGTCGTCATCGTGTCCAACCACCCGACCGGCATCGGCGACGGGGTGGCGGTCTATGATGCGATCAAGGTCCGGCGGCCGGACGTCGTCTTCTACGCCAATGCCGACGCCCACCGGGTGTGCCGCCGCTTCGACGAGGTGCTGATCCCGGTCGAATGGGTCGAGGAAAAGCGCAGCCGCGAACGCATGCGCTTGACCCTATCGATGACCCGCGAGGCGATGGAGGCCGAGCGCGCCCTGATGATCTTCCCGGCCGGACGGCTGGCGGTGAAAGACGGCGACGGCCAGTTGACAGATCCGCCCTGGATGACCTCAGCCGTGTCGATCGCCCGCAAGTACCAGGCCCCGATCGTCCCGATCCACCTGACCGGCCCGTGGTCGACCCTTTTCCACCTGTTCGATGGCCGCTGGCGGGAGCTGCGCGACATCACCCTGTTCCACGAGCTGCTGAACAAGAAGGGCCGGCCGTTCTCGCTGATCGTCGGGGCGCCGATCGACGCCGAGGCCTTGCCCCACGACGCCGGGGAAGCCACGGAGACGCTGAAGCGCTATGTGGAGCGCGTGTTGCCGACCGATCCAGCGAGCCGTTTGACGTGACAGAAGTTTTCCTCGCCGACGAGGCCGCGACCCAGGATCTGGGCCGCAAGCTGGCCGCGCCCCTCAAGCCTGGCGACGCCCTGTGCCTGACCGGTCCGCTCGGGGCCGGCAAGTCGACCCTGGCCCGCGCCCTGATCCGCGCCCTGACCACGCCGGACGAGGAGGTGCCCAGCCCGACCTTCACCCTGGTGCAGTTCTACGAGACGGCCGCCTTTCCCCTGGCTCACTTCGACCTCTATCGCCTGTCGGATCCTGACGAGGCCTATGAGATTGGCCTGGACGAGGCGCTGGACGACGGCGTGGCGCTGATCGAATGGCCGCAACGCTTGGAAGGGCGTTTGCCCCCGACTCGGCTCGATATAGACATCGCTCTCGACGGCGACGCGCGGCGCGCCGTCATCGTGGCGCACGGCGATTTCGAAGGACGTTTTCTTGAGCTCTGAACGTGAAGCGGCCAAGGCCGCGTTCCTGCACGCCCACGGTTTCGGCGACGCGCGCCGCGAGAGCCTGAGCGGCGACGCCTCGACGCGGGCCTATGAGCGCCTGCATCGCGGCGACGAGACCTTCATCTTCATGGACCAGCCGCCAGCGCTGGAGAGCGTGGTCTGTCCGCCGGGCGCCACCGACGCCGAGCGCCTGGCCCTGGGCTACAACGCCGCCGCGCGCCTGGCCGCCGGCTCGGTCGCCGCCTTCGTCGCCACCGCCGACTATCTGCGCCAGCGCGGCCTCTCGGCCCCGCGCATCCTGGCCTACGACGTCGCCCAGGGCCTGGCCGTGCTGGAGGATCTGGGCGACGGCCTCTATGCGACCCTGATCGCCGAGGGCCAGGACGAGCGCCCGCTCTACGAAGCCGCGGTCGACCTGCAGGCGGCCCTGCACGCCGAGACCCCGCCGGACGTGCTGGCCGTAGACGACATCCGCTGGCCGCTGCTGACCTATGACGCCCTGGCGCTGAAGCACGCCACCGACACCTTCCTGGAATGGTGGCCGCAGTTCGCCGGCGCCCCCGCCTTCTCCGCCGAGGCCGTCGCCGACTGGGACACGCTGTGGGCGCCGGTCTGGGTGCGCGGCGAGGCCGGGGCCAGCGTCTTCACCCATCGCGACTATCACGCCCAGAACCTGCTGTGGCTGCCCGAGCGCGAAGGCGTGGCCCGCGTCGGCCTGCTGGACTTCCAGGACGCCCTGCGCGCCCATCCGGCCTGGGACCTGACTCACCTGCTGCAGGACGCCCGCCGCGACGTTTCGCCGGAACTGGAGACGGCGATGCTGGACCGCTATCTGGCCGCCCGCCCCGCCGTCGAGCGCGAGGCCTTCATCGCCGACTATCGCGCCCTGGCCGCCTCGAACGCCGCCCGCATCCTGGGCCGGGTCTTCGCCCGCCAGGCCCTGCTGGGCCGTCGCCAATACGAGGCTTACATGCCGCGCACCTGGCGCTATCTGGAGCGCAACCTGTCCGACCCGGCGATGCGGGGCCTCAAGGCCTGGTTCGATCAGCATGTGCCAACGGAGGCTCGCCGATGACCGCTCCCAAAGTTGCGCCCAAGATCGCCATGGTGCTGGCCGCGGGCCTGGGCACCCGCATGCGCCCCCTGACCAACGACCGCCCCAAGGCGCTGGTCGAGGTCGCCGGCAAGGCGCTGATCGACCACATGCTGGACCGCTTGGTCGCCGCCGGCGTCGAGACCGCCGTGGTCAATGTCCATTATTTCGCCGACCTGGTCGAAGCCCATCTGAAGGCCCGCGAGGCCAAGGGCCTCGGTCCCAAGATCGTCATCTCCGACGAGCGCGCCCAGGCCCTGGAGACCGGCGGCGGTATCAAGCACGCGTTGGCGCTGCTGGGCGAGGATCCGGTGTTCGTCGCCAATATCGACTCGATCTGGATCGAGCACGGCGGCGCGGCCATCGACGCCGTGGCCGCCGCCTGGGGTCCGGAGACGATGGATGTCTGCCTGATGCTGGCCTCGACCAACCGCTCGCTGGGCTTCCACGACACCGGCGACGTGTTCCTCGAGGACGGTGTGGTGCGCTTCAAGGATCCGGGCGAGATCGCGCCGCTCGTCTATGTCGGCGTCCACATCTGCAAGCCGGCGATCACCGCCGACGGGCCGGACGGGCCGTTCTCGCTGCTGCCGCTGTGGAAGACCCTGGCCGCCGACCACCGCGTCCACGGCGTCGCCCCCGACGGTCTCTGGATGCATGTCGGCGATCCCGACGCCAAGCTGGCGGCCGAAGCGAGGCTTTCCGAAGGATGAGCGGACCGGCCCCCTTCTTTGAAAGACCGGGGCCGCGCTGGTTCTCGATCCCCGCCCACCGGCCGTTCGTCGACGACCTGGCGCGCGGCCTGCTGAACGCGCTGGAGCCGCTGGGTCCCGAGGCCCTGCCCCGCGCCACCGTCCTGACCCCCACCCGGCGCGGCGCCCGGGCCCCGGCCGACCCCTTCCTGGCCGGGGGCGGGGGGCGGGCTTTGGTTGTGCCCCGGAGCCGGCCGCTGGGGGGCCCGGGCGTGGGCGAGCCGCCGTTCGAACCGGGTGAGCTTTCCATCGACCTGCCGCCGGCCATCTCCTCGCGCCGCCGACGGTTCGAGCTGGCGCGGCTGGTCGTCGACCATGGCGACAAGCTGTCGTTCAAGCCCGGCCCGGTCCAGGCCCTGGAACTGGCCAAGGCCCTGTCGGACTTCCTGGACAGCTGCCAGATCGAGGAAATCCCCTTCCACGACAAGCTGGACGGCCTGGCCGAGGGCGACCTGGCCCAACACTGGCAGGTCTCGGCCCGGTTCCTGAAAGCCGTGCTGAACGCCTGGCCGCAGCGGCTGGACGCCCTGGGCCTGATCGACGTCTCCGAGCGGCGGGTACGCCTGCTGCGGGCGCTGGAAAAGCAGTGGAAGAACGACCCGCCGACCGAGGTGCTGGTCGCTGCCGGCTCGACCGGCACGGCGCCGGCCACCGCCGACCTGCTGCGCGTCGTCGCGGCCGCCCCCAAGGGCGCCGTGGTCCTGCCGGGCCTCGACGAGGACCTGGCCGACAGCGCCTGGAGCCAGATCGACGGCACGCAGGGCGAGCAGCATCCGCAGGGCGCGATGAAGCGCCTGCTCGATCGCGCCGGCGTGGCCCGTTCGGACGTCCGCGCCTGGGTTCCCGATGTCGATAGCCGCGGTCGCTGGCGCCGGCGGATCGTCAACGAGGCCCTGCGACCGGCCGAGGCCACCGCCGACTGGCTGGCCCAGATCGCCGCCCTGCGCGCCGAGGCCCCGGGGCTGGACCCCGTCGCCGAGGGCCTGACCGGCTTTTCGGTCATCGCCGCCCGCGCCGAGGAAGAGGCCGC
Organism: uncultured Caulobacter sp.; assembly: GCA_964601775.1. GTDB lineage: Bacteria > Pseudomonadota > Alphaproteobacteria > Caulobacterales > Caulobacteraceae > Caulobacter. The sequence goes on along the minus strand of CAZRPD010000087.1, from coordinate 6,791 downwards.
CGGGGCCTGCGCGCTGCTGCTGCGCGAAGCGCTGGAAGATCCCGAGCGCACCGCCGCCCTGGTCACCCCCGACCAGACCCTGGCGCGCCGGGTGATGACCCGCCTGCAGCGCTGGGGCGTCATCCCCGACAGCTCGGCCGGCGCGCCCCTGGCCGCCGCGGGCTCGGCGATCTTGGCCCTGCACCTGGCGCGGCTGGTCGAGGACCCGCTCAATCCCGTTCGCCTGCTGGCCTTCGCCAAGCACCCGCTGGTGCTGGGCGAGGACGAGGCCCCGGCCGCCGCGACGCTGGAGCGCAAGGGCCTGCGCGGCGCCGCGCCGGGCTCGAAAGATGTCTTGCGCACGCGGTTGCAGGACTTTCCCGAGGCCCTGGCCCTGTGCGACCGTGTCCTGGCCGCCGTCGACCACGCCGCCGCGCCCTATGTGAACAATATCGCCCCGCCCTGCCGCGCCGCCCAGGCCCTGGTCGAGGCGCTGGAAGGCCTGATCGAGACCCGCCGCCTTTGGGCCGGCGGCGCGGGGGAATGCCTGGGCAGCCTGATGGCCGCCCTGATCCAGGACGGCGAGCCCCTGCCCGACGCCTCGCCCCAGGCCTTCGCCGACATCCTCGACCGCCTGGTCAACGAGGAGACCGTGCGGGTCGGCGGCGCCACCCATCCCCGGCTTCGCATCCTGGGCGCCATCGAGGCCCGCCTGGTGCGCGCCGATCGCCTGGTGCTGGCCGGTCTGGAGGAAGGCGTCTGGCCGCAGGGCGCGCCGATCGATCCGTTCCTGTCGCGGCCGATGCGCTCGCGTCTCGGCCTGCCGCCGCCCGAGCGCAAGGTCGGCCTGACCGCCCACGACTTCGCCCAGGCCGCCAGCGCGCCGGACGTTGTGCTGGTCCATTGCGAGCGGCGCGGCGGCGCGCCGGCTGTCGAGTCGCGCTGGCTGTGGCGCCTGAAGACCCTGGCCGCCGGGGCGGGCCTGACCCTGCCCCGCCGCGACGACGTGCTGGACTGGGTCCGCGCCCTGGACGCGCCCGATCCCTACGCCCCGATCGGCCGCCCCGCCCCGACGCCCCCCGTCGAGGACCGTCCGCGCCGGATGGCCGTGACCCGCGTCGAGGCCCTGACCCGTGACCCCTACGCCGTCTGGGCCCGCGACATCCTCAAGCTCTATCCGCTGGAGCGTCCCGACGAGCCGGTCGAGGCTCGGGCGCGCGGCACGGCCATCCACGCCGCGTTCGAAACGTTCGCCGAGACCTATCCCGACGCTGTGCCGCTCGAAGCGGCCGCCGCGTTCGAGCGCTTCTATGTCGAGGCCCTGGTCGCCGCCGGCATGCCGCCCACCGCCCTGACCCGCGAAAAAGCCCTGGCCCGCGAGGCCGCCCTGTGGGTCGCCGACTGGGAGCGCAGCCGCCGCACGACCGCCCGCCAGGTCGTGGTCGAGGCCGCCGGCGAACTGGCGCTCAGCATCAACGGCCGCCCCTTCACCCTGACCGCCAAGGCCGACCGCATCGAGCCGACCGCCGACGGCACCGCCCACATCCTCGACTACAAGACCGGCGCCGCGCCGTCGCAGAAGCAGGTCGACACCGGCTTCTCGCCGCAGCTGACCCTGACGGCGGCGATCCTGATGCATGGCGGCTTCCCGGACCTGGGCAAGCCGACGCCCGGCGATCTGACCTATGTCCGCGTCACCGGCCGCAAGCCGGCCGGCGAGGAGCAGGTCCGCGCCCTGGCTGGCGAGGAAAGCAGCCTCGCCGCCAACAAGGCGCTTGAGGGCCTCTCGACCCTGATCGCCCGCTATGACGATCCGGACGAGCCCTACCGCTCGCGGGTCGCGCCGCAGTTCGTCAAGGAGCACCCCGGCGACTACGCCCACCTAGCGCGGGTGTTCGAGTGGTCGACCAGCGGCGATGACGGAGACGACGCATGAGCGCGCCCGACTATCAGAGGATCGCCGCCGACCCGACGATCTCGGCCTTCGTCACCGCCAATGCCGGCTCGGGCAAGACCAAGACCCTGATCGACCGGGTCGCGCGCCTGCTGCTGGCCGGGGTCAAGCCCGAGGCGATCCTGTGCGTGACCTACACCAAGGCCGCCGCCGCCGAGATGCAGCGGCGCCTGTTCGAGCGGCTGGGCAAGTGGTCGGTGACCAGCGACGCCGACCTGCGCGCCGAGTTGGTCAAGCTGGTCGGTGAGACGGAAGCGCTCTACGACGCCAAGCGCCTGTCCGAGGCCCGCGCCCTGTTCGCCCAAGCGCTGGAGACGCCCGGCGGCCTGAAGATCCAGACCATCCACGCCTTCTGCGAGAAGCTGCTGCGGCGCTTTCCGCTGGAGGCCGGGGTGTCGCCCGGTTTCACGGTGATGGACGACCAGGCCGGCGCCGCCATCGCCCGCGCCGCCCGCCGCGCCACGGCCCAGTGGGTCGACACCCACGAGGACGCGTTCGCCGACGCCTATGCCCGTTTCTCGGTGGCGCTGGACTTCCAGAGCTTCGAGAACATGTTCGCCGGCTTCGAGGCGCGGCGCGGCCAGATCATGGCCTATGTCGCCCAGTGCGGCGGCCTGTCGGAAGCCGTCGCCGACGCCTGGGACCGCTGCGGCTTTGATGCGCCAACCTCGGCGGGCGATCTGGCGGCCCAGGCCATGGCCCGGCTGGATCTCGGCGCCTGGCGCGCGGCGGCCACCGTGCTGTTCGATGGCGGTGGCAAGGCTGACGCCAAATATGCCGAGGCCCTGGCCGCCGTGGCTCGCGATCCGGACGCGACGTTGGACTTGGCCCTCCGCGCCCTGTTCACCGAAGGCGGCGAGGGCACGCCGGCGACCTGGCCAGGCAAGACCTCGGGCCTGAAGAGCCGCGACGACCTGCGCGAGGCCCTGCTGCTGGACCAGGCCAAGCTGGAAACCGCCCGCGAGCGGGTCCGCGCCGCCAAGGTGGCCGAGGACACCGAAGGCGCTCTGCGCCTGGCGGTGCTGTACATCACCTCGCACCGGATCGAGAAGGACGCCCGGGGCGCGCTCGACTTCACCGACCTGATCGACAAGACCCGCGTGCTGCTGACCGAAAAGGTCGAGGCCGCCTGGGTGCTCTACAAGCTGGACGGCGGCATCGACCACATCCTGCTGGACGAGGCCCAGGACACCGCGCCCGAGCAGTGGGAGATCCTGTCGGCCCTGACCGCCGACTTCTTCGCCGGCGAGACCGCGCCGGGCCGAGGCGGCGAACGCCGGGCCGAACGCACCCTGTTCGTGGTCGGCGACGAGAAGCAGTCGATCTATTCGTTCCAGGGCGCCGACCCTCAGCGGCTGCTGGTCGAGACGCAAGCCTACATCACCCGCATCGAGGCGGTCGGCGCGGTCGGCAAGGGCGTGCCGCTGACGGTGTCGTACCGCTCGACCCGCGAGGTGCTGAGCTTCGTCGACGCCCTGTTCTCCGATCCCGACACCCGCGAGGGCGTGCCGCCGCCGGTCGGCCAGGACATGGTCCGCCACGAGCTGTTCCGTCACGGCCATCCCGGCTGCGTCGACCTGTGGCCCCTGACCCGCGAGCTGCCCGGCGAGGAGCGCGAGGCCTGGGAGGCCCCGGTCGACTCCGAGAGCGAGCGCAGCGCCAACCGCCGGCTGGCCGAGGCCATCGCCGCCGAGACCGCCGCGATCCTCGCCCGGGGCGACGCGGTGTTCGACAAGGAGATCGGTCGCCACCGCGCCGCCCATGCCGGCGACATCCTCGTGCTGGTCCGCCGCCGCAAGGTGCTGTTCGAGGAGATCATCCGGGCTCTGAAGCGGCGCGGCGTGCCGGTGGCCGGGGCCGACCGGCTGTCGCTGTCCAGCCACATCGCCTTCGAGGACCTGCTGGCGCTGGGCCGGTTCATCCTGTTCCCGGACGATGATTTGACCCTGGCGGCCCTGCTGAAGACGCCGTTCTGCGCCCTGACCGACGACGACGTCTACGCCCTGGCCAAGGGCCGGCGCGGAACGCTGTGGGCCGAGTTGCGGCGCCGCGCCGAGGAACGTCCCGAATGGCTCGCCGCGCGGACCGTGCTGGACTGGGCGCTGACCGAAGGCCGCAAGCGTCAGCCGTTCGAGTTCTTCGCCGGCTGGCTGGGCCTCGCCGACGCGACCGGTCGCTCGCACCGCGCCAAGGTGCTGACCCGCCTAGGCGCCGAGGCCGAGGAAGCGCTCGACGAGTTCCTGGCCCAGGTCATGGAGGCCGAGCAGCGCGGGGTCCGCGATCTCGAAGCCCTGGTCGCCGACTTCGCGGCGCTGGACATTGTGGTCAAGCGCGAGATGGAAGGCGCCCGCCGCGAGGTGCGGGTGATGACCGCCCACGGCTCCAAGGGTCTGGAGGCGCCGATCGTCTTCCTGCCCGAGACCACCGTGAAGCGCGGGGCCGGCGGCTCGCTGCTGCTGGCCACCGAGGATGGCGGCCTACTGTGGTGCGCCAGTTCCAAGGGCGACTGCGAGGCTTCCGCCAAGGCCCGCAAGCTGCGCGAGGACAAGGAAAGCCAGGAGGCCTTGCGCCTGCTGTACGTGGCCCTGACCCGGGCTCGCGACCGGCTGATCCTGTGCGGCCGCATCGACGCCCGGACCAAGGACGACAAGGTGGGCGGCTGGTACGCCGCCGCCCGCGCCGCCTTCGCTCATGCCGACATCGCGCCGGACGTGCGGACGATCGGCGACCCCGAGACTGGCTTCCAGCGTTATGGCCCCGATCCGCTGACCGCGCCGCGCCTTGAGGAAACCGAGCGCTCGGCGGCGACCGCGCCGGCCTGGATCAAGGTCGTGGCCGCGCCCGAACCGGCGGCGGCCCGCTACGCCGCCCCGTCGCGGATCGAGGACAACGCCCGCGTCCCCCCCCCCTCGCCCCTGGCCCGGGTCCCAGGCCTGGGCCGCGATCGCCGGGGCGGGGTCGTCCACAAGCTGCTGCAATTGCTGCCCGACCTCGCGACCGAGCGGCGACCGGAGGCGGCCCGCAGGCTGCTGGCCGCCGAACGTGACCTGACCGACGAGCAGCGCCAGGAGATGGCCGCCGCCGCGTTCGGGGTGCTGGACGACGCGAGCTTCGCCGCCGTGTTCGGCCCCGGCTCGCGGGCCGAGGTCGCCCTGGCCGGGACCAGCGCCCACCTGCCGAAAGGCCTGGCGGTCTCGGGCCGGGTCGACCGGCTGGTGGTCGACGAAAGCCGCGTGCTGGTCGTCGATTACAAGACCAACCGCCCCTCGCCCGACCAGATCGAGGACGCTGATCCGGCCTATCTGGCCCAGATGGCGGTCTATGCCGCCGTGCTGCGCGAGGTCTTCCCGGGACGCGCCGTCGAGGCCGCCCTGGTCTGGACCGACGGCCCCAAGCTGATGCCGGTTCCAGAAAAGGTGATGGAGGCCGCGCTCGCGCGTCTGGCTTAGCCCGTTGCCGGACCTTCCTTGTGATCCTACATCTTCCGCAAGCGGCCGGAACGAATCCGGCCACCTCGACCTTATCGCGTCCTCCGCGCCCTGCGCGTGACGCCAGATTGGAGCAGACCATGAGCACCGTGACGGTGACCGACGCCACCTTCGAAGCCGACGTGCTGCAAGCCAGCAAGCCCGTGCTGGTCGACTTCTGGGCCGAGTGGTGCGGCCCCTGCAAGCAGATCGCCCCGGCCCTGGAGCAGATCTCCGAGGAACTGGCCGACGTCGTCACCGTGGCCAAGGTCAATATCGAGGACAGCCCGACGACTCCGTCGCGCTACGGCGTCCGCGGCATCCCGACCATGATGCTGTTCCGCGATGGCCAGATGACCTCGATGAAGGTCGGCGCCATGCCCAAGCAGAAGATCCTGGAATGGCTGAACGAAGCCGGCGTCCAACCGGCCTAAGTCACCTTCAAGGCTGAGTTCGAAGCGCCCGTCCCGGTCCGTCCGGGGAGGGCGTGTTGCTATCCGGAACAGAGCGTCGTCGGTCGAACAGCGTCATGCAACGGAACGGCCAGGATTGAGTTCTGTCCGCACGGTGGGACCTAATGTCGTAAGGATTTTTCCATGACACGCGTTCTCGAAAACAAGGTCGTCGTCATCACCGGCGCGGCCGGCGCCATCGGCACGGCCACGGCAAAGCTCATGGCCGAGCGCGGCGCGACGATCTTCGGCGTCGATATCGCCGGCGCCGACTGGTCCCGGCTGAAGGCGGCCTTGCCCGAGGGCGCCAAGCTGGTCACCACCGAAGCCGACGTCACCGACGAGGCCTCGGTGAAGGCCTATGTCGACAAGGCCAAGGCGGAGCTGGGCCGCATCGACATCTTCTTCAACAACGCCGGCATCGAAGGCCCGGTCCAGCCGATCGAGAGCTACCCGCTGGAGGGCTTCCTGAAGGTGCTGAGCGTCAATGTCGCCGGCGTGTTTCTGGGCCTGAAATACGTGCTGCCGGTGATGTACGCCCAAGGGTCGGGCAGCGTGATCAACACCTCCAGCGTCGCGGGGCTGATCGGCTCGCCAGGCATGGCCGGCTATAATACGTCCAAGCACGCAGTGATCGGCATCACCCGGGTGGCGGCGGTCGAGGCCGCGCCGAAGGGCGTGCGGGTCAATTGCGTCAATCCCGGCCCCATCGAGAGCCGGATGATGCAGTCGATCAACAGCGGCCAGTCAGCGGACGCCAAGGCCGCCCATGACGCGACCAGCGGCGCGGTGCCGGCCAAGCGCTACGGCACGCCGGAAGAGGTCGCTGGCTTGGTGGCGTTCCTGGCCTCGGACGAGGCCGGCTACTGCAACGGTGGCTTCTACACGGTCGACGGCGCGCTGAGCGCCACCTGAACCGCAAGACGGCCGCCCCGGGCC
>CAZRPD010000086.1:0-20620 GCA_964601775.1 uncultured Caulobacter sp. | reverse complement strand
ATCTCGTAGGCTTCCTGCGAATCGCAGGGCTCCAGGATCGGCAGATGACCGAAACGCCCCCAGTAACGCGAATCCTGTTCGTTTTGCGAGGACGACAGCCCGACGTCGTCGGCCACCGCGATCACCAGGCCGCCCGCGACCCCGGCTGCTCGATGCGGACCGGCGTCAACGCGGGCTCGCTGGAGCGCGAGCTGCTGGAGAAGTACGGCGAGCCGTGCCCCGACGCCATGGTCGAGAGCGCCCTGAACCACGCCCGCATTCTGCAGGATCACGACTTCCACGAGTTCAAGATCTCGGTGAAGGCGTCCGACCCGTTCATGACCGTGGCCGCCTATTACCAGCTGGCCGAGGCCATCGACTGCCCGCTGCATCTGGGCGTGACCGAGGCCGGCGCCCTGCGCACCGGCACGGTGAAGTCCTCGATCGGCATCGGCTCGATGCTGTGGGCCGGCATCGGCGACACCATCCGGGTGTCGCTGGCCGCGGATCCCGTCGAAGAGATCAAGGTCGGCTTCGACATCCTCAAGTCGCTGGGCCTGCGCCACCGCGGCGTCAACATCATCGCCTGCCCGTCGTGCGCGCGGCAGGGCTATGACGTCATCAAGACGGTCGAGGCCCTGGAAGCGCGGCTAGCTCATATTTCGACCCCAATGTCGCTGTCGATCATCGGCTGCGTGGTCAACGGCCCGGGCGAGGCGCTGATGACCGACATCGGCTTCACCGGCGGCGGGGCCGGGGCGGGCATGGTCTACATGGCCGGCAAGCCCGACCACAAGCAGTCCAACGACGGCATGGTCGACCACATCGTCGAGCTGGTCGAGAAGAAGGCCGCCGAACTGAAGGCGGCCGAGGACGCGCAGAAAGCAACAGGGGCGTTGGCGGCGGAATAGCCCGTAAGGGCCGCAGCAGCTTCACCGTTAGCGATTTACACAGCCGTCGCTGCGATCGTCCGGCCATGACTTCGCCCGGCCAGCCCAACTACGGCTTGCTGCGGACCGCGCTGCTGCTGACCCTGGCGGCGGCCGGGGTGTCCCCGATCCTGCAGGGGCTGGGCTACCACCCGGCCGGCATCGATTTCCTGGCGTTCTGGGCCGGCGGCCGCGCGGCTCTGGACGACCCGAGCCGGATCTACGACTTCGTCCATGTCACCGCGCTGCAGGGGATCGATTTCGGCCCCGGCGTGCTGCGGCCCTACATCAATCCGCCGTCGGCCCTGCTGCTGTTCGCGCCCCTGGCCGGCTTGCCCTTCTGGACCAGCTATCCGCTGCTGATGGTCGCCAGCCTGGCGATGCTGCTGGCGGTCGCCCGTCGCGTGGGCGCGCCCTGGTGGCTGGTCGCCCTGCCGATGATCCCGTTCACGCTGTTCTGCGGTCAGGTCACCCTGCTGATCGGCGCGCTGGTGCTGCTGGGCCTCTGCCTGCGCGCGCGGCCGTGGCTGGCCGGCCTGTGCTTCGCGCTCGCCGGCGTGATCAAGCCGCAGATCCTGCTGCTGCTGCCCCTGGCCCTGGCCGCCCAGGGCAGCTGGCTGACCATCATCGCCACCGGCGTGATGGGCCTCTTGCTCTGCGGCCTGTCGGCCCTGGTGTTCGGGCTGCAGGCCTGGGTCGACTGGCTGCAGGCCCTGCCGCGCTTCTCGGCCGTGGTGATGGGCAATCGCCAGCTGCTGGATCACGCCATCACCCCGCACGCCTGGCTGGTCGCCCAGGGCTGGAACGGCGCCTGGGCCTGGCTGCTGGCCCCGTTCGCCGTGTGGGGCGTCTGGGCCGCCTTCCGCCACGAGCGGCCTTGGCACGACCAGCTGCTGGCCCTGCTGGGCGGCGGCCTGCTGATCTCGCCCTACGCCATGAACTACGAGCTGGCCCTGCTGGCCCCGGCGGTCGCGGCCTATCTGGCGCGGACCGACGATCGGCGCTGGATGGTCTACGCCGCCCTGGTCGGGATCCATGCGATCAACGGCCTGACCGACGCCCTGGCGCTGCTGGCGGCGCTGGCCCTGCCGTTCATCGGGACACCGCTTCGTCACATTTCCCTGGCCAGGACGGCCCGTGACCGCTAACGCCGGGGGATGATCGAACGTCACCCCTCCGGCGGCTACATCCTCGAAGAACTGTCCGTCGGCATGACGGCCGAGAAGCACGTCACCGTCACCGAAGACCGCATCGGCCAGTTCGCCGAGGCCTCGGACGACTTCAACCCCGTGCACATGGACGAAGCCTTCGCGGCCAAGACCGCCTATCGCGGTCGCATCGCCCACGGCCTGCTGTCGGCCTCGTTCGGCTCGGCGGTGGTGGGCACCATCCTGCCGGGCGCCGGCGCGATCTATCTGTCCCAGACCCTGGCCTTCCACCGGCCGGTGCGCATCGGCGACGTCGTCACCGCCCGCGTCACCGTCGCCGAGATCGACGCCGAAAGCGCCCGCGTCACCCTGCGCTGCGCCGGCTATGTCGGCGAGGACCTGATCATGGACGGCGAAGCTGTGGTCCGCGTGCCGCGGCGGCGGAAGAAGATCTGAGGCTAGGGCCCCTCGCGCGCCAGGCGCGATAAATTCGACCTAAATCCATAGTAGCGAATCTCCCAGATTCTCGCAGAAGTTCGCGAGCGGGCAAACCCGTAGCCGTGGCTGGGAGGGGCTGGTGATGAAGAACACGTTGTCTTGGCTCTGGGTGTGGTGGAAACAGGTCTTCAACGCCTGGGCGCTGGTGTTGGCCCTCGTGGTTTTCCTCCCTCTGGGCTTCGCCGCCGGCTACAACGTCCGTCAGCCCGCCCTGACGATGGACTCCACGACGAACCTGCTGAAGGCCGCCCAGGATTTGCGGCGCCTCTTGCTGAAGGCCGAGGGCGAGCAGGCCCAGGTGTTGAATGAGCGGTTCAAGGCGGTCGACGACGCCGCCGACGCGGTTTCGAAGGCGGTGGCGTCCACGCGGAACGCCAGGAAGGCGATCCCGGCGGCGCAAATCGATCAGCTGGACGCTGCGTCTGCTGAACTGCACCGGACCGTCAACGAAACCAGCTTCGCCTATCATCGAAAGCTCGATGAAAACCTATCGATCCTCAATGCCGTCGAGAAGCAGCTCAAGGATCGGTCGCTGGCCTCGTCCAGCTGGCAGTCGGTTTTCTACGACCAGCTGAAGCGCTTCCTGAAGTGGATCGGCGCCGTGAGCTTCATCACCATTGTGGCTTGCGCGTTGCTGATCCTGGCCCTCTGCCATCCTGGTATCCGGCGGATGGTGGCCAAGACCGGAACGCTCTCGGCGTTCGGGGTGTCGTTCAGTTTCAGCGATCTCCAATCGGTGCGCGCCTCGGTCGAGGCCCGGCAGTCGGACCTCGAGCGGGACGTGAAGGGGGTCTATATGCGGGTGTTGCGCGACTCCGGGGTCGGCAACGCGTTCGTCGGGCTGATGAGGGATGTGCGCAAGGCGTTCGCCGACAAGCAGGTCACCCTGGATCGCTTGCCTTATCGGGCGACGCTGTTCGTGCCCGGTTTCGTCGGGCAGGAACTGGTACAGGCCACGCGCTACGCGGGCAGGATCAGGCTGGGTGACGAAACGGCGATCGGGCGTCGATTTTCGGTCCGTTACGGCATCATCGGCAAGGCCTGGCGCCTGAAGTCGTGCCTCTACTATCCCAACGTCCAGAACACGAACAACAACCTGTTGCGCGACTGGGGTTTCACGGCGGAGGAAGCCAGGCCATTCCCGCTAGCCGCCTCTGGCGGTCCGGCCGCGTCGCTGATGGCGTTCCCGGTCAGCGATATCGGCGATGCTGCGCCTTTGGGCGTAATCTATATCGAGGTCGAGGGCGGCGATCTGCTGCACCCCGCCACGACGGCGTCTCCGTCTATCATCGATCCGGATTCCAAGGGGCGGACCTCGGCCGACGAATTCGCCTACGCCGTATGGGCCGCCGTTCCGGAGGCGTCGAAGGAAAAACTGCGCAAGCAGCTCATCCGACTGCAGGCGGTGATGCGATGGAATGACAAGATCCAGGAAGGAGTCGGGCGTTGAGGGCGGACGTCTCCACCTGGGCGTAACAGAAGGACTGGGGCGGTTTCGCTAACCCGGTGAGTTCCCTCAGGGTGACCGGGGTCGCAAGCTTTTCAGGGGCCTCCAAGGCGAGAGCGCACGGCGCGCGACCGCCCGCCAGATAGGTCTCGTAGAAGGCCGAGAACGGATCGTCAGGACCGGCCAAGGCGGCGGCCTCGCGAGGGTCCACGGGTATGACGCGGCTGATGCGCGCCACGCCGGTGATCAGGCCCGTCGGCAGGGTTTCGTAGAACAGAGCCAGCCCCGGGACATGTCGCTGGGGCGCGGACCGTCGGAACTCGAAACGCTTGCGGCGACCGTAGATGGCCTGAAGGAACGGCGGCCTAATGGAAAGCAGCAGCATCGATCAGAGGGTCTTCATCGGCGCGCCAGCGCCAGAGCCGATCATGACGCGCTTCGCCATAGGCAATCGACACCCACGGATTCAGCGAGAAGTTGCTGCGCGCGAAAAAGGTCTGGGTCGCGTCGTCGTTCTGATCGATGGTGACATGGGTCTCGACGACATCGCGGCGCAGCCAGTCCCACCGAAGGGTTTCGATCAAGGCGGCGCCTATGCCAAACCCGCGATGCTCGGCGCCCACCACGAAGGTCGAGAGTTTGCTGTGGCGCGCGCCCTTGGGGGTGTCGATCGCCAGGGCGGCGATCTCTCCGTGCGCCAGCGCAAGCCAGATGCGGGCGTCGCCATGATCGGCCTGGGCGAGACGCTGTTCCAGCCAGCGCCACCCGCCGGGATACTTGCCATCGAAGTCGGGGAGCAAACGCGCGACGTCGGAGAGCGGAACGCGCGTCGCGGCGCCGCCGATGATCACAAGACTGGAACTCACGAACCTCATCTCGGGTCGGGCCTGTTCCTTAACTATTTCAGCGGCTTCCTCGCGAAAAAGGTCGCCACATCCTTAGGCATATCAGTATTCGCGACTTGGCTCAAATGGCGCTCAGCCGGCCACCAACGCCGCGCGCTCTTCAATCGTCAACGGGCGCCAGCGGCCTTCCGGCATTTCGCCAAGCGTCAGCGGACCGATCCTGACGCGGAACAGGTCGACCACCTTCAGCTCGACCAGCTCGCACATGCGGCGGATCTGGCGGTTGCGACCTTCGCGCAGCACGATGCGCAGGCGTTGGTCGGAGATCACGTCGACCTCGGCGGGGCGCAGTTCGCGGCCGTCCAGCTCCAGGCCAAAGCGCAGCAGCTCGATCTTCTCTTCGGTCAGCTCGCCCATGACGGCGACGCGGTATTCCTTCTCGAGGTCCGACTGCGGGCCGATCACGGCTTTCGCCACCACGCCGTCCTGCGACAGCAGCAAGAGGCCGCGCGAATCCTTGTCCAGCCGGCCGATCGGCGGCAGCAGGTCGCCCGACTGCGGGATCGGCGCGGGCACGCCGCCCCAGATGTTCTGACGCGTCAGCAGGCGCGCGGCCGGGACCTGGCCGGGATCGGGCTGGGACGACACCACGCCGACCGGCTTGTGGATCATGTAGGTGAAGGTCGCGTCCAGCTTGGCGGTCGCCTGATCGGCCAGCACCAGGGTCTGACCGGGCAGGATCTTGCGGCCGACGTCTTCCACGACCTCGCCGTCGATCGACACCAGGCCGTTGGCGATCAGGGCCTCGGCCTCGCGGCGCGAGCAGACGCCGCTCTGGGCCAGCCACTTGTTGACCCGCTGGGGCTCGTCTTCGTCGTAGGTGCGGGTCCAGGCCATCAGCCGAAGCTCTCTTCCAGGCTGGCCAGGCGCTCGGCCTGGTCCTCGGCGATCAGCGGATTGATCACGTCGTCCAGGTTATCGCCTTCGATCACCCGGGCCAGGTTGTAGAGCGTCAGGTTGATGCGGTGGTCGGTGACCCGGCCCTGCGGGAAGTTGTAGGTGCGGATGCGTTCCGAGCGGTCGCCGCTGCCGACCTGGCTCTTGCGGGCGTCGGCGCGGGCGGTGTCCAGGGCCTCGCGCTGCATGTCGTAGAGCCTGGCCTTCAGGTTCTTCATCGCCCGGGCGCGGTTCTGGTGCTGCGACTTTTCCGAGGAGGTCACGACCACGCCGGTCGGCAAGTGGGTGATGCGCACGGCCGAGTCGGTCTTGTTGACGTGCTGGCCGCCGGCGCCCGACGAGCGGTAGGTGTCGATCCGCAGGTCGCTTTCCTTGATCTCGATCTCGACGTCCTCGGCTTCCGGCAGCACCGCGACGGTGGCGGCCGAGGTATGGATGCGGCCCTGGGCCTCAGTGGCCGGCACGCGCTGCACGCGGTGCACGCCGCTCTCGAACTTCAGCCGGCCGAACACGCCGTCGCCGGTGATCGAGGCGACGATTTCCTTGAAGCCGCCCATCTCGCCTTCCGAGATGCTGTCGATCTCGACCCGCCAGCCCTGCAGGGTGGCGTAGCGCTGGTACATGCGGAACAGGTCGCCGGCGAACAGGGCGGCCTCGTCGCCGCCGGTGCCAGCCCGGACTTCGAGAATGGCCGAGGCGTTCTCGTCCTTGTCCTTCGGCGCCAGCATCAGGGCCAGGTCGTGCTCGAGGGCCGGCAGCTTCTCGTCCAGCGCCTGGATCTCGTCCTTGACCATGTCGGCCATCTCGGGATCGGCGGCCATGATATCCAGCTCGGCGCGCTCGGCGCTCAGCTTGGCCAGCCGCTCGACGGCCTCGGCCACCGGACGCAGCTCGGCGTGCTCCTTGGAGAGCTTGACGATCTCGGTCCCGTCGGTGGCCGCGCCCATGCGCGCCTCCACTTCGCGGAAGCGGTCGAGAACCTGGTCGAGGCGGGCCTGGGGCAGTCGCAAGGGAGGGGTCGCAATGTCTGAAGGATAGGGTCGGTCTCTCTAGGACGTTTCCGAACGGAATGCACCCTGCTGACGGCTATCGCCATCAGTATCGATTGAAAACTGACTCGAGCCGGTCTAGCTAGACGCCAGCCCAGTTCCAGGAGGAAACGGCCCATGCCCCAAGTAGCGTCCCTCTCGATCCACCACGTCACCGTCACCGCCATGTCGCGCGGTCTGAAGACCCTGACGGTCCTGCTCGACAAGGCCAAGGCCCATGCGCAAGCGACCGGGACCGACCCCGACGCCTATGTGAGCGCGCGGCTCTATGACGACATGCTGCCGCTGTCGGGCCAGATCCAGCGGGCGTCGGACGCCGCGCGCGGGGCGGTCTCGCGCCTGACAGGGACCACGGCCCCGAGCATCGCCGACGACGAGACGACCTTCGCGCAGCTGCAGGACCGCGTGGCCCGCAGCCTGGACTATGTGCTCAGCGTGTCGGCCGAGGCGTTCGAAGGGGCGGAGACGCGTGACGTGGTGTTCGGCGCGGGGCCGCTGACCCTGGGTTTCAACGGCCTGGACTACCTGCTGGAGTTCGCCCTGCCGAACTTCCAGTTCCACGTCGTGACCGCCTACGACATCCTGCGAAACCAGGGCGTGCCGCTGGGCAAGCGCGATTACCTGAACCTGGGCGCGGAGCGGGTGCGGGTGGCTTAAGGCCCCCTCCGCGCCTACGGCGCTCCTCCCCCGGAGGGGGAAGACGGAACGCGCCGTCTGCCCCCTCCGGGGGCGGACGACCGCGAAGCGGTCAGGTGGGGGCCAGTGCTGCGCCTACCGCGTCTTCCACGCCGCGAACGCCGTCGACCCTTGCTTCGCCAGCGCCGCCTCTGCCGCCGCATCGCCCAGCACCTTGGCCTTCAGGAACGCCACGCTCAGCGCCGCCGCCTCGGCAAAGCCCGGCGCCTCCGGATGATAGGCCAGGCCGTGGTTCACGCCCTTGCCCTGCCACAGGTACTTCTGGCCGGCCGGGCTGGTGTCGAACGGGTAGAGGTGCTCATGCCAGTCGGGCACCAGGCCCGGCACGACGTCCTGGTCGCCGGTGACCATCATCATCGGCTTGGTCAGGCCCTGGTACGAGGCCGGACCCACCAGGCCCTTGATGACGCCGGGGCTGGAGAAGCACAGAGCCGCCTTGGTGGTCGGGTCCTGGGCCGGGATCATGCCCTGGAACGCGCCGGCCCGGATCATCGACATCAGCGAGCCGTACGAGTGACCGGCCGAGGCCATCGGCAGGCCCGGCGCGGCCTGGGCGGCCCAGGTCGTGGCGGCGGCCAGGTCGGCCAGGCGGGCCGGGAAGGCGCTCTGCAGATTGTAGTCGCCCCGCTTGGGGTGCTTCTGGGAATCGACGTGCAGCGGCGCGACGATCATGAAGCCGGCGGCCGTCCAATGGTCCAGCAGCGCCTGGTAAGGCGCGGGCCAGCCGCCGGCGCCGTGCGAGAAGATCACGATCCCCTTGGGCGCGTCGGGACGCAGGATGGTCAGTTCGACGTCGCGGTCGGCGACCTTGATGGTGGTGGTCGAAGTCGCGGTGGCCGCACGGGCCAGAGTCGGCGCAGCGGCGAAGGCGAAAGCCCCGGCCAGCAGGCCGCGGCGGTTCAGGATAAGCTTGGTCACGGAAAGCCCCACAGTCGTTTGACGGGAAAATTCCGAGGTTCGCGTCGCTTGTCCAGCGGTCTCAGAAAGCCGGCTTCACTTCGATCGACACCACCTGCCGCGGCGCCCGCGAAGGACGCAGGTCGCCGTCGACGATGAGCCGATAGGGGCCTTCGCGATCGTCCAGCTTGGTCCCGTTGACCGTGTCGGCCAGCACCACCGGATTGGCGCGATAGACCGGGTCGGTCTCGGCCAGCGACAGCAGGCTGAAGAAGCCGTCGGCGGCGCGGGCGATCACCACCTGGTTCAGATAACGGCCCATCAGCCGCTCGCCATGCACCACGCCCGCCTGGGCCAGCACGGCGTCGAGGCGAACGCCTTCATAGGTGACGGCCGCGCCCTTGACCTGGATGGTCGCCTTGGCGCGGGGCAGGGCGGCCAGGTCCTTCGGCGTGAGGACGACGCTGTCGCGGCCGGCGACAGTGACCTTGAGGTCCTGGGCGAGGGCCGCGCCGTGCAGGGCGAGGGCGGCGAAGGCGGCGAGCAGCAGGCGCATGGGCGGATCCTCAAGGTGAGGGTGGCATCCTAAGCGCCAAGCGCCCCCTCCGTCTCGCTGCGTATCCGCAGCGATCCACCTCCCCCGTTGCACGGGGGAGGATGAAGTTCCTCTCCTCCCTCGCGAAGCGGGGGAGGTGGCGCGAAGCGCCGGAGGGGGCGCTCTTGGGCCTTATCCGTGAGATTTGAGAGCAGGCGGCGCAGGCACATCCGCCAGCGCCTCCAGGCTCACCGGCCGCGCCTTGTGATCCACCACCAGCGGATACAGCGACACCACCAGCAGCACCGCCATCGTCACATTGAACGCCCGCAGCACCTTGGGCTTGTCGAGGAACGGTCGCAGGCCTTGCCCAAACCCCGCCCAGGCCGTGCTGCAGGGCGCGCCGACCAGCATGAAGGTCCCGGCCAGCAGCGGCACGATGGTCCAGCCCGAGCCCTCCGGCGCATAGGTCGTCACCGCGCCCAGGGCCATGGCCCAGGCCTTGGGATTGACCCACTGGAACGCCGCCGCCTGCAGGAAGGTCATCGGCTTGGCGAGATCGCGGTCGCTGACGGACCTGGAGCCGCCGATCTTCCAGGCCAGCCACAGCATGTAGGCCGCCCCAACCCAGCGCAGGATCTCGTGCAGCACCGGATAGGCCCGGAACACCCCGCCCAGGCCAAGGCCCATCGCCAGCACCATGAAGCCCAGGCCGCAGCTGATCCCTGCGATATGCCACGCCGTGCGGCGCAGGCCGAAGTTCGCGCCCGAGGCCAGCAGCAGCATGTTGTTCGGGCCGGGCGTGCCGGCGGTGGCGAAGCAGAACAGAACGAAGGCGAGAAGCAGTTCCGGGGTCATGACAGCCTCATTGTCTCTAGAGGTCGGGTCGAGGTGTCACTGTGTTGATTTTCATTGTATCGTGAGTCAAACGGCATATTGCTATGGTGACAATAAAGGAGACGCCCGTGGCCCAGGCCTGGACCCCGGTCATTCCCGACGGCGCCGCGCCGCTGTACGAGCGGCTGCTGTCGGTGCTGCGCGCCGATATCGCGGCCGGGGCTCTGGCGACGGGGACCCGCCTGCCGCCGCAGCGCGACCTGGCCTATCGCCTGGGTGTCGGCCTGGGGACGGTGACGCGGGCCTATGTCGAGGCCGAGAAGGCCGGGCTGGTCAGCGCCCATGTCGGCCGCGGCAGTTTCGTCAACGCCCCCGCCGCCCATCGCGGCGCCCAGCGCGACGGGCCGATCAACATGGCCCAGAACATCTCGCCGTCGGCGCCGGCCAATTCGCGCCTGTCCGAGGCCCTGGCGCGCCTGCGCAAGCGTCCCGACCTGCTGGAGCACCTGGCCTATGCCCCGGTGGCCGGCCACGAGACCCAGAGACGGGCCGGGGCGGCCTGGCTGTCGCGCACCAGCAGCTATGCGGACGTCGACTGGCGGCGGGTGATCTGCTGCGCCGGCGCCCAGCAGGGCCTGGCCCTGGCCCTGGGCACGGTGATGCGGCCGGGACAGACCCTGCTGACCGAGGCGGTGGCCTATCACGGCCTCAAGGCCCTGGCCCTGCACAGCGGCTGGAAGATCCGCGGCCTGGCCATGGACGCCGAGGGCCTGCGCCCCGACGCCCTGGAAGAGGCGATCCTGGCCACCGGCGCGCGCGCCCTGGCCGTGCTGCCCACCCTGCAGAACCCCACGGGCCGGATCATGAGCCTGGCGCGCCGCGAGGCCATCGCCGCCATCGCCCGCAAGCACGACCTGACCCTCGTCGAGGACGACATCTACGGCGCCTATGCGCCCGGCGCGCCGGCTCCGTTCGCGCTGCTGGCGCCGGAGCGGACCTTCCACGTGTCGGGGGTGTCCAAGACCCTGGCCCCCGGCCTGCGGGCCGGCTTCCTGGTGGCCCCGTCCGGCGAGGCGTTCGAGCGGGTGCTGGACGCGGTGCGGGTGATCGCCTACGCGCCGCCGGCCTTCGGCGGGCTGATCGCCACCCAGTGGATCGAGGACGGCACGGCCGATGCGATCCTGGCCGAGACCCTGGAGGAGGGCGCGGTGCGTCTGGCCCTGGCCCGCGACCTGCTGGGGCCGGCCCTGGAAGCGCCCCAGTCCGCCACCGCTCCGCACCTGTGGCTGCCGATGTCCGAGCTGGACGCCGAGCGCCTGGCCGGCCGGGCCCTGCGCGGCGGCGTCGAGGTCACGCCCCCCGACGCCCCGATCGTCGAGGCCGGCTTCGAAAGCGGCGTCCGCATCTGCCTGGGCGCGGTCGACAGCCGCGAGGTGCTGCGGCGCGGCCTGGAGATCGTGGCGGGGGCGCTGTTCAGCGAGGTGTCCGAGCGCTCTCGGGCGGTGATCTAGGCGAGGGAGCGCCCCCTCCGTCACGATGCTTCGCATCGCGCCACCTCCCCCGTTTCACGGGGGAGGAGAAGGATCGCCATCCTCCCCCGCGTAACGGGGGAGGTGGATCGCTGCGGATACGCAGCGAGACGGAGGGGGCGCTAAGGCCCTACAGCCCCTTCTTCATCACCACGAACGCCAGATCATCCCGCTGCGGCTCGCCGAACTTCTCGTCGTCATAGGGGAACGGCGTCGTTTCGCCGGTCAGGGCGTAGCCGCGCCGCTCGTACCAGGCGATCAGGGTGTCGCGGACCGAGATGACGGTCATCTGCAGGGTCTTAGCCCCAGCGGCGCGGGCATGGGCCTCGGCGGCCTCCAGCATCATCCGACCGATGCCGCCGGCCTGGCGCAGGGGCGAGACGGTGACCATGCCGACGTACCAGGCGTCGCCGCCATCCTCGCCTTTTTGGGCCGGCTCGACCCAGACGCAGGCGTGCGGCTTGGCGTCGGGCGCATCGCGCAGCACCAGTAGGGTCGCGCCGGGCTTGGCGGCGAGGTCGGCGCGCAGGCTGTCGGCGTCGGTGCGCTGGCCGCCCAGCAGATAGCTCTCGTGCGTCCAGCCCTTGGTCGCCAGTTCGCCGCGATAGGCCGAGTTCACCAGGTCGGCGAGGTCGGCGAGGTCATGGTCGGCATAGGGGGCGAGATGGGTCATGGTGAAGGTTTAGGTCAGGAGGGCACGCGGGAAAAGATGCTCCCCCGTGATACGGGGGAGCTGTCGCGGAGCGACTGAGGGGGCTAATGCGGCGTAGGCCGAGCTGGCCCCCTCCGGCCCTCTGGGCCACCTCCCCCGCAACGCGTGGGAGGATCTACTTTCTCCGCACCCGATCCCACGCCCCGCCAGCCACGCGCTTCACCGTGCCCGCCTCGCGCTTGATCATCTCCCACGGGTGGAAGGCCAGCCCCACCGTGTCGGCCATGGCCGCGCCGCGCGCGCCCATCGGCTGCTCCGGGCCAGTGGTGCTGTCCACCGCCGTCTGGTGCTCGATCTCGGCGTTCAGTTCGGCGCCGACCAGGATGGCCATGATCGAAAACCACACCCAGACCATGAAGGCGATCACCGCCCCCAGCGGCCCATAGGTCGCGTCATAGTGGGCGATGTGGTTGACGTAGAGCGAGAAGCCCAGCGAACCCAGCAACCAGCCGGCCGCCCCCGCGACGGCGCCGATCCACACCCAGCGCCAGCGCGGCCGCGCCCGGCTGGGACCGAAGCGGTACAGCACCGCGAATGCGAAGGCGGTGACGAAGAGCACGATCAGCCAGCGGATCGGAGCCCAGAAGGCGTCCAGCGCCGACAGCCGCGCCACGTCCAGCAGGAACGGGGTGACGATCAGCAGGGCCGAAGCCCCGGCCGCATAGAGCAGGGCGCAGGCGGTGAAGCCGTAGGACAGCAGGGTCTTGCGCACCAGCCCGCGCTTTTCCTCCTCGTCATAGGCGATGTTCAGCCCGTCGAAGAGCGCCCGCATGCTGGCGTTGGCGCTCCAGATCGACAGCAGCAGGCTGATCCCGAAGGCCACGCCCAGCTTGCTGCCTTCCTGACTGGCCAGGCGCAGCATCTGCTCGCCGACGATCTGCACGACGCTGGTGGGGAAGATGCCCGACATCTCGCGCAGCTGCTGCTCGACCGTGCGCACGTCGGCGAACAGGCCGTACAGCGACACGAAGGCGCCGATGGCCGGGAACAGCGCCAGCAGGGTGTAGAAGGTCACGCCCCCGGCCACGGCCGGCAGGCGGTCCACCCCGATTTCGCGCCCGGTGCGCCACAGGATGTCGCGCCAGCCCAGCAGCGGGATGTGGTGGGGCAGGCGCGCGGCGCGGCCCCGCTGCGGCTCGGCCTGCTCGAAGTCGGCCGGCGGCATGGCGCGATCCTCGGAAAGGCCGGGCGGATCGGCGATCTGGGTCCCAGTCTCGTTTTCAGGGGACTTCTTCGGAAACGCGAACGGCGCGGCGGCCAGCAGCAGGATCCACGGCGTCAGGTGATAGGGACGCGACTTCAACCATTTGAGGATGGGACGCGGCGAAGCGTCGGTCATGAAACGCCCTCCAGGTCAGCAAAACCCCGAGGGCGCGGCGGCGTTCCACGCCAAGCCTTGCCATGGGGGGACCGATCCACGATTTTCCGCTTTATGCCCTCCCTTATCGAAGCCCGGATCGCATCGCTCTACCGCCACCCCGTCAAGGGATTCACGCCCGAGCGCCTGGCCTCGGCGACGCTGGAGGCCGGCGCGTGCTTCCCCTGCGACCGGCTGTTCGCGGTCGAGGACGGTCCCAGCGGCTTCAAGCCCGAGGCGCCGGCCCACATCTCGAAGATGAAGTTCACGGTGCTGGCCAAGATCCCGGCCGTGGCCAAGGCCCGCACGGCCTATGACGACGCCACCGGCGTGTTCAGCGCCCAGGCCGAGGGCCATCCCGATTTCGCGGGCGACCTCTCCTCGGAGGCGGGCCGGACGGGCTTCGAGGCCTGGCTGTCTGAGCTGCTGGCCGAAGACATCCGCGGTCCGCTGAAGGTGATCGAGGGGCCGGGCGCCTATCGCTTCATGGACAGCAAGTCGGGCTATGTTTCGATCGTCAACCTGGCCAGCGTGCGCGACCTGTCGGCCAAGGTCGGCATGGACCTGGATCCCTTGCGCTTCCGCGCCAACCTCTATGTCGACGGCTGGCCGGCCTGGGCCGAGAACGCCTGGACGGGGCGGACGGTGACGATCGGCGGGGCCGTGGCCGAGGTCCTCAAACCCATCGTCCGCTGCGCCGCCACCCACGTCGACCCGACCACGGCGGAGCGTGACGTGGATCTGGTCAAGGCGCTGTTCGACCACTACGGCCACATGTTCTGCGGCATCTACCTGAACGTGACGCAGGGCGGGGTCGTGGGCGAGGGGGATGTGGTCGCGGCCTAGCGCCCCCTCCGTCTCGTCGCGTATCCGCGCCGATCCACCTCCCCCGCAGGCGGGGGAGGAGAAGTCGGCTCCTCCTCACCCGTGAAACGGGGGAGGTGGCGCGCGGCGCAGCCGCGTGACGGACGGGGCGCTTAGGACGCTAGTCCACCTCGCGCCCCAGCACCTCCCGCGCCAGCATGGCTCGCACCTGGCCGCGGCGTTCTTGCGCATAGTCCTCGCTCATCTCCGGACCCACGCCGCCGATGTGCTGGTGGTCGACGAAGCGCAGGCCGGTCATGCCGCACAGGTGCAGGTCGAACGACCGGATCAGCATGTTCAGCGCCCCGGTCTTGTCCAGGTGGGCGTCGGGCGCGCCCGAGGTGGTGACGCTGATCAGGGTCTTGCCGACCAGCAGCGGGTCGGCTCCGTGGGCGGTGGGCGCAAAGCCGAAGCCGCCGCTCAACACCCGGTCGACATAGCCCTTCAGCATGGCCGGCGGAGCGTTGAACCACAGCGGATAGACGAAGAGATAGCCGTCGACCGCCGCCAGCATCGCCCGCTCAGCGACAATGTCGGCCCGCGGCCCCTGAGCGCCCGGCAGTTCCTCCGCTGCCAGGCAGGGATCGAAGCTCATCCGATAGAGATCGCGAACCACGACCTCGACGCCGGCCGCGCGCAGCACCTCGGCGCAGTCGCCGGCCAGGGTGACGCCGAAACTGAGGGGCGAGGGATGGGCGACGATGAGGGCGATCCGCATGACGGGCTCCTTGAGGACCCGGCCGTCATCGCGCCGTTCGACGCTCGCCGCCTTGATCTGGGTCAGGCCCGCTAGAACGTATTGCTCCAGCGCACCGTCTCGGGCAGCGGCAGGGAGGCTTCGAAGACCAGGCCGTCGGGGCGGAAGTCGAACTGGGCGTGGCCCTTCTGTTCGCGGCGGATGGAGCTTTCGATCAGGCGGGTGCCAAAGCCCTGCGCGGCGGGGGGGGTGACCGGCGGCCCGCCGACGTCGCGCCAGGTGAAGGCCAGGACCGCGCCGTCCTGTTCCAGCCGCCAGGTCACCGAGACGCGCCCCGTCGGGGCCGACAGGGCGCCGTACTTGGCGCTGTTGGTCGCCAGTTCGTGGAACACCATCGACAGGCCCACGGCCGTGTGCGGGGCCAGGGCCACGGCGGGACCGGCGCCGTCGACGCGCTCGGCATAGGCGGCCAGGCTGGCCTGGACCAACTGGCCCATGTCGGCCTCGCGCCAGCCGGTGCGGGTCAAGAGGTCGTGGGCGGCGCTCAGCGCGATCAGACGGTCGGTGAACACCTCGACCGGCGCGTCTTTGGTCTTGGAGAAGGTCTGGCGCGCCAGGGCCTGGACCGTGGCCAGGGTGTTCTTCACGCGGTGGTTCAGCTCGTTGATCATCACCCCCTGGCGCTCTTCGCGGGTCTTCAACTCGCGGGAGGCCGCGCGCAGGGCGGCGTGGACGGCGGCGATCTCGTCCAGGGTGTCGGGATCGGCGGGGGGCAGGCTTTCCGCGCGTCCGATGGCGTCGGCGTCGAGGATCAGCTGGCGCATCTCGCCATTGATCCGCCGGGCATAGGCCAGCGACAGGCCCAGGCCCATGGCCAGCAACACCAGGAACACCCCGGCCCCGGAGATCACCGAGCGATTGACCGTCCGCGCCAGCTCGGCGCGGGGCACGGCCACCACCAGGGTCCAGCCGGTCTGCGGCGAGCGGGTGTAGGCGACCATGGTCGGCACGCCGTCCAGCGAGGTGCTCTTGCTGACGCCCTCGGTGGAATGGTCCAGGTTGCGGGCCATGTCGGTGGTCGTCGTCTTGCCGGTGAACTTCTCGTTCAGCCGCGAGCGGGCGATGACCTTGCGCTTGTTGTCCAGCACCGTGGCGATCCAGTTCTCGGGCACGCGCTGCTGGCGGAAAACCGACGTGAACGAGCTGGACTCCACCACATAGGACAGGACGTAGGGCTGACCCTTGACCTGGATCGGCGTGGCGACGGTGATCACCGGCTTGCCCGCGACCTTGCCCTCGCGCAGGTCGGAGATCTTGCTGCGGCCGGCCAGCAGGGCGGTGGTCAGCTCGTTGGCGCGCGGCACGGTGGGCAGCGGTTCGCCATAGGGCTTGAGCGTGTTGAGGATCTGCTTGCCGCGGATGTCGGAGACCACGATCCAGCCGGGCCGGCGCTGGGCCACGCGCTGGGCGCGGGCGTGGAAGGCTGCCCAGTCGCCGTTGATCAGGGCCTGGTCGGTGGCCAGGGTCTCGGCCACCGAGATGCCGACGGCGGGCTGGCGGTCGGCGGGCCCCCACAGCGCCCCGGCGGTGGTGACCAGCTCCTGATAGAGCTGGCTGCGCGATTCGCGATCGGCGCTGACCAGCAGGAAGCCCATGGCCAGCAGGGCGGGGACCAGCAGGCTGACGGTCAGGAGCACGAGCCGGCTGCGCACCGAGCTGAAGCGTCCCCGTCCGGGTCCCTGCCGTGTCATCCGCGCTTACGCCCGCGACCACGAAGGCGCCGCATCGCCCCCTGATCGTCTGTATAGCGAAGGCGCTCGCCGTGCGCGTCAGTAAAATCGGCGGTTTCGGTTAATCGCTTACCCCCATCTTTTTTAGTTGGGGCGCGTTCGAGCGGCGAAACCGCGAGCACTTTCGCCTAACGCGCCCCAGGCTGAGCCATGGCCTGATCGCTGATTTGTGCGTTATGACAGGCGCCATGAAAGCCCTGCCCAACATCCTGACCAGCTCGCGCCTCGTGATGGCGCTGTTCATGTTCGTGGCCCTGGCCGCGGCGGCCGGCGCCGTGCCGTTCCTGTCGGACCAGCTGACGGCCGAGAGCCAGCTGCGGCTGGAGCGCTGGGCGTTCTACGCCTTCGTGGTGGCGGCGGTGACCGACTTCTTCGACGGCTGGCTGGCCCGCAAGCTGGATGCGGTCAGCGTCTGGGGCGCGATCCTGGACCCGATCGGCGACAAGATCCTGGTCTGCGGCGCCCTGCTGGGCCTGATGGCGCTGGGCCCCAACGCGATGGTCGTGCTGCCGGCGGGCCTGATCCTGTTCCGCGAATTCGCCGTCAGCGCCCTGCGCGAAGTGGGCGCGGGCAAGGGCGTCAAGCTGCCGGTCACCCTGTTGGCCAAGTGGAAGACGACGCTGCAGCTGGTGGCCATCGGCGCCGAGATGATCCTGGCCTCCTGGGGCGCCTTCGGCCTGTCGCCCGAGCCCAGCGTCATGGGCGGCTTCACGATCGTGGCCCACAGCCTGCTGTGGCTGGCGACGCTGGTGACCCTGGTGACCGGCGCGCAGTACTGGGAAGCGGCGCGCAAGGCGCTGAACTAGACGCGGCTTAGCGCCCCCTCCGTCTCGCTGCGTATCCGCAGCGATCCACCTCCCCCGTTACACTGGGGAGGAAGATCCTCTCCTCCCTCGCAAAGCGGGGGAGGTGGCCCGCAGGGCCGGAGGGGGCGCTTTTGAAGCGCTGCTGAACCAACCCCTCATCTCCCCCGTTCCCCTCCGGCGCAGCTTCGGGGAGCTCTCACACGTGACACTGCCACAGGCCCTGTCCTTCGGACTCATCGCCGCGACGATCGCCGCGTTTGTCTGGGGGCGGTGGCGGTACGACTTGATCGCGCTGTGCGCCCTGGTGGCCGGCGTGGCGCTGGGGCTGATCCCGGTGAAGGAGGCCTTTCTCGGCTTCTCCAACGACATCGTCGTCATCATCGCCAGCGCCCTGGTGCTCTCCGCCGCCGTCGCCCGCTCGGGCGTCGTGGACCTGGTCATGGCGCCGCTGATGCCGAAGCTGAAGGACGAGCGGACCCAGGTCCCCGTCCTGGCCGGCGCCACGGCGGTGCTGTCGATGGCCACCAAGAACGTCGGGGCCCTGGCCCTAATGATGCCCAGCGCCCTGCAGATCGCTCGCCGCACCGGCGTGCCGCCCGGCCGCCTGCTGATGCCGATGGCGTTCGGCTCGCTGGTCGGCCGCCTGGCGGTGCTGGTCGGCACCTCGCCCAACATCATCGTCTCGGAAGTGCGCCAGGAGGCCCTGGGCCAGCCGTTCAAGATGTTCGACTTCCTGCCGGTCGGCGGCGTACTGACCGTGCTGGCCATCGCCTATCTGAGTTTCGCCTATCGCTTGCTGCCGAAGGAGCGCAAGGCCGCCATCGACGTCGACGCGGCCCTGGCCGCCAAGGCCTATGTCACCGAGGTCGAGGTCCCGGACGACTGGGCGTTCGAGGACGGCCGGGTGGGGCGCCTGAAGGCCGCCGCCGAGGGCGCGGTCACGGTGGTGGCCATCCTGCGCGGGCGCCAGCGCATCGCGGGTCCGCACGCCAATCTGAAGATCCATCCCGGCGACGTGCTGCTGCTGGAAGGCGAGCAGGAGAACCTGAACCAGCTGATCCAGACGGCGCGCCTGCGGTTGCGCGACGCGCTGCGGCCCGTGACCCTGAACGCGCCGACCGAGGAGGTTCGCGTCGTCGAGGCGGTGATCGGCGCGGAGTCGGACCTGATCGGCCAGTCGGCCCGCAGCGTGGCGCTGAGCGACACCCACGGCGTCAATCTGCTGGGCGTCAGCCGCAGCGGCCACCGCATGGCCGGACGCCTGGCGACCATCCGCCTGAAGGCCGGCGACATCGTCGTGCTGCAGGGTGCGGAGCAATCGCTGCCCGAGGCGCTTCAGGCCTTGGGCCTTCTGCCGCTGGCGGAGCGCGAAGTGCGGCTGGGCGGGGTGCGCCACGCGATCCTGCCGGTGGCGATCCTGGCCGTGGCCATGACGCTGGTGGCGACCGGGATCGTACCGGTGGCGGCCGGCTTCCTGGGCGCGGCGGTGCTGGTGGTGGCGACGGGCGCCCTGCGGATGCGCGAGGCCTATGCGGCGCTGGAGGCGCCGGTTCTGGTGCTGGTGGCGGCCCTGATCCCGGTCAGCGACACGGTGCAGAAGACCGGCGGAGCCGACCTGATCGCGAGCGGGCTGTCGGGGGCGTTCAACGGCCTGCCGCCGATCGCCACCCTGACGGCGATGATGGCCGTGTCGATGGCTGCCACGCCGTTCCTGAACAACGCCGCCACGGTGCTGATCGCCGCGCCGATCGGCATGGGCGTGGCGCAGAAGCTCGGCCTGTCGCCCGATCCGTTCCTGATGGCCGTGGCAGTGGGGGCGGGCTGCGACTTCCTCACGCCCGTCGGCCACCAGTGCAACACCCTGGTGCTGGGGCCGGGCGGCTATCGGTTCGGCGACTACGCCCGCCTGGGCGCGCCGCTCAGCGTGATGATCCTGCTGGTCGCGCCCTGGCTGATCGCCTGGGTGTGGCCATTCGGCGGCTAGTCGTTCGCCGGCCTTCGGTCCTCGACCACGTCCGGGTCGGTGGGGCCGTGCAGCAGCCAGTCGGTCTCGTCCTGCGGCTCGTCGCGGTCGCGGCTCGCACGCATCATGGTGGCCAGCCAGCTGGCGCCCGTCATTCTCAGAACCATCGTCGTCTCCTCGCGATGATGTTCCTGAGAATGAATTGCATTTAGGAGTCTCGCAAG
The DNA here is from genome assembly GCA_964601775.1 of uncultured Caulobacter sp. Classification (GTDB taxonomy): domain Bacteria; phylum Pseudomonadota; class Alphaproteobacteria; order Caulobacterales; family Caulobacteraceae; genus Caulobacter. The sequence goes on along the minus strand of CAZRPD010000086.1, from coordinate 861 downwards.
CGCGATTTAGCGCTTAAGGATCTTGGCCCGGCCGGCGGCGCGGCGACGCGAGGCCTCGCGCTCCAGCGGAACCAGCACCTCATCGACCGCGCGGCGTTGGGCCGGGGTGCCGGTGACGTCCAGCCGGCGGGCGTTGGCCAGCAGATTGTTGAGCTCGACGTCGCCCAGGGTGGGGATCTTTTCCAGCAAGGTCATTCGGCGAACTCCAGTTTTCTCCGCCCGTTCTGGCGGATTCACCAAGGCAAAACGCGTGAGGCAAAGCTTGGGGTCCAAGGAGAGTGCAAAGTCGTCGAAAAGTTTTCCTTGATCTTCTCCAGGTGAGGGCGGATAAAGCCTCATCGAATTCGCTGCCGCTCGGCCTGCTTTTCCTTGCTCCGGACGCCGGAGCGCCGGACGCGCCACCCGAACTTCCAACGAAATTTGATCGTCGCCTCGGATCTCTCCGAGCGTCGAACGCTACGACAAGGATACTGAATATGGCTACCGGCACCGTGAAGTGGTTCAACGCCACCAAGGGCTTCGGCTTCATCCAACCCGACAACGGCGGCGCGGACGTGTTCGTGCACATCTCGGCCGTTGAACGCGCTGGTCTGGGCTCGCTGAACGAAGGTCAAAAGATCTCGTTCGAACTCGAGCAAGACCGCCGCAGCGGCAAGACCTCGGCCGGCCAACTGCAAGCGGTCTAATCGACCCAAGCAGTCGGACGACCTTTGTCGAACGATCGACAGGCCAGCGCTCACGCGCTGGCCTGTTTTCGTTTGGGGGGTGTTTAGCGCCCCCTCCGGCCCTGCGGGCCACCTCCCCCGCTTCGCAGGGGAGGAGAGATTTCCTCCTCACCCGTGAAACGGGGGAGGTGGCGCG
>CAZRPD010000085.1:0-20710 GCA_964601775.1 uncultured Caulobacter sp. | reverse complement strand
CCGCACTTCACTTGCGGCGGACAAATGGGTCCCGCGCATAAAGCGCGGGATGACGATGGTGGTGGTTTGAGCTCTTAAGCCCTACGCCCCGCCCCCGCCGCGCTGACATTGTCCATGCCCAGCGCCGACAGCGACCCGCGCAGGATGCCCTCGGCGTCGAGACCGGCCTGGGCGTACATGACGTCGGGCTTGTCCTGGTCCTGGAAGACGTCGGGCAGGCACAGGGTGCGGATCTTCAGGCCGCGATCGAAGGCGCCGTGCTCGGCCAGGGCCTGCAGCACGAAGCCGCCGAAGCCGCCCATCGAGCCTTCTTCCACCGTGACGATCGCCTCGTGCTCGCGCGCCAGGCGCAGCAGCAGGTCGATGTCGAGCGGCTTGGCGAAGCGGGCGTCGCAGACGGTGGCCGAGAGGCCACGCGCCGCCAACAGATCAGCGGCCTTCAGGCTCTCGGCCAGACGCGTGCCGAACGAGACGATGGCGACGCTGGTCCCTTCGCGGACGATGCGGCCCTTGCCGATCTCCAGCGGATCGATGGTCGCGGGCATTTCCAGACCCAGGCCCTCGCCGCGCGGATAGCGGAACGCCGAGGGGCGGTCGTCGATGGCGGCGGCGGTGGCGACCATGCGGGCCAGCTCGACCTCGTCGGCGGCGGCCATCAACACCATGCCGGGCAGAGCGCCCATGAAGCCGATGTCGAAGCTGCCGGCGTGGGTCGGCCCGTCAGCGCCGACCAGACCGGCGCGGTCCATGGCGAAGCGCACCGGCAGGCCCTGGATGGCGACGTCGTGCACCACCTGGTCATAGCCGCGCTGCAGGAAGGTCGAATAGATCGCCGTGAACGGCTTCATGCCGTCGGCGGCCAGGCCCGCGGCGAAGGTCACCGCGTGCTGCTCGGCGATGCCGACATCGAAGGTGCGCGACGGGAAGGCCTGCTGGAAGATGTCCAGGCCCGTGCCCGAGGGCATGGCGGCGGTGATGGCGACGATCTTGTCGTCCTTTTCCGCCTGGCGAACCAACTCCTGGGCGAAGACCTTGGTGTAGCTGGGCGGGCCGCCGGCCGCCTTCTGTTGCTGGCCGGTGACCACGTCGAACTTGGCTACGGCGTGCAGCTTGTCGTCGGCGCCCTCGGCCGGGGCGTAGCCCTTGCCCTTTTGCGTGACACAGTGGACCAGCACCGGCTTGTCGCCGAAGGCCTTGGCGTTCTTCAGCACGCTGACCAGGGCGTCCATGTCGTGGCCGTCGATCGGGCCGACATAGTGGAAGCCCAGCTCTTCGAAGAAGGTGCCGCCGGTGACCATGCCGCGGGCGTATTCTTCCGCCTTGCGGGCGGCTTCGCGCATCGGGGTCGGCAGCTTTTCGACGACGGTCTTGCCCAGCTTGCGCACCGAGCGATAGGCGCCGCCCGACACGAGGTTGGCCGGATAGGCGCCCACCCCGGCCACGGCCGGGGCGACCGACATGTCGTTGGCGTTGAGGATGACGATCAGGCGCTTGGTCGTATCCGTCGCCGCGTTCATCGCCTCATAGGCCATGCCCGCGCCCAGCGAGCCGTCGCCGATCACGGCGATGACGTGGTTGTCTTCACCCTTGGCGTCGCGCGCGGCGCAGAAGCCCAGGGCCGCCGAGATCGAGGTGGCCGCGTGGGCCGCGCCGAACGGGTCGTATTCGCTCTCAGCCCGCTTGGTGAAGCCCGACAGTCCGCCGCCCTGGCGCAGCGTCTTGATGCGGTCGCGACGGCCGGTGAGGATCTTGTGCGGATAGGCCTGGTGGCCGACGTCCCAGATGACGATGTCCTTGGGGGTCTCGAACACGTGGTGCAGGGCCACGGTCAGCTCGACCACGCCCAGGCCCGCGCCCAGGTGGCCGCCGGTCACCGACACGGCGTCGATCGTCTCGGCGCGCACTTCGGCGGCGAGCTGCTTCAATTCAGAAACGGAAAGCTCACGCGTGTCGGCCGGCGAGGCCACGGTGTCGAGCAAAGGTGTTTTCGAGGACATGTTTGAAGAAAGCGCGGTCAGTTGCGGCGGTCTAGTACGAAATCCACGCTTTCGCGCAGATGTTCGGCCCGTTCGCCAAAGATTTCGAGATGGGAACGCGTCTGCTCGGCCAAAAGCGCCACGCGCTCCTTGGCCGCATCCAGCCCCAGCAGGGTGACGTAGTTGGCCTTGCCCATGGCGGCGTCCTTGCCGCCCGTGGCCTTGCCCATGGTTTCGGCGTCGCCTTCGGCGTCCAGGATGTCGTCGACGATCTGGTAGGCCAGGCCCAGATCCTGGGCGAAGGCCATCAGGGCCGAACGCTCGGAATCTTTTGCCCGGGCGATGATCAGCGGAATCTCGAAGGCGAAGGCGATCAGGGCGCCGGTCTTCAGGCGCTGCATGCGCGCCACCGCGCCCAGGTCGTCGCGAACGCCCAGGATGTCGATCATCTGGCCGCCGGCCATGCCCTTGGCGCCCGAGGCGATGGCCAGTTTGCGCACCAGCTCCGAGCGGACGTGACCGTCGTCGTGGGTGTCGGGGTGGGCCATGATCTCGAAGGCCGCCGTCTGCAGGGCATCGCCCGCGAGGATGGCGGTGGCCTCGTCATACTGCTTGTGCACGGTCGGACGGCCGCGGCGGACGTCGTCGTCGTCCATGGCCGGCAGGTCGTCATGGACCAGGCTGTAGGCGTGGATGCATTCCAGCGCGCAGGCCGCCCGCAGCACCGGCCGCTCGGGCAGGTCGAACATCTTGCCGGTTTCCAGCGCGAAGAACGGCCGCAAGCGCTTGCCCGGACCCAGCGCCGCATAGCGCATGGCCTCGGTCAGCCGCGTTTCCGGGCCATCGGCGCGCGGCAGCAGCTCGTCGAGCGCGACGGTGACGATATCGGCGGCCTGGACGATGCGCCTGGCGAGGTCCGGGGGAGCAAATTCGTTCAAGGGCGGCTCCCCTCGGTTTCCGGACGAGTAGCCGGCATCAGTTGAACTCGGCCGGCTCAGCGGCGACGGCGCCCCCCTGGCCCAGGACGATCTTCTCGACCTTCAGGCGGGCGGCTTCCAGCTTCTTCTCGCAGTGGGCCTTCAGGGCCGCGCCGCGCTCGTAGATGTCGATCGACCGTTCCAGCGGCGCCTGGCCCGACTCCAGCTCGGCCACGATCTTTTCCAGCTCGGCGAGCGCCTGCTCGAAGCTGTAGGCCGAAAGGTCGGGGGCGGCGGTGTTCTGGGCGTCGGTCATTTCAACTCTCGGGGGAACGGCGCAAACCTAAAGGCCAAGGCCCGTGCGGGCAACGACCTAGAGTCAAGGCTTGGTTAAGGGAAGACCCTTTGAGCAGTCAGGCGCGACGGAAGCGCTTGATGCTCCAGTAGGCGTGGCCCTCGTCGACCAGCTTCGTCAGCCCACGGGCCTTCAGCGCGTCGGCGATCATCCAGTTGAAGAAGCCGTGGGCCAGCACCAGCACGTCCTGGCCCTGGTCGGCCAGCGCCACCAGCCGGTCGGCGGCCTGCCCGGCCCTGGCCTCGGCCTGGGCGCGGGTTTCCTGGCCACCGTGATTGTTGAAGAACCACCACCAGAACCGCGCGAAGAAGCCCAGCCGCTTGGGCGACATCTTCAGCCACAGCGGCCATGGCGGCGGCGGCAGCGGGGCCTCGATGAAGGTCTCGTCCGACGTAAAGGCGCGGTCGCCGACCACGGCGTTGGTCGTCTCGATCGCCCGGCGGCGCGTCGACGAGATGATCACGTCGGCGTCGCGAGCGATCTGGATCAGGCCGTCCGGCGGGGTCTGGCCCTCTTTCAGGCCGCCCACTTCGTAGCGCGCCCACCAGTCGCCATACTGCGGCGCGTTGAGGCGAACCTTGCGCGACAGGGCCGGCTCGCCGTGGCGGGCCAGGGTGATGACGCCCGGTTTGACGGGCGGGGACGCTTGGTCGGCGATGGTGACGTCGGCCATGTTCTAGAGAAGTCGGTCAGCCCCAGGGCTGTTCCGTCCCCTACCCCTCCTGGAGAGCACGCACAGGCGCAGGGACGGGTCGCCCCAGCGCCCTGCGGTGGTAACCGGCCTCGCGCCTGGACACAACCCGATCCGAGTGCAGCCTTGATCCGTTGAAGCCGCGCGGCGGGACGGCTAATTCAGATCCTCATGACCGACACGCTTCGCAGAGCCACGATCGAGGACGCCGACACCCTGTCCAGCCTGGGCGCGCGCACCTTCGCCGAGACCTTCGGCCACCTCTATCCGACCGAGGACCTGGAGACCTTCCTGGCCTATGCCTACGGCCTGGAGCGGACCCGGAACGATCTGGCTCATCCCGACAAGGCCAGCTGGATCCTGGAAGACGAGGACGGCGAGGCCATCGGCTACGCCCTGGCCGGCCCTTGCGACCTGCCGCACGACGAGGCCCGGCCCGAGGACGGCGAACTCAAGCGGATCTATGTGCTGAAAAGCCATCAGGGCGGCGGTCGCGGCTCGCGGCTGCTGGAGGCGGCGCTGGACTGGCTGGGCCCGCGGCGGATCTGGATCGGGGTGTGGTCGGAGAACTTCGGCGCGCAGAAGCTGTATGGGCGGCTGGGGTTCGAGAAGGTCGGGGAATATGAGTTCCCGGTCGGCGAGACGCGGGACCTGGAGTTCATTCTGCGGCGGGATCCCCCCACCTGATCGCTTCGCGATCGTCCGCCCCCAAGGGCGGGCGGATGGTGACACCCGTCTTCCCCCTCCGGGGGAGGAGCGCCGTAGGCGCGGAGGGGGCAACGGCGCCTGCTCGGTTGCGTCCCGTTTCAGAACCCTCCACTATCGAACATCTGTTCGAAAGCCGCGCCGATGTTCCTTCGCCTCTTTTCCGAGCTCCGCCAGGCCAAGGTGCCGGTGTCCTTGCGCGAATACCTCCTGCTGATGGAGGCCCTCGACAAGGACGTCATCGATCGCTCGGTCGAGGACTTCTACTTCCTGTCGCGCGCCACGCTGGTGAAGGACGAGAAGAACCTCGACAAGTTCGACCGCGTCTTCGGCCACGTCTTCAAGGGCCTGGAAACCGTCGGCGAAGGCATTACCGCCGACATTCCCGAGGACTGGCTCAAAGCCCTCACCGAGCGGTTCCTGACCGACGAGGAAAAGGCCCAGATCGAGGCCTTGGGCGGCTTCGAGAAGTTGATGGAGACGCTGCAGGAGCGTCTGCGCGAGCAGAAAAAGCGCCATGAGGGCGGCAACAAGATGATCGGCTCTGGCGGCACCTCGCCGTTCGGCAACAACGGCTACAATCCCGAAGGCGTGCGCATCGGCCAGGACAAGAGCCGCCACGGCCGCGCGGTGAAGGTCTGGGACAAGCGCGAGTACAAGAACCTCGATGACTCGGTCGAACTGGGCACCCGCAACATCAAGGTGGCGCTGCGCCGCCTGCGCAAGTTCGCCCGCACCGGCGCGGCCGACGAACTGGATCTGAACGGCACCATCAAGGGCACGGCCGAGAAGGGTTATCTGGACATCCAGATGCGCGCCGAGCGCCGCAACGCCATCAAGGTGCTGATCTTCTTCGACATCGGCGGCTCGATGGACGGCCACATCAAGCTCTGCGAGGAGCTGTTTTCCGCCGCCAAGACCGAGTTCAAGAACCTGGAATTCTACTACTTCCACAACTGTCTCTACGAGACCGTCTGGAAGGACAACAAGCGCCGCCAGACCGAGAAGATCCCGACCTTCGACGTGCTCCACAAGTTCCCGGCCGACTACAAGGTGATCTTCGTCGGCGACGCGACCATGAGCCCCTACGAGATCACCTATCCGGGCGGCAGCGTCGAGCACTGGAACGAGGAGCCCGGCGCGATCTGGATGCAGCGCGTCGTCGACATCTACCAGAGCTGCATCTGGCTGAACCCCACGCCCGAGCGGCACTGGGACTACACCCAGTCGATCGGCGTGATGAAGCAAATCATCGGCGACCGCATGTATCCCCTGACCCTGGACGGCCTGGACAAGGCCATGCGGGAGCTGGTGCGAGGGTAGAGGGTCCGTCCTCGCCCTTCGACAAGCTCAGGGTGAGGACTTACTTCTGACGCTCGATAGAAAACCTCACCCTGAGCTTGTCGAAGGGCGAGGTTTTCGGCCCCTCAGCCCCTACCGCCCCGCCCCGTCGCCGCCGAACAGCCCCGCGTCGTGCGCGGGCTGGCCGACCAGCGGAATGTCGTGGTCGTTGGCCACGGTCGCGCCGATCTTGAAGGTCGACGTATTGGCGCCGCCCAGCAGAATGAAGACGTCCTCGCGGCCGTCGCCATTGACGTCGAAGCCGACGCGCGTGCCGGCCACCACGCCCTTGACGTCGGTGACCTGGCTGGCGGTCGCCTCGCCCAGCGCGGCTTCCTGCGCGGCCAGGACGTTGCTGACGGCCGAAGTCGAGACCACGGTGACGTGACCATGGCCCATCACCGCCAGCTGATCGCCCTTGGCGGCCGAGTAGTCCAGCACCACGCCCAGCAGCGCTTCCAGCTTGGACGCCGGCTCCTGGCCCGAGATCAGGAAGGTGTCGGCCCCCGTGCCGCCGGAGGCGACGACGCGGGCGTTCATGACGATCTTGTCGTCGCCGGCCCCGCCGTCGAGGCGGTCGATCTGGCCGGCCTTGGCGCCGGCGCCGTCGATGAAGTCGTCGCCGCCCTCGCCCTTGATCACCTCGCCCTCGGCCGTGCCGTACATGACGTCGGCGCCAGCCGTTCCGGTCAACACCGAGCGGCCGGCCGCGAAGCCCGCGCCATCCACGTCCGTGGCGATAGGACCGTCTTCCGGCAGGCTGACCGTGGCGGGCGACGCCTGGTGGGCGACGTCCGCCGGAGCGTTGCTGGCCAGATGCGAGATCTTGAACGCGCCCAGGCCTGAGGCGGCCTGGACCGGCGCCTCGATGGCCAGGGCCTTCAGGCCTTCCGGCTTGGTCGGCGTCTGCGGCGTGGCGGCGCCCGTCTCGCCGGCGGCGTGCGCGATCGCGCGGCCGGCGACGCGCTCGCCATCGGAGCTGAGCGAGGCGATCAGGCGCGAGGCCACCGAATCCATCGACGCTTCATCGACGCGCGGCAGGTTCTCGAAATTCAGACGGCCGCCCTCGCCCACCTCGATGCCGCGAAGCTCGAGATAGAGGCCCACGGCGATGACCAGCGACAGGAAGGACTGGGCTTCGCGGCTGGACGGATTGAACGCCACGACATTGCCGCCCGTCTCTTCGGGACCGCCCGAGGACAGGACCTGGCGCAGAGCGCCCCACAGGCTGCCGACCTGGTGGAACATGTCGATCGCCGCGTCGTGCACGACGAAGCGCCCGTCGATGCGGGCGATGTGGACCAGCACGTCCTGGTTGGAATCGGTCACCACATACCAAGGGTCGCCCGAATCGGTCTGGCCGAAGACGCTGTCGATTTCGCCATAGCTGCTGGCCAGCTGCTGGGTCAGCAGCATCAGCAGGCCGCGCTCGTTGGCGGACCAGTCGGTGGCCGGAGGCCGGGGGCTGAAGGCTAGGATCTCACCCATGGCGCGGCTCTTTACCCTTGAGCGGCTCGTTCGGCCACATCGCCGTCTTCGTCCGCATCGACATCACCGATGAGGTCATCGGCGACGCCTTCGAACAGCAGGCGATGAAGTTCGGGCTCATAATAGCGCAGCAGGGTCCGGGCGAACTGACTGGGATCAAGGCCGAGGCTTTGGGCCCAGATCGCCTGGGTCTCGATCGGCACGCGCCCCAGGCCGTTCTCCACCTGGGACACGAACGTGTAGTAGCGCAAGCCGGTCGCCTCGGCCAGTTCCGCCTGTGTCAGGCCCGCAGCCTCACGCGCAGACTTCAGCCACCGTCCGGCCTCACGCCGGAGAGTCTTGGTCAACGCCGCCTTGGCGGGGTTCATCGCCGTTCGTGACATCGCAAAGCCGTTCCCTCGTCCACAACTCGGACGCCGGCTTAGTTGTTACACATTGCGTAAAAACGCAACAAGAGGTTATCGAGGGCTTGCAAAGCGTTTGCGGAAAGTTCAAAACCGCACATACAGTTTTAACGCAACTATTTTGAACGCAGCGGCCCGATGTACGTCTCCATTGACCCCGCCCATTCCCGCCGCGCCACGCCCTACTGGGCGACTCCGCCGCGCGTGTCGCTGATCATGGTCGTGTACATGACCGGCCCGGCGCTGGTCGAAAGCGTGCGCCACGTCCTGGCCGAGCCGCTGGTGGACGAATTCATCATCGTCGACAACGGCTCGTCCCTGGCCGACGCGGCCTGGCTGCGCGACCTGGCCCGCCGCGAACCGCGCGTGCGGCTGTTGCAGGGCCTGGGCAATATCGGCTTCGCCCGCGCCGCCAATCTGGGCGCGGCCAACGCCAAGGGCCAGTCGCTGGTGTTCCTCAATCCGGACGCCTTCCTGACCACCGGCGCGATCGGGGCCCTGCTGGACGCGGCCCGCGACCGCCCCTCGCCCTGCATCGTCGGGGCGCGGGTCTTCAATACTGACGGAACAGAACAGCGGGGCGCGCGACGCGGCGAGGTTACGCCGGTCACGACCCTGCTCAGCCTCTCGAAGCTTAGCGCCACCCTGCCCCCGCTGCGCCGCTTCGAGATCCACCGGGAAAGCGAAGCCCCCCCTTCGCACCCGGTGGATACCCCCACCATCTCGGGCGCCTGCTTCCATGTGTCGGCGACCGACTTCGTCGCTCTGGGCGGCTTCGACGAAGGCTTCTTCCTGCATGTCGAGGATGTCGACCTGTGCTGGCGCGCCCGCAAGATGGGCGGCAGCGTGCTGTTCCAGCCGGGCGCCCGCATCATCCACGTGGGCTCGACCAGCAAGGAGAACCCGCTGGTCATCGAATGGCACAAGGGCAAGGGGCTGGTGCGCTATTTCCTCAAGCGCGCCGACAGCAAGCGGCGCAAGGCGCTGGCGCTGGCCTTGGCCCCGCTGATCCTGGGCGTCGCCGTAGGCCGCCCGCTGCTGCGCCAACTGATGCGCGGCCGCATGGGCCGGCCCGTGGAACGTCTGGCCAGCCGCCCGTCGGCCGAGCATCGCGTCGCCTGAACGTCGATTACGCAGCCCACCGACGATCTTGACGCTTGCGCCAAATTCGAACGGTCGTAAGACTTCCCCACGGGTAAAGGGGAATATGTAGTGAGTCCGACCACCGACGCCGCCTCGACAGAGGTGGAGGCCGCCGAGACCGAAGCCGCCACCAAGAACCTTGTCTTCGTGGCCGCCGAGCGCCTGTTCGCCCTTCACGGCTTCCAGAACGTGTCCGTGCGCGACATCACGGCCGCCGCCGGCGTGAACCTGGCTTCGGTGAACTACCACTTCGGGTCCAAGGACGCGTTGCTGTTCGACATCTTCAAGCGGCGCACGGCCGAGCTCAATCGCGAGCGCGCCAAGATGCTGCACGAGGCCAACGACCGTCACGACGGCAATCCGCCATTGCGCGAGGTTCTGGCCGCCCTGCTGACCCCGCCCCTGCGCTGGCTGGCCCCGGACCACGAGCGCCGCATCTCGCTGCAGTTCGTGATCCGCGCCCGCAGCGAAGGCACTGACGAGATTCGCGCCGTGCTGAAGACCGACGTCTCGCACCTGCGCCGCTTCTCCGACGCCCTGTTGCGCGCCCGCCCCGACCTGTCGCCGGAAGACGTCTACTGGCGACTGCACTTCACTCTGGGCATGCTGCACAACAACCGCTTCGCCGAGTTCGACCGCCTGAACGTCCTCTCCGAGGGCCAGACCAGCGAGTCGGACGTCGTGGCCCTGCTGGAGCGCATGCTCGACTTCGCCCAGGCCGGCTTCAACGCCTAAACCCGCAACCGGCTAGTGACCCGGCGCGTTAGCGCCGGTCATGGCACGGCTGCGCATCCTTCACGAGACCCTCTACACCTATGACCGTCCGGTGCGGTTCGGCCCGCAGCGGCTGATGATCCGCCCGCGCGACAGCCACGCCCTGCGCATCGTCGAGGCGTCGCTGACCCTATACCCGCCCGGCGAGACGCGGTGGAGCTACGACGCCAACGGCAATTGCGTCTGCGTCTTCCATCCCGATGGCGAGGCCGACAGCATGCGCGTGACCAGCGCGCTGCTGATCGACCGCTTCCCTGCCCCGCTGGCCCCGCCGCGGATCAAGGACCCCCACACCCTGACGCCGATCATCTACGCCGCCGAGGACCGGATCACCCTGGAGCCGTTCATCGCGCCGGTCACCGACGACCCTGACGCGGTGCTGCTGCGCTGGCTGCGCGAGCTGGACACTTGCCGCGACGAGTCCGCGCTGGAGTTCCTGCTGCGCGTCAACCGCACCATCCACGAGCAGTTCGAGTACCAGGGCCGCGAGGCCGAGGGCGTGCAGAGCCCGGTCCAGACCCTGGCCCTGCGCAGCGGCGCGTGCCGCGACGTGGCCTGGCTGATGGTCGAGGGCCTGCGCCGGCTGGGCTACGCCGCCCTGTTCGCCACTGGCTACATCCATTCACCCGGTGCTGAGATCCGCGGCGCGGGCGCCACCCACGCCTGGTGCGAGGTGTTCCTGCCCGCCTTGGGCTGGCTGGAGTTCGACCCGACCAACGGCCTGGCGGAATCACCCGATTTGATCCGCGTCGCCGCCACCCGAAGCCCGGCTCAGGCGTTACCGGTGTCTGGCGCCATCATCGGCGACCCGGGCGCGTCGCGGCTTCACGTCTCCGTGGATGTCAGCCTGGCGGATGGGATCGCGAGCGCGGCGTGATAAGAAAAGTGCGGGAGGAACGACCCATGACCAGCGGCTTCCAGAACCAGACCCCCAGCCTGACCGGCGCCCTGCCCAAGGCCGAGCCTAAGGCCCAGCATGGCCAGAAACCGGACAAGGACTGCATGAAGGTGAAGGAAAAACGCTCCTTCGAACCCAAGCCGGGTCACTGACCGCACAAATCTCGCTCGACGGAAACGCTTGTCACGCGAGGCGTCTAGGCAGGCGCGCAAGGTTTTATTAACTTGCAACCTGAGGGAAACGGGGAGCTGAGCGAGCATGCGAGGGGTCGCGCTCGGAGCGCTGCTGACGGTGATGGCGCTGGCCATCGTCGGGACCGCGACGGCGCTTGCGCCTCGCGCGGCGGAGCCGTTCGACCAGACCCTGACCCTGGCTGGCGGTCCTGAAGCCGTCTCGCGGCCCGCCTATCTCGACGATCCCGACGCCCCGATCGCCACCGCCCGCTATGGGGGCGAGCGTTCTAGCGTCGCGTCGTCGGTCGAAAGCTACGCCGCACCCGCCGCCGCCACGGTGGCGTTGGCTGGCGGTCCGACCGAGGCTGTTCCGGCGCCGATCGCGGTCGCTGAGGCCGCGCCCGTCCGGGCCGAAGCGCCGGGGCGCGCCGCCCCACGGCCCGCCGTTCGCATGCATGCCGAGGCCCGCCCCGCGACCCGAGGCCCCGTCCTGGCCCTGACCCGCGCGCCCTATCGCCCCCTGCCCGGCAAGGTTCTGCAGGCGCGGGTCGATAACGAGCCCCTGCCGTTCACCCCGATGGGCCTGCAGTCCGACGCCGTGCGCCGCCTGACCCTGAACGCTTCGAACCTGATGTCCAAGGCCACCGCCTCGGCCCAGGATCTCAAGCGCGGCCGCTGGATGCTGTACGCCGCCAGCTCGGGCAAGGCCTATGGCCTGAACCTGATCCGTGACACGATCGGCGGCTGGCGCAACGCCGGCGCCAGCGAGGAACGGCTGGCGCGCTTCGGCAGCCGGCAGATCGGCCTGGGCTGGCGCAAGGACAACCGCCAGGTCGCGCTGACGGCCACGCGCCGCAAGCTCAATTCGATCGACTATTCCGACAAGGACACCGTCGTCGGCGTCACGGTGTCGGTGCGGGCCCGCTAGACCTTCCGCCGCCCGCCCTTCGAATGGTTGGCGGTCATTGGGTCGGGTTTGCGTGGCGGGACCCAGCCTTCGGGCGTCTTGGGAACCGGCTGATCCGTGCCCAGGCCCATGCGACCCGGGACCTGACGCTGGAAGTAGGACGCCTGCGGCGCGCCCTCGACATCGCGGACATGGGCGCTGCGGCGGATGCCGTCGATCTGGTCGCGCAGCCTGGCGGCGGATTCGAAATCCTGAGCGGCGACAGCGGTTTCCAGCTGCTCTTTCAGGTCGTCGAGGTGGGACACGCGCGCCTCCATGGGATGAACTCCCATGGAGAACGCATCAGGTCGAGGTTCAGCCCCGCGCGGCGGCGATGCGGGCGCGGGCGATCTCGTCAGCGACGAGGTTGGCCGGACGCTTCTCGCGGGTGGACTGGTCGATGACCTCGCCCAGGGTCTGGGCCAGGCGGTCCAGCTTGCCGGCCACCCAGGCGCCGTCGAAGGCCCCGCCGGCTTCCAGGGCGCGGATTTCGGCGGCCACGTTGATGATGCCGCCGCCGTTGATCACGTAGTCCGGGGCGTAGAGGATGCCGCGGTCGAACACGGTCTGGCCGATCATGGCGTCGGCCAGCTGGTTGTTGGCCCCGCCGGCGATGACCTTGACCTTCAGGCGCGGCAAGGTCGTGGCCGAGATCGCGCCGCCCAAAGCACAAGGGGCGAAGACATCGGCCTCGATGTCGAAGATGGCGTCGGCGGGCACGATGGTCGCGCCGGTCTTCTCGGCGACCTCATTGAGGGCCTGCTGGTTGACGTCGGCGATGGTCAGCACCGCGCCGGCCGCGTGCAGTTTTTCGGCCAGATAGGCGCCGACATGGCCCACGCCCTGGATGGCGACATGCACGCCGTTCAGGTCGCGGTTCAGGGCGCGCTCGACGCACAGGCGCACGCCGCGGAACACGCCCTCGGCGGTCACCGGCGACGGATCGCCCGAGGCCGCCGCATGGCCTTCCAAGCCCGCGACGAAGCGGGTGGTCTTGCGGGTGTTTTCCAGGTCGGCCGGCGAGACGCCGACGTCCTCGGCCGTCCAGTAGCGGCCGTTCAGGCTGTCGACCGCGCGGCCAAAGGCTTCGAACAGTTCCGGCGTCTTCTGGGTGCGGCTGTCGCCGATGATCACGGCCTTGCCGCCGCCGAAGTCGAGGTCGGCCATGGCGTTCTTGTACGACATGCCGCGCGACAGGCGCAGGGCGTCGGTCAGGGCCGCCTCGCTGCTGGCATAGTCCCACATGCGGCACCCGCCGGCGGCCGGGCCGCGCGCGGTGGAGTGGATCGCGACGATCGACTTCAGGCCGGTTTTTTCGTCGAAGAAAGCGTGGACGCCTTCGTGTCCCTCGAAATCGGGGGAATCGAACAAGGTCATGCCATCGGTCTCGCGTCAGCCAGAATGAACTGGGCGGCGGTTTACGCCCGCCGACCGCGCCTCACAAGCCCGAAGCGGCCCGTTTGGAGCGCTTGAACGGTTTGGGCGGGTCCATCGCCTTCATCGCCGCCACGCTGGCCGGGATCGGCGGCGCGCCCGAGGGCGGCCAAGGCCCGTCGGGTTCGCGCAGGAAAGCCTCGGCGTCGCGCCAGACGGCCTGCGCCTGCAGGTCGACCAGCAGCAGGTGATGGCCCTTGGCATAGTAGGCGGTCTTCACGCCGGGCAGCCGCACTGAGGCCTCGACCGTCGGCTCGCGCGGGATGACCTGATCCTTGGCCCCGTAGAACCAGGCGGTCTCGACCTTGACCGCGTCGGTCGATTTCCAGCCCCGCTCCATCAGGTTGACCAGGCCATAGATGGTGTCGGACCGCGCGCCCCAGATCATCAGCGGATCGCGGCCCATGCGGCGCAGCTCGTCGATATTGTCCGAGGCCATGATCTCGCGGGTCAGCCAGTCCGGCGGCTCGACCACCCAGCCGCCGACCGTATGGGCGGTCAGCCACAGGCTCAGACGGTTGGGCAGAGGCTGGGCCGACCAGCCCCAGACGGCGGGGGCGAACAGCATCAGCTTGTCGACCGGCGGCGGATTGGCGCTGGCCATGGCGCTGATCGCCAGCGCCCCGCCCATGCTGATCCCGGCCAGGGCGATCTTCGCGTTCGGATGCCGCTCGCGCAGCACCGTGATCAGAACGCGGACATCGTCCAGCACCAGGTCGGCCGGCGCCCAGACCCCGCGTTCGGGCGAGCGGCCAAAACCCCGGACGTCCAGGGCGTAGGTCGCGATCCCCTGCCCCGCCCACCAGTCGGCGGCCAGGTGATAGGCGTTGGCGTAGTCGTTCATGCCGTGCAGGCCGACGATGACCCAATCTGGTTCCTTGGCAGGCTCGCTCTGCGGCATCCAGCGCATCAGGCCCAGCTTGGCGCCGTCGAAGCTGATGAAACCGTCGTCGACGATCCGCGGCCCGCGAAAGCCCAGCGCCGCCAACTCCGGCCGCTGCTTCAGCGGCGCGCAGGCGCTCAGCACGGCGGCGGACGCGGTCAGGATCAGGGCGCGGCGGTTCATAGCTTCAGAATGTCCGCGACACGCTGGCGAAGATAGGGCGTGACCTCGGCCTCGAACCAAGGATTACGCTTCAGCCAGGCGGTGTTGCGCCACGACGGATGCGGCATGGGCAAGACGTTCGGTCCGAACTCGCGCCAACGGGCGATGGTCTCGGTCATGGTCTTGCCGGTGCGGCCCGGCAGCGCCCAGTCTTGAGCGTAGCTGCCGACCAGCAGGGTCAGCTCGACATTGGGCAGCTCGGCGAGAAGCTGCGGCCGCCACATCGCCGCGCAGCGCGGCGGCGGCGGGTAGTCGCCACCCTTGGGATTGGTCCCCGGAAAGCAGAAGGCCATGGCGGCCACGCCGATCTCGGGCCGGCCATAGAAGGTCTCGCGGTCGATCCCCATCCACTGGCGCAGGCGCTGGCCGGACGGATCGTTGAACGGCAGGCCGGTCTCGTGCACCAACCGTCCCGGCGCCTGGCCGGCGATCAGGATCCTGGTCTCCGCCCGCACGCGGGTCACGGGCCTGGGAACGTGCGGCAGGTAAGGCGCGCACGCCCGGCAGGCGGCGATGTCGGAAAGGAGCGTGTCGAGCGGCATTGGCGAGGATTTAGGGACGACGGCCGGAACGCCAAGCGGCGCCATATCCCCCTCTCCGCTTCCCCGGCGAAGGCCGGGGCCCAGATCGAACCCAAGACGCGCGAAGTTTCGGCGCCGTCGCATCTCGGATCATCCCCAGTCGCTCAGAATGGATCTGGGCCCCGGCCTTCGCCGGGGAGACGGAGATTATTAGTCTTCGTCGCCGTCGATGTCGTCCTCGACGACCGTGTCCTCGAAGCTGGTCGGGTCGCCTTCCAGGCGGGTGCGGATGCGATAGACGCCGCGGAATTTCTCCGGATTGACCGGCTTGTTATGGCGCAGGATCACCACCTTGCCCTCGCGGGCCAGCTCGATGGCGTTGGTGCGCACGTGGCCCAGGATCTGCTGCCAGCGCTCGGGCTGGACCGCCTTGGCGACGTTCATCGGGTCGATCGACTTGCCCTCGGCCAGGGGCGCCAGCAGGGACAGGATCGTGTCTTGGATCGGGGAGGTCATGGCGCTCCCTTGCCACGGATTGTCAGCAGAGGCGAGAGCAGCGGCTTGCGTCGAAGAATGCGCCCTTCTAACTGAACATTGATAAGAACAAGCGGAGGGGATGATGGACGGCGGCAACGAAATCAGCAGCGGACCGCGCCTGATCGACAGCGGCGAATGGGCAGGCTGGCGCACCTGGTCGGGGCTGGACCCGTTCGAGGACCAGTCGGGACCGTTCTATTTCCGCGAGAACGAAGCCGGCGTCGTCACCACCGCCTTCCGCGCCGAACAGAAGCACATGAACGGCGGCGGCTTCATGCACGGCGGCTGCATGATGACCTTCGCCGACTTCTCGCTGTTCGCCATCGCCTGGAAGGAACTAGCCGACAGCCGGGCGGTGACCGTCAGCCTGAACGGCGAGTTCGTCGGGCCGGCCCGGCCGGGCGACCTGGTCACGGCCACCGGCGAGGTGGTCCGCGCCGGCGGCTCGCTGCTGTTCGTGCGCGGGCTGATCGCAACGGGCGGCAGCCCGATGCTGAACTTCTCGGGCGTGGTGAAGAAGATCCGGTCGCGCTAGGCCTACACCCCCGCCTTCGCCGCCGGCCGCGCGTTCATCTCGGCCAGCCAGCGGTTGACGTGCGCCAGCTCCGCGTCCGGCCGGAAGCGCACCATGCGCGCGAAGTCGATGCCGGTGACGGCGATGATGTCGGCCATGGTCACGCGGTCGGCGGCGATGAAGGGGCTCTCGGCCAGGCGGCGGTCGAAGACCTTCAGCGCCCGCTCGGCGGCCTTGCGGTTGCTCTCGGCGATCTCGGGGACCTGGGTCTCGATCGCCGCCAGCGCCGGGTGGCCGTGGCGCACGGCCATCATCAGCGGCGTCGACAGCAGCATCTCGGCCCGCCGGGTCCACATCTCGATCACCGCCGTCTCGCGCGGGTCGCGGCCGAACAGGTTCGGCTCGGGATACACGCTCTCCAGGTAGCGGCAGATGGCCACCGACTCGGTGATGGTCGTGGCTTCGTCGATCTCCAGCGCCGGCACGTTGGGCAGGCCGGCCTTGGCCAGGTAGTCGGGCTGGCGATGCTGGCCGCCGAAGATGTCGATGTCGACGATCTCGACGTCCTCGATCCCCTTCTCGGCCATGAACCAGCGCACACGGCGCGGATTGGGCGCACGACGGCTGTCGTAGAGCTTCAAAAGAAAATCCTCCCGGCTTTTGACCGGGAGGATGCTCGTTTTCCGCTGGGGAATGAAAGGGGCGAGCCTTTTGTTTTGACGCGCTTTCTAACGACGAACCGGAATCCACTTCGTCTGAAAGCGCTTTACAGCCCGAACAGCTCCCGCGGCATCAGGCCGATCAGCGAACCCGTCAGGCAGGTGGCCAGGAAGCCGGCCATCATCGCCTTCCACACCAGACCCAGGATCTCCTGGCGGCGCTGGGGGACCAGGACCGAGAAGCCGGCCACGTTCATGCCGACCGAGCCGATGTTGGCGAAGCCGCACAGCGCATAGGTCATGATCATCCGGGTGCGCTCGTCCAGCGCCGTGGCGCCGACCTTGGCCATCTGGATGAAGGCGGTGAACTCGGTGAGGATCAGCTTGACGCCCAGCAGGCCGCCGGCCGTGCCGGCTTCCTTCCACGGCACGCCCATCGACCAGGCCAGCGGTGCGAAGACCACGCCCAGGCCGCGAGCGATGCTCAGCGGCTGGCCGCCGACGTCGGGCAGCACGCCCAGGAACTTGTCGACCATGGTGGCCAGGGCCACGAAGACGATCAGGGTCGCGCCGACGTTCAGAGCGATCTGCAGGCCGTCGGTGGTGCCCTTCATGACCGCGTCGATGGCGCTGCCGTAGGTCTTGTCCTCGGCGGCGAGATCGAGGTCCCCGCCCTTCTCCATCGGATCGGACGGCACGATGATGCGGGCCAAGAGCACGCCGGCCGGGGCCGAGATGATCGAGGCGGTCAGCACGTGGGCGGCGGCGTTGGGCAGCACGCCGGCCAGGATGGTGGCGTAGGCGACCATGGTCGAGCCCGAGACGCAGGCCATGCCGACCGCGATCAGCATGAAGAGCTCCGAGCGCGACAGCTTGTCGAGATAGGCGCGGATGAAGATCGGGCCTTCGATCTGGCCCATGAAGATGGTGGCGGCGGTGGCCAGGGCCGGCGGGCCGCGCAGACCCAGGGTCTTCTGGAAGATGAAGCCGAAGCCTTGGGCGGCCCACTTCAGGATCTTCCAGTGCCATAGCAGCGCCGACAGGGCGCAGACCACCAGGATCACCGGCATGACGCGGAAGGCGAAGATGAAGCCCGCGCCCGGATTGCTGACCGGATAGGGCTGGTCGCCGCCGGCCAGGAAGCCGAACACGAAGGCCGTGCCGGCCTGGGTCGAGCTGGCCAGGCCCTCGACGGCGCCGTTGACGCCCTGCAGCAGCTGGCGCGCCTGGGGCAGGCCGAACAGGATCAGCACGAGGCCGACCTGGACGACGAGGGCGGCGATCGCCAGCACCCAGGGGAATCGCTTGCGATTCTCGGAAACGAGCCAGCAGAGGCCCAAGGTAAGCGCCAAACCCACCAGGGCCTGGACGTTCTCAGGTCGGAACATCGACAGGAAGACCTTACAAAGCGGCGACGCCCCCGCGACGCCAACCAAGGGCGCAGAATGACACCAAGACGGCCGCCTCGCGCAAGCGCCTTGCTTAGGGATTGGTTAAGGTCGCGGCGAAATGCCCTGCCTGACCCGTTGGCGGGCGATCGCGTCAAGGCTGCGGCGACCCGTGATTATTTCATCGCTGCAACGCCCGTTACCCCGATTTAACTTGGACGCTCGGCGATCGCCGGTCATTGCTGCAACCGTCGATTGGGGGAACCGGTAGAATGTCGCTGGCCTTGGCCACTCTGCTTTACGAGTGGCGTCGTTACATGGCGGCCGTCGTCGCCCTGGCCTTTTCGGGCCTGCTGGTGCTGGCCTTCCTCGGCATGTTCATGGGCATCGGCAAGGCGTTCACCGCCCAGATCGACCGCGCCCGCGCCGACGTCATGGTGCTGGGCCCCGGCGCCACGGCGCTGTTCAACGGCGGTCCCAACGGCGTGCCGCGCCGCCTGATCCCGCTGGTCTACAGCCACCCCGAGGTGATGCAGGTCGCGCCGCTCGACGGTTCGGGCGGCCGCTTCCAGAACATTGTGCCCAATTCCGGCGTCACCCTGCCGGGGGCCAAGCCCAAGAACCGCAAGACCGAGTTCGTCAATGTCACCATCATCGACGCCGTCCCCGGCTTCGTGACCGTGCCGACCGACTACAACGACAGCCTGATCGAGGCCTTGCGCCAACCCTATGCCGTGGCCGTCGACCAGACCGCGCTGAAGCGCCTGGGCGTCAAGAAGGGCGACAAGGCCCTCTACAACGGCAAGACCATCAACATCGCCGCCGTCACCACCGGCTATCCGAACATGATGCAGGCCACCCTGGTCATGTCGCGCGACACCCTGCGGATGCTGGGCGAGGCCGACACCGGCCCGCGCGTGGGCCCGCTGATGGTCAAGATCCGCGACCCGGCCCGCGCCGAGATCGTCGTGGCCCAGCTGAACGCCAAGGCCGACGGCAAGTACCGCGCCTGGACCCGCCAGGAGCTGGGCGAGGCCAATTCGAACTCGATGTTCAAGGAAAGCTTCATCAGCATCATCCTGATCTTCGCCCTGATCATGGGCGCGATCATCGGCATGGCCATCACCTGGCAGACCCTGCGCGGGGCGATCATGGCCAATATCAAGGAGTTCGCCAGCCTGCGCGCCCTGGGCGTGTCGATGGGCGCCCTGCGGGCCATCGTCATGGAGCTGAGCTTCTGGGTCGGCATCGCCGGCATCGTCATGGCCGGGGTCTTCACCTGGATCGTCACCAGCCTGGCGGCCATGGGCGGCCTGCCGATGGCCTTCCCGATCCCGCTGGTCATCGCCATCAGCATCTTCCTGCTGATCATCGCCATCCTGTCGGGCCTGCTGTCGCTGGGCGTGCTCAAGAACAGCCAGCCGGCGGACCTGCTGCGATGAGCGCCTACACCCACGGCGAAACCGCCCTGCGCGCCAAGGGCATCGTCAAGCGCTTCCGGACCGGCCGCAACCAGTTCATCGAGGTGCTCAAAGGCGTGGATTTCGACGCCCGCCACGGCGACGTGACCATGGTCATGGGCCCCTCGGGCTCGGGCAAGTCGACCCTGGTCGCCGCCCTCTCCGGCCTGCTCAAGCCCGACGAGGGCGTGGTCTCGGCGCTGGAGGCCAAGGACCTGTGGAAGCTGCCGTCAGGCCGCATCGACAAGTTCCGCCTCGACCACTGCGGCTTCATCTTCCAGGGCTTCAACCTGTTCCCGGCCCTGACCGCCAAGCAGCAGGTGATGACCGCCCTGAAGTACCAGGACGTGCCGCCGGCCGAAGCCGCCAAGCGCGCCCAGGCGGCGCTGGAAGAGGTGGGCCTGGGTCCGCGCGTCAACCAGCGTCCGGCCGAGCTGTCGGGCGGCGAGAAGCAGCGCGTGGCCATCGCCCGCGCCCTGGCCAAGAACCCCAACCTGATCTTCGCCGACGAGCCGACCTCGGCCCTGGACGGCAAAAGCGGCCAGATCGTCATCAGCCTGCTGCGGCGGGCCGCCACCGAGCGTGGCGCGGCGGTGATCTGCGTGACCCACGACCCGCGGCTCGAGGCCTATGCCGACCGCGTCATCCACATCGAAGACGGCCGGATCCTGGACGACGTGCGTCGCACGCCCGACGCCAGCCCTGCGCCGCTCAGCCACTAGTCCTCCCGGGGGAGCCTCACCGAAATGCCCGCGTTCCTGCGCCGAAAGTCCTTCTGGATCGTCACGGTCGTCCTCATCGCCCTGGTCGGCGGCTTCTTCTTCATGAAGGGCCAGGCGGCCGAGAAGAAAAAGAAGCTGGAGGTCGCCGCCGCCCAGCAGGAGCCCAGCCCCTATGCGGCCATCGCCAACGGCAAGGCCGACATCGAGGGCGGTATCATCCAGGTGGCCGCCCGCCGCCAGGGCATCGTCCGCGAGGTCTTCGTGCAGGAAGGCGACCAGGTCGTCGCCGGCCAGATGCTGGCCAAGCAGGAGGACGACGAGCCGCGCCTGGCCGCCCAGACCGCCTCGGCCGCCCTCGCCTCCGCCCGCGCCCAGCTGGCCCTGTTCCAGGTGCAGCTGCGCACCGCCCAGCGCGAGCACAAGCGCCTGCAGGCCCTGACCGCCTCGAACTTCGTCGCCGCCCAGCGCATCGACGCCGCCGCCGGGCAGGTCGCCCAGGCGCAGGCCAATATCGGCGCCCAGCTGGCGGCGGTCCAGGGCGCCACGGCGCAGCTGGGCC
>CAZRPD010000084.1:0-20786 GCA_964601775.1 uncultured Caulobacter sp. | reverse complement strand
CGCCAGAGCGCCGCCGCCTGCGTTTCTCTTTCCAAATCAACAATGTCAAAGACCCGAAACCCCTCCAGAAGTTCCGGAGGCCGTTCCGTCCGGCGGAGATGTCCGCGGCGGAGGCGGCTATTTAGACGACCCCTGAGATTAGTCAAACGCAATTTTCGAAGGCCGCCCCGGCTTCCTGTGGAAAACTCCCCTCCCCGACGTCCGGCGCTCGTAAAAACGCCCGGCCAGCCTCATCGCAGCGTGAGAGTCAGATTGGTGCGCGGGTCGGTGAAGGCGTTCAGCACCTGAGCCTGCAGCGTGAACCCGTCCATGTCCGCGATATTGACGAACTGAAGCGACAGCCTGCCATGAGCGGGAATCGTGACCACCCGCGGCGTTGTCAGCGGCGCGACCGAGGTGAAGCGCAGCTGAAACGGCATGAAGGCGTCGTTGGTCAACTCGATCTCGACGATGTCCTTGGCCAGGAAGCTTTCGGCCCGTTTGCGGCTGGCGATGCGTAACGCCCCGCCGACGATCTCCGACAGCTCCCGCTCGCGGCCATAGACGCTGTGACGGAAGATCGCCGCTGTGCGCTTTTGGGCCAGGGCCTCCTGGATAGCCGGCAGCGAACCGTTCTTGGCGATCACCAGGGTCGCGGTGCGATGCTGGCCTTCGGGGATCTGCGAGTCGACGTCGATGGCGGTGTGGACGTCCGAGGCCCCTATCACCGCCAGGCCGTTCTTCAGCGCCACATCGAAGGCGGCGGCCGAGTACTGCAGGCTGTTGGCGATCTCCATGGCGTCGAGCAAGCCCTCGCTCAGCAGGGCGCGGTGGCGGGCCGGCATCAGATCGGCGCTCGCCCCCTCCAGGCCTGGAAACACCCAGGCGTGGTTCCAGATGACGAAAGCGCCCTGAGCACGCGCCGCCTTCAGCGCCGGACGAGGGTCCTCCTTCATGGACAGGTCGACGGGCAAGGCGTTGGCGTCCTGCAGGAACAGGGCGTTGAAATGGCCCCACGGCAGGTCGCGGGTGATCTCGGTTCCGCGGATGGGCTGGGCGCGCGAGGCGATGCGCTTGGCTTCCTCCTCCGCGATCACATAGGGCCGGTTGTGGTCGCCGACGCGGATGTCGGCCTTGTAGCGCTGGTAATCGAGGTGATCGGTCACCCCGTAGGCGGCCAGGTGATCCTGCTCGGCCTCCCACAGGCGGAAGGTTGGCCAGACCACGCCGTCGCTGAACGCGGTGTGGGTGTGGGTGTCGATCGCCAGCACCTGCTCGCCCCTGGCCGTGACCGGAAAGGCGATGCGGCGAGTGTCGTCGGTGCGGGTCCAGGTGCGCTCCGGCGCGGTCTGGGCCAGGCCCGGTTGGGCGGACAGAAATGCGGCAACCGCGAGGGCGACGGCGAGAGGCGCTTTCAGCATAGGAGGGCCTTTTCCGATAAGCGGAGCGAAGAGCTAGGCGCGACCGTCTAGACGTCAAGCATGACGGCAACAAGACAGTTGTACGAATTGCATAGGCTTATTTTCCGATGGATATTCCGTACGCGCAGACTAATGTCCGGCGACCGACGACTTAATTCGCCATGGACGCCCCGTGCCTGATCGCCTCGACCTGCAGCCCGTTCTCCACGCCGCCATGTCTCTGGTGGAGGCCGACGGCCTCAAGGGCCTGAGCCTGCGACCGTTGGCCGAGCGACTGGGCCAGACGGTCTCGGCCCTCACCCACCGCTTCGGCCTGAAGGATGATCTGCTGAACGCTCTGATCGCTGCGGCGATCACCGAGGACGGCGTGTTCCTGGATCGCTGGCTGGCGCGGATCCGGGCGCTGGAGGTCCGCGACGGTGCGACCATGGCCGACCTGGCCGACGCGATCCTCTCCGACCTGGCCGGCCCCGAAGCACTGCGCACGCGGTTCTATTGCGAACTCCTGCAGGGTGTCGTGTCGCGGCCGGAGCTGGCGCCGGCGGTGGCAACCTGGTCGGCGCGGCGCCTCGACTTCTGGCGCGCGGCGACGGCGGACGTCGGTCGACCGGACCTGGACGATGTCCTGCACGCCTTCAGCATCGGCGACGCCACCTATGGCCTCGCGTTGGATGATGTGGCCGCCTATCGCTGGCTGCGGCGGCTGAACCTGCGTCGGCTGTGCTGCGGCCTGATTTCGCCGGATAACACCCGCGACCTTCGGCAGTATCAGGTCTTCCGCGACGCCTTGGGCGAGCTTCTGGATGAGCCCAACCGCCCTGCTCCACCGCCCTTGACCGCGTGGCAGGCCAAGGCCGCGCCGCACATCTCGGCGGTGATCATCGCCGAGGGCGCCGACGCAGTGACCCACCGGGCGATCGCCGCGCGCGCGGGCCTCGCCAACTCGACCCTGGCCTATCACTTCCCGCGCCAGGAGGACCTGCTGCGGGCGGGCGCCGCGGACATGGTCGCGCGCTCGCGCCAAGCCACCGCCGCGCCCGCGCGCGAATCCGATTTTCAGCTGACGGCGATCCAGAGCGCCCGAGCGACCTTCGCCCTGGCGCTGATCGCCAACCGCCTGCCCGGCCTGAAGGCCGTGGCGGCCGATCTGCGCGGCCGGCGCGGCGAGAACTATGTCGGCGTTCTGGCGCGGGAGATGGGCGAGCAGGTGTTCGACGTGGTGGCCGCACAAGCCCTTTCGCTGACTGGCATGGGGCAGATGATGCTGGACGCCGTCATGGATCCGGCCGTCAGCGACGCCGGTTTCAGATTGAGCGAGCGGATGCGCGCGGCGGCGCTGACCGAGCGCTGAGAAATTTCGTACATCCGTATTCATGCGCCTGATATGAGGCTTTATTTTCCGTACATACGTAACGCAACCGTCGCAAACCGCTGATACTGGATCCCCAAGTTCACAACTTCGGGGATTTGGACCATGCCCACGCTTCATCGCCTTCGCGCCGCCCTGCTGGCCGGCGCGGCCCTTGGCGGCCTTTCGTTCGTACAGGCGTACGCCGCCGAGACATCGCCGAGCGCAGACACCGCGCTGGACGCCATTGTCGTCACCGCCCAGCGCCGGGCCGAGCGCCTGCAGGACGTGCCGGTGTCGATCAACTCGGTCAGCACCCAGGCGCTGGAACAGTCCAACTTTCGGGGCGTAACCGACCTGCAGTATCTGGTCCCGGGCGTGCAGTTCGACCCGACCAACGGCGCGGCCTTCCAGATCCGCGGCGTCGGCAGCACCTCATGGGACTTCTCGAACGAGAAGTCGGTCAGCTTGGTGGTCGACGACGTCGTGATGGACGCCCAGCGCGACAACGGCCTGACGGGGTTTGCCGACATCCAGCAGATCGACGTGCTGATGGGCCCGCAGGGCACGCTGTTCGGCAAGAACGCCACCTCGGGCGTCATCGCGGTGACAACGGGCAAGCCGCTGCTGGGCGAGTTCTCGGCCAAGGGCGACGCCAGCTACGGCGAGCGCGAGGACCGGGCCACGAACCTGGTCGTCAACATCCCGTTGGGCGAGAAGGTCGCGCTGCGCGTCTCGGGCTTCAGCCAAGGCCAGGACGGCCCCGGCCGCTACACGGTGCTGAACCAGTCGCTGAACGCCTTCAAGGAGCACGGCTACCGCGCCAAGCTGCTGCTTGCTCCCAATGACCACGTCGAGCTGGTCTATCAGGGTGACTACCAGCGCCATTGGGACAACAACAACCGCACCACCGTTTCGGGCGGCTCGGCCTTCTTCACCGCGCTGCAGATCGCCAACGGCGTGACTCCCAGCCTGAAGAATGACGACAACGCCGACGACAAGATGGGCAGCGCCAAGAACACCAGCTGGGGCCATTCGCTGCGCGGTCAGTTCCAGGTCGGTCGCGACACCCTGACCTCGATCACCGCCTATCGCGACACACGCTTCCTGGGCGACGGTCCGGGCAACTTCGCCCCCAGCGACCAGTGGGCCTTCAATCCCTTCAACCAGGGCACGCTGAAGACCTGGAAGTTCAGTCAGGAACTGCGCTGGGCCTCGCCGACCGGCGGCTTCGTCGAATATCTGGGCGGGCTGTTCTACAACCGGCTGGACCAGGACTCGACCCAGATCCAGTGGGTGACGTTCGGCGCGCCGCTGGTCTCGCCGACCGGCGTCAAGCTGACCAACCTGTCCACGACCACCGGCGTCGTCGGCAACCCGGGCAACGCCACGCGCTTCCGCACCACCAACATCAGCGCCGCCGCCTTCGGCCAGTTGAAGCTGAACCTCACCGACAAGCTCAGCCTGTCGGCCGGCGCCCGCTATACCCACGACGAGAACAGCCAGTCGCTAGGCTTCTTCTGGAAGGATCCGGTGGCCGTAACCGGCGTGGCCATGACCTTCACGCCCACCGGCCGAGCGCCTCTGAAGTCGTACGGCAAGATCACGGGCGAGAACGTCTCGTATCGCCTGGCTGCGCAGTACAGGCTGAGCGACGACGCCATGGCCTATGCCAGCTACGCCACCGGCTACAAGCCCGGCGGGGTGGCCTTCGTCGGCAACAACTATTCGCCCTATGCGGACGAGACGGTCAAAAGCATGGAGGCGGGCTTCAAGTCCGAACTGTTCCAGCGCCGCGTACGCCTGAACGTGGCGGTCTTCCACTCGAAGTTCACCGACTTCCAGACCTCGCTGCTGACCTTCGTGCCGGGCAATCCGGTGTCGGTGATCGCTACCGGCAACGCCGGCGGGCTGCGTACGCGCGGCGTGGAGACCACCTTCGCCTGGCGCGCCACCGACGGCCTGACGCTGCACGGCGGCCTGTCCTATGTGGACGCCAAGTTCACCGACTACGTCTATAACGCCACCACCGACTACAGCGGCACGGCGTTGGCCAATGCGCCCAAGTGGCAGGGCTCGATCGGCGCCAACTACGACCGCGAGGTCGGCGCCGTGCGCCTGCGCGCCAGCCTGGACTATGCCTATCGCACCCGCGTGTGGTCGCAGATCGGCGAGCGCCCCAATACCGAGATCCCGAGTTTTGGCATGGCCAACAGTCGGGTCAGCGTCTCGCCGCTGAACAGCAGCCTGGAGATCGGCCTTTATGGCCGCAACCTGCTCGACACGTACTTCTCCACCGCCTTCGAGCAGTACAGCACCATGAGCCTGACCCACCGCATCTCGCGGGATGCGCACCGCACGGTCGGGGCCTTCGCCAAGTCCGCGTTCTAGGGGGGGGTCATGGATCGCCGCCTTATCTTGACGGCGGCCGGGGCCTCCCCCCGGGCCGCGGCCGACCGCGTCGCGACCCCGCTGGACGCCCAGGTCGTTCGCACCGGCCCCGGGGGCCTTCGCCTGACCTGGACCGGCGCGCGGACGGTGTCGGTGTTCGTCTCATCCGATCCAACAGCGGACAGGCCGGCGATGCGCGCGCTGAGGACAGCCAGCGGCGGGGGCGCCGATCTGGTCGCGCCGCCCTCCCCGCGCCCTTATTTCCTGGCGCGCGCCGCCGACGGTCGCCAGGTCCGGATCGCCGAACGCCTGCTCCCGCTGCAAGGCGGTCGCAATTTTCGAGACCTGGGCGGCTGGCGCACCGCCGACGGCCAGCAGGTCCGCTGGGGCCGGCTGTATCGCTCTGGCGTGATGAACGGTTTGACGCTGGCCGACCTCGATTATCTGCGGGGCTTGGGCATCGTCGCCATTTGCGATCTGCGCGCGCCGTCCGAACGCGACGCCGAGCCCAATCCCTTCCTGAAGATCGCCGGGCCGAACGTGGTGGCCATTGGCTACGACCGCGCAGGGGCGGTTAGCGGCCTGATGAAGATGACCACGCGGGAGCAGACCGTTCAGGGCTTCGCCGACGCCTATGTCGACTTCCTCGACCTCTTGGCGCCGCACTTCACCGACCTGTTCGCGCGACTGGTCGCAGGCCAGGCGCCGCTGGCCTTCAACTGCAGCGCCGGCAAGGATCGCACGGGCATGGCCTCGGCCTTGGTCCTGTCTGTGCTGGGCGTGCCGCGTCAGACGGTAATCGCCGACTACGCCCTGAGCGAGACCTATGTCCCGCCGGCCCTCTATCTGGAACAGATGGCGCGGGGCGAGGCGATCGGCGGTTTTTCGCTGCCGCAGACCCAGGCGCTGGCCAAATTGCCTCCCGAGGTTCTGAAGGTGATCCTCGGCGCGGATCCTGAAGTGATGCGCCGAGCCCTGGCGATCATCGACGCCCGCTACGGAGGTCCCACCGCCGTAGCCAAGGCGCGCTTTGGCCTCACCGAAGGCAAGATCGCCGCGCTGCGTCGCGCCTATCTGTACTGATCTTTGAACGCTCGCCCAGAGCGCTCACTCCACGACAGTTCCGAAAAGAAAAGACAAAATATTCGTGACGCCTGTCAGCTTCGATGGGCGCCGCCGTCTCTCCCTCGTCTGCACCAAAGCAAGACGGGGGATACAGTGATCCGTTCAAAGACCTATTATCTGGCTGCCGCGGGCAGTCTGGCGCTGCTGGCGGCGTTTCCGGAGTGGGCCCAGGCCCAGACCAAGCCGAAGGAAGCCGACAAGCCCGTCGCTGCGGACCAGACCGAGGTCGACCAGGTCGTCGTCACCGGCCTGATGCAGGGCCTGCGCCGCTCGATCGACGAGAAGCGCAACAACGACATGATCTCCGACAGCGTCAGCGCCGATGACATGGGCAAGCTGCCCTCGGCCAACCTGACGGAAGCGGCATCGCGAATTCCCGGCGTCTCGGCGGTGCGCAACCACTTCACCGGCGAAGGCGACCGGGTCGTGATCCGCGGCATGGCGACCGAGTATAACGCCTACGCCGTCAACGGCGTGCGCATGGGCGGCACCGGTTCGCCCAGCGACAACTTCCACCGCGGCGTGCGCCTCAGCTTCCTGCCGACGTCGGGCGTCGACCAGATCACCGTCTACAAGAGCCTGCTGCCCTACATGGACGGCGACGCCATCGGCGGCACGATCGACATCAAGACCCCCACCGCCTTCGACTACAAGCCGACCTACATCGCCGGTTCGGTCGAGGGCACGCTGCTGCAACAGCGCGACGACCGCACCTCGTGGGCGACCGATCTGTCGATCGGCAAGCAGTTCAACGACCGCCTGGGCGTCTTCGTCACCGGCAACTATTCCAAGCGCCGCTCGCAGTTCGAGCAGATCGGCAACTCCGGGGATAACATGCCCCGCACCTGGTACAGCACGACCCAGAGCCTGGACTTCGATCCCAAGACCTTCGTCACCCGCGGTCTGGAAATGTCGACCGGCAACACCGACGTCGAGCGCTGGGGCTTCAACGGCTCACTGGACTGGCGCGGCGACAACCACCTGTTCCACCTGCGCGGCCAGTACAACGAATATACCGAGACTCAATTCCGCAACCGCCTGAACTTCCGCAACGAAGGCGGCACCAGCGTCTCGAACCGCCTGGAACAGGTCGACAAGAAGGCCGGCGGCCTGGCCCAGCCCCAGAACGCCATCACCGGTTACGGCGCCAAGGGCGCGATCTACAGCTACACCACCGCCCAGATCATCGACCGCGACAAGGACGGCGTGATCACCGACGCCGACAAGGGCGGCGCGGGCTTCTACAGCCTGAACGGCGCCTCGGGCGCGTGGGATCCGAAGGGCTTCCGCCTGCGTCGCTACTGGGAAGGCGGTACGACCAAGGGCTTGCTGTCGCTGGTCAATTTCGGCGGCGAGAGCAACTTCGGCGACTTCAAGATCGACTACGACCTGTCGCACTCGGAGTCCGAGGACAACATCATCGATAGCTACGAGATGTACTTCGGCCGCAACGCCTATCTGTGGAAGGGCAACGAGGGCGTCGACATCCTCAGCCAGGATGATCCGCAGTATCTGAAGTGGGTGTTGAACCCGGCGGGCATGGCCGGCGTCCAGGATCTGAAGGAATACACCGCCTCCAGCCTCAGCGGCAGCTACGGCGGCGCCAAGGAGACCCTGAACCAGGGTCAGTTCAACGTCTTCTACAAGCCCACGGGCTCGTGGCTGCAGGAAGTGCGCGCCGGCGCCAAGTACTACAAGTCCGAGCGCGAGCGCATCAACGGCTCGCTGATGGACCTGTCGCCCAAGGGCACGATGGCGGACTACTCGTCCCTGTTCGGCGAGGCGGTCACCGACATGTTCGGCGGTCGCTACACCGGCCTCTACCAACTGGGCTCGGTCATCGACACCGACAAGATGATGGCCGAGATCAAGCGCGGCCAGGCCGGTCAGTCGACCCTGCTGACCAAGAACGAGGTCGACGCGATCGACTACGCCTCGACCTGGTTCTACGACGAGAAGGTCATCTCGGCCTACGCCATGGCCACGGCCCGCTTCGGCGACGCCGAGATCATCGCCGGCGTGCGCATGGAAGACACCAAGAACGTCATCCGCGCCTGGACCCAGGACCCGGTGCGCGGCGAGGACTACACCAAGGACACCTCGGGCTTCACCAACTGGCTGCCGTCGGTGCACCTGAACTACGACCTGACCTCGAACGCCAAGCTGCGCGCGGCGATCTGGACCAGCGTCTCGCGCCCGGACATCAACCGCATGACCTCGGTCAAGGAGTACAGCTACAACAGCGATCCGGACGGCAACGGCGTCACCAACCCGACCAACCAGTGGGTGCTGGAGGCGATCAATCAGGGTAATCCGAACCTGAAGCCGATGACCTCGGTGAACTACGACCTGTCGGCCGAGTACTATAACGGCCGCACCGGCGCCTATTCGCTGGCCCTGTTCTACAAGGACATCGACAAGTTCCTGTTCCGCTCGTCGTCGTCGGTCATCCAGAACGGCACGGCCGGCGAGTTCGACGATCCGTCGGGCGTGTCGATCTCCCAGCCGCTGAACGGTCACAAGGCCAAGATCTACGGCGTCGAGATCAACGCTCGCCAGCAACTGCACTGGCTGCCCGCGCCGTTCAGCGGCCTGGGCGTGGCGATGAACGCGACGCTGCAAAAGTCCGAAGCCGTGACCGGCCTGTCTTGGCACCCGAAGGGCTACAGCCTGCCGTTCATGGAGACGCCGAACCAGATCGTGAACCTGGAACTGTTCTGGGAGCACAAGGGCTGGGAAGCCTACGTGGCCTACAACTACCAGGCCGCCTCGCTGGAAGACATCGAGGACTACGGCAACGATCCCTACGAGCAGAACTACCACTTCGTGGACCTGATGCTGCGCCGCAAGATCAATGAGAACCTGACGGCGACCTTCAAGGTCCAGAACCTGCTGGACAGCTACACCTACTACTACACGTTCGGCAAAGGTAAGGGCGGCGTTCGCGATTACATCGAGAACGGTCGCTATCTCAGCCTGAACATGAACTGGCGGTTCTAGACCCGCCTTCGGCCCGTGGCGCTCCGGCGCCGCGGGCCTTCTGCCTTCTGGAATTCAAGGACATCTCCATGCGCCCTCTCGCGCGCCTCGGCGCGACCCTGTTTTCGAGCGCGCTCGCGCTCTGCGCCGCCCCGGCCTTCGCCCAGACCTCGACCCTGCCCGAGCGGGTGATCGTCAACCTGACCGAAGCCCCGGCCACCAGCCTGGCCTTCAACTGGCGCGCCGCGCCAGGCTCGGGCGACGGCTTCGTCGAATATGCGCCGCTGACGCCGGGCCCAGGCTTCGTCCAGCAGGCCGTCCGCCTGCCCGCCCAGCGCACCGCCGCGGCGTTCAAGACGCGCGATAACCAGGACGTCTCGGCCGAATACTACAGCGCCCGCATCACCGGCCTCTCGCCCGCCAGCCAGTACATCTATCGCGTCGGCAAGGACGGCGCGTGGTCGCCGTGGCGCCAGGTGAAGACCGCCGCCGCCGAAGCCAAGCCGTTCACGTTCCTCTATATGGGCGACGTCCAGAACGACATCCGCTCCATGGGCGGCCACGCGGTGCGCCGGGCCCTGCGCGAGACGCCGGACGCGGCCTTCATGCTGTTCACCGGCGACCTGATCAACCGCGCCGACAACGACGCCGAATGGGGCGAGTGGTTCGACATGGCCGTCGATCGCATCGCCGAGACGCCGTCGCTGATGACGCCCGGCAACCACGAATACACCAAGCCCCAGGGCGCGATCGCCCAGGCCCTGGCCCGGCAATGGCGCCTGCAGTTCACGCTGCCCGACAACGCCCCGATCGAGGCCCTGAAGGAGACCGTCTATCGCGTCGACTACCAGGGCGTTCGCCTGATCTCGCTGGACGCGGACATGATGGACGAAAGCGCCGACTCCGCCCGCGCCCAGATCGCCTGGCTGGAGCGCCAGCTCGTCGAGAACCCCGGCCGCTGGACGGTGATCTTCCTGCACTACCCGCTGTACTCGACGGCGCAGGGCCGCGATCAGAGCGAGCTTAGGGCCGCTCTGCAGCCGTTGCTGGACAAGCACGGCGTCGACCTGGTGCTGGCCGGCCACGACCACACCTACGGCCGCGGGCGTCCGCATCCGAAGGGCCCTGTCTACATGGTGTCCAACGTCGGACCCAAGCAGTACCCGCTGGGCGACCTGAGCTGGACCACGCGCAAGGGCAGCGGCATCCAGCTGTATCAGCAGGTCGAGGTCTCGCCGACGCACCTGACGGTGCGCTCCCTGACCATGGACGGCGTGCTTTACGACGCCTTCCGCCTGGAGAAGCCGGGCAAGGCGCCGGCCACGTTGACGGATCTCGCGCCCAAGACGCCGGAACTGATCCTGCGCAAGGACGACAAGCGATGAGCCTCGCCCTTCTGGGCCTTCTGGCCGGGCTGGCGGCGCCGGTCTGCGGCGGGACACCGGCCATGGACCGGCTGCAGGCCGAACTGGATCGGCCGCGCGGCGAATTGCTCATCGCGGCGCATCGCGCCGGCCACCTGCGCGCGCCGGAGAACTCTCTGGCCGCGATCGAGGAAGCGGTCACCGAGGGCGCCGACCTGATCGAGATCGACATCAAGGTGTCGGTCGACGGCGTGCCCTATCTGATGCACGACCAGACCGTGACCCGCACCACCAGCGGCAAGGGCGACGCCGAGCGCCTGACCTATGCCCAAGTGCGGCAGCTGACGCTCAAGGGCGGCGCCGAGCCGCCCCCGACCTTGCTCGAAGCCCTACGCCGATCGTGCGGCCGAGTGCTGGTCGACCTGGACCTGAAGACCGACCGCGTCGCCCCGATCGTCGCCGTCGTCGAGGGTATGGGCATGACGGACCAGGTGATCTTCTTCGACGGCGACAGCGACGTGCTGCGGCAGGTTCGCAAGCTGGCGCCGAAGGCCCGGGTCATGCCGCGGGTGGCCAAGGCGGACCGCCTGCAGGACAAGGCCGCGGACTTGGCGCCGGTCGCGATCATCCACGGCGATCCGGAGTCGCTGACGCCCAGCCTGCAGGCCGGTATCCGCGCCCTGCCCGCCCGCACCTGGATCAACAGCCTGGACGAGGTCGACGCGGTGATCGAGGCCAACGCTCCGGACGTCTGCGCACGCCTGGGCGCCTTGGTCGCCATCGACGCCAACGTGATCCAGACCGACCAGCCCCGCCGCCTGCGACAGGCCTTGTCGACCTGCGGACTGAAGGCGAGGCCCTAGAAGCTGCGGCTGACCGCCAGGGTCACGGTCGGGCCATTGCGCACATATTCGCGCAGATGGTCCGGCCCAGAGCCGAAGGTGTACCAATAGGTATGGCTGTTCAGCGCGTTGCGGACCTGCAGCGAGGCCAGGCCGCTCGCGCCGAACCGCCGCCGGATGCTGAGGTCCACGAAGCTGTAGCCGCGCTCGTAGGGATCGTTGCCGAAACTGTCCATGCCTTCCAGGAACGGCGACTGGTGGTTCCAGCCGATGGCCGCTTCCCAGCCGGCGCGCTGCCAGAACAGCTCCATCGAGGCCAGCACTTCCGGGGTCTCGGTCAGAGGCAGTTCGTCACCGGGCGGTCGCCAGGAAATGTTGGCCGCCGCCCGGCTGTGCTGCCAGGTCAGGGTCGCCGTCAGGCCCAGCTTGCCCAGCTGCGGCGGCGCCCAGTCCATGGCGTGACGCATGCCCAGCTCCACGCCAGTGATCCGGGCCCACCGTCCGTTGACATAGGCCTTGATCGGCACCCCGTCCTGCGAGCCGGTGTCCACCAGGCCGCCATCGCGAATGGTGCTGGTCGAGGCGCGGTACAGGAAGTTGCGGATGTCCTTGCGATAGAGCGCGACCGACCAGATCGTCGAGCCGCCATAATGCTCCAACGACAAGTCGTAGCCCGTGGCCTCCATCGGCCGCAGGTCGGGATTGCCCTGCCGCACCTCGGTCAGCACCCACTCGGACTCGGGATTGGGATCACCGTCCTTGTCCGGGTCCTGATCGTAGACATACTGCTGGGCCGAGGTCATCCGGGCGATGTCAGGCCGCGCGAAGCTGGTCCAGACTGCCGCCCGGACCATCAGCCCGTTCGTCAGCGCCCGCTGATAGTGCACGGACGGCAGCACATTGACGAAGTCGTTGCTGCGCCTCAGCACCCCGCCGCCGCGGGTCGCGTCGACCACGGGAATGGCCATGCGGCTGTGGGTGTACTCGACGCGCACGCCGCCGGTGACCAGATTGTCGCCCCAGCGGGCCGTCGCCATGGCGTAGGCCGCCAGTGCCTGCTCCCGCAGGCGGAAGTTGACCTGGCGCACCTCACCTTCGGACTCGGGGTCGATGGTGAAGTTCCGGCCGGCGCCAGCATAGGCCCGCGCCAACTCCGCCAGCATCGCGTCGGTGTCGAAGATCACGCCCAGCTGGTGGTCGCCCGTATAGCGGCCATCGAAGAGGTCGGTGACGGTCTCGCCGAACAGCCCCCGCAGATCGGCCAGGGTCGCCGGTCCCTCCAGCGCAGGACGAGTGACCGTGACGCTCTTGCGATCGGACCGCATGTAACGTCCGCCTACCCGCACGGTCTCCAGCCACGAGCCGGCCGGCGCATAGGCGACATCAACCTGTCCCTGCAGCAAGGTTTCGGCCGTCTTTTCCGAGCCGCCGCTCAAGCCTCTGAACTTGTAGGATGCGGGATCCTGCACGCCCTGCATGCCGGCCGGGTTCAGCCCCCACACCGGATAGCGCGGATCGTCGGTCTCGAGCGTCTGGACGCCGCGGTTGCCCAGCCAGCCGACCGCGTCGGTGCGAAACTCCAGCGTATAGCCGCTATCGAGATAGTCCTGGGACCGCGACACCGACAGGTCGTAGTCGAACGTCCAAGGGCCGGCCCACTTCTCGCCGCCCAGGGTGACCGAGGACAGCAGGCCCGACTCCTGGTTCGCCTCCCAGAACCGCCGCAGTCGAAAGCCCATAGGGTCCCAGACGCCCGACGCGCCGTCCAAGCTATAGACGGAGCGAACCTTGCGATCGGCGTCGGTGATCCGGCCGTCGCCGTCGGCGTCCTTCATCTGAGCCGTGGTGTAGCCGTAGATCCGGCCCAGCAGCGGATCGGAGCCGACGATCATCGCCTCGGGCTGCAAAAGGCCGGTCAGGGCCTTGTCCGCCTGGGTGAGCCGCTCGGTTCCTTTCAGGCCGTCGTTCCTGAAATTCAGGCGATTGCGGTACTCCTGGCCCTCGTAGCGATTGAACTGGAAACGCAGATGCGCCGCATGGGTGTCGCCCCGCCAGTCGACGCTGCCGTTGACGCCCATGCGACGGACATGCGTGTCGCCAACCGCCAGTTCCATGCCGCGCTTGATGAAGGTGTCCGCATCCAGGCCCGTCGTCTGGACGTCGCGGTACCAGACCGGCGGCAGGTCGTCGCTGTCGCCGCCCACCATCTCGAACCGCGAGCGGGCGTCGCTCCAGTTGGCGGCGACGAACACGCCCAGCCGATCCGAGAACCGGCGCGACGCCGCGATCGCCAGCTTGCGGGTCGGCGGATTGTCGAAACGCGTCAGCCAGCCGTTTTCGGCCGACACCCGGACATAGTCGCGCTTGGCGTCAAACGCCGAGGGCGTCCGGATATCGATCAGGCCGCCCAGCGCGTCGCCGTCCATGTCCGGCGTCAGGGTCTTGTGCACGATCAGCGCATCGACGCCCTCGGGCGGCAGATAGCCGAGGCGGACGCCGCGATAGAACCTGTCCGCCCTCGAACCGACGCCGCCCAGACGCACGCCGTTGATGCGATAGGCGTTCCACTCGGTCGACATGCCCCGCACGGTGATGCGGTCGCCCTCGCCGGTCTGGTGGTTGCGGATCACGTTGACGCCCGGCAGCCGAGCCAGGGATTCGGCGACATTGCTGGTCGGCAGCGTGCCCTGGTCGTCGGCGCTCATGATGTCGCTGACGCCCACGTTACGACGCTTGATCTCCAGCGCCTCGCGCGTGGCGCCATCCCGGCCCAGAATGACCACGGCGTCCACGGCGGTGACCGGCGCGGGCTCTGGCGTTGGAAGCCTTTCGACGGGGGCGGCCTCGACCACCAGGGTGTCGCCGATGATCCGCACCCGCAGGCCCGGGCCGATCAGTTGCTCAAGGGCCTCCCGCGTCGTGCCCCGCGTGTGCAGAGGCCGCGCCGTACGCCGACGGATCAGCGCGCTGTCGGCGACGATTGCGACCTCGGCCTGCCGCGAAAGCTCGCGGATGGCGTCGGACAGTGGGCCCGCAGCGATATGATAGTCCCGCCGCGCCTCCAGGCGGCCCGCCGCCTGCGCGTCGAACGCGGCGGTCAGCGCCCCCGAGAGAACGGCGGCTCCGAGCAGGTACGCGCGGGGCGACGCCATGGTGCGATCAACGGTCGATCAGGACGCGGCCAGAGGATTCGGTCCGCAGCCTGAGGCCCTGGGCCGCCGCCACCACGGTCAGCACCTCGCGCGGATCGGACGCTTCGAAGCGTCCACTGACGCGCCGCTTGGCCAACGCGGGATCGCCGAGACCGGCCTTCAGCCCCGGCGCCTGGCGCTGCAGCTCCAGCAGCAGGTCGGCCAGGCTCATGTCGTCGGCGTCGATCCAGCCCCTGGTCCAGTCGGGCGTATCCCCGTCGGACGCCAGAGGCCGCACCAGAGCCATCGAGAGCGGCGCCTTGCCGGCGACCAGCCGTTGGCCGGCGGTCATGACGACCCGGCGATCCGGGGCCTTGAGGTCGGCCACCTCGATCCGGCCTTCCAGCAAGCTGATCTCGACCGCGCCGTCGCTGCGTTCGTCGACATTGAAGCGCGTGCCCAGGGCCGTGACCCGGTGCGAGGCGGTGAGAACCGAGAACGGCCGCTTGGCGTCCTTGGTCACGGCGAAGAAGCCTTCGCCGCGCAAATGCACCTCGCGCTTCCTGCCGTCAAAGGTGGTGCGGATATCGCTGCCGCCGTTCAGCTGCACCGTCGAGCCATCGTCCAGCGAGGCGCTGAGCTGACGCCCGGCCGGCGCCGCGAACGTCTCGCTGGTCACCCGCCCGGCCGGCCAGATCATCACGCCCACCGCCAAGGCGGCCGCCGCCAAGCCCACGCTCCAGGTCGCGACCCAACGCCAGGTCTGTGGACGCCCGCTCGACCGGGCCGGCATCAGGTCTCCCATCGCCGCCGTGCTAGCCTGCGCCAGGGCAGGATCCGCCAGCAGTTCGGCATGGGCCCGCAGCAGCGCGGCGCGCTCGGGTCCGCCGTCCAGCCAGGCGCGCAGCTCGGCGTTGGCGGCCTCGCCCATCTCGCGACGCCGCTGGCGATCGGCCCACAGGGCCGCCTGTTCTTCGATATCTTCTTCGCGCTTCATCAGACGCCCGAGACCGCGCGGCGCACCTCGATGGCGGCTCGGCTATAATGTTTCTGCGCCGCCTCGACCGAGATTCCCAGACGGGCGGCGATCTGGGGATAGCTCAGTTCGGCCGACTGGCGAAGCGTGAACACCTCGCGCCGCAGCCGCGGCATCTCACGCAGCACGCGGGTGTACAGAGCGGCGCGCTGTTTCATGTCCAGCGCCTCGAGCGGCGATGGATCGATCGAGGGCATGTGCTCCTCGATCGTCTCCGAGGTCGCCATTGCGCGACCTCGGTCGCTCAGCAAGTTGAGGGCGATCCGGAACGCATAGGCCACAGGATCCTTCAGCGGCGCGTCCTGCGATCGCGCCAATGCGCGAACCTGGGCTTCCTGGCTGATGTCGTCGGCGTCGGCGTCGCTGCGCACGCGGCTGCGGATCAGGGCCCGCAAGCGCGTGGCGTTCCTGGCCAGCAGATGCCCCGCGCTCGTATCTTCGATCAACATCCCGCGCCGCTTCTAGGGCGCAATCATGACGCATCCAAAACAGCCGCGTGAAGGAACGACCAAGCCTGGACGAAAGTCGTTTTAGGGCGACAGGCCGTCCAGCTGTCCGCGCTCGGCGATCTGCAGTCCGCCGCCGGTCGCTGACGCCTTTGCCGCCGCCAGAAGGGCCAGTCGCCCCGATCCGCTGGTCGCCAGATCGAAGGCCAGGCGAACCGCTTCCGGCATCGACCGCTCGAAGCGATAGATGGTCGCGAAGCTCTCCAGAATGACCCAGGACGGCAGGATCGCAATGGTGCTGGGCGAGACGGTGACGCCAATCAGAGGCGCCGTGCTTTCCGAGGCCCGCTTCAGAACGCCGTTGACCAGATCGAAGGGTTCGGCCTGGGCGCTGTCGACAAAATCCTCGAAGGCGACAAGGGTCATGCGGCTGACGGCGTCGCGGTAGGCCTGCTCCAGTGATGCAAAGGAGCGCCGGTCGGTCTCGGTCATCGCGGCGCGTTGTTTCGGCGGCGAACGCGGCGGTTCGGAGGCCAATCCGGGCGGCGAGCCATAGGTCTCCGGCGCAGACTGGATTTCTTCCTGGCGAGCCGGAAGCCGGTCGGCGGACGGGCGGGCGCGTTGGAGGCGAGAGGCGGGCTCAAGATCGTTGAGCCGGGCCTCAAGCTGCTCGACTCTCTGCTGGAGACTGCTGATCGCCTCCCTGTTCAGACGCGCCAGGTCCGCCAGCAACTCCTCAAGGCCGAGGCGGTCATGCCCGTCCGACTTTCTCTGCGCTTGGAGCATGCGTTTGAACCTTCGGGATCGCTGAGTACGCACAACCAGAGCGACGACCTGAACTGCGGCCATCCCCACCACCGAGGCGGCCAGGCCGCCGACGATGATACCGTCGCTGACACCCGGAACGAGGCTCATGGAAGGATTACCCGTTTGGGTTGCCAAGCGATTAACGTCAGCCGCGGTGCGGTCGTTCCCGGCTTGGTCATGTCAGCGGCGCCCCTGCGTGACATCCTTGACCCGAAGCCGCTCGTCACGGTTGCTGGCGGTCATGAACGTGATCAGCCAGCGCAGAGCCATGATGAAGGGCGGTTCGGGCGGATACTGATGGCCATTCAGACTGGTGAGAACATGCTCCTGAATGCTGTTCGCCACCGATTGATTGCCGCCCTCGCCGATATCGATCTCAAAGCGACCGTGGGTGCGCAAAGCGTCGAGGAACGCCTGGAAACCCGCCATGTCTGGCCGCCCGGGCGAGCCGCCCGGCCCACCTTCGATATCGATCATCGCGTCCAGCACGCCCGAACCATAGGGCGTGTTCAGGCCGGCCGGCTCATAGAGCGGACCCCGGTCGCGCGGCAGGGCGACGTCAATGGCGCCGTTCTCGATGATCATGCCGCCCACGACCTCCAGCTTGGGATTCGGCGACACGAACACCGAAGGCGGCGCACGGTCCTGGCCGGGGCTGGCGGCGGCAGCGAACAGCTTCAGAACGCGTTGGACAGGCGTATCCCTGTTGGGCTTGTCGCCATGCATGCGCGAGAACAGACCTGCGCCGCGTCCGCACAGGGCGAAGGCGACATTGTCCAGCTTGTCCGGCGAGATCTTGCCGTCGGCGATCAGGCCTCGCACCACCAAACCCAGATACCAGGCGATCCCGCCCAGGAAGGCGAGCGCGCTGCGGCTCAGCGCCTTGACCTCAGCCGTGTCGGAATTGTCGTCCCACCGGGCGTTGAGGACGGCGTTGAACTCGGGTCCGCTCAAAAGCAGCTCGCCCACCGACTGCGCCCAGCGCGAGCGGCCGTTGGTGACCACGTTGATGATCGCGCCCCAGGTCTTGTCGAGCTTGAACAGCTTCAGCAGGCCTGGATTGTTGACCAGGTGATTGGTGAAGAACTGGCCGCCGGCCAGACGGTACGAGCCTGACCAGACCAGGTGGCGGTCCACCCAGATGGCGATGTCGGTGGTGCTGCCCCCGATGTCGAGAATGACGTTGAGATGGGCGGGGTTGAAGGTGTGCCCGCCTTGGCCGCCGCTGAGGATATAGTTGGCCGCGCAAGCGCCCTCTGACGCCGAGTCCAGCAGGTTGTCGCCGCTGGCGCCCGGCACGAAATCGTCCAGAGCGTCGCGAATACGGTTCTCGAACGACACTTGGTCGGTCATCGCATTGGGCCGCGAAAAGCGCCACTTCAGCGTCGACAGCGACTTGCCGCTGTCGAAGGCCTCTGCCGCGATCATCACCATCAGTTGGCGCAGGAACCACTGGGACGCCACCCGAACGGATGGCTCTTCGTCCCATTTCAAGTCGAACTTGGCGCGGGCCAGGACTGGTTCGACCACGCCCCACAGGCTATCCGCGCTGAACTTCTCCCACTGGCCCTTGGGCTGGAAGTACAGCGAGTTGGCGAAGAGCAAGCGATCATCCTCGCCGCTGGCGACCGCATCCAGCTCGGGCGCGGCGTCGACCCTGCGGCCCAGGATCACAGTCGGGGTCGGGGTGTGGCGCTCGGCTGGCGGCATGAAGTCGACGAAAGGCCACTCGATGGCCTCCATCTTGCGGTTGACCACGGCCTGGTCGGTCGAGCTGACCGGATAGAGAATGCGGGGCGCGAAGGTGATCGGTTTGCCGTCGTCGAACGCGGCCACCGTGTTGGTCGAGCCAAAGTCGATGGCCACCGTGCCGCCGATATTTCCGGCAGCCGCCTTGCGCGCCGCAATCAGCACCATGCCGGCGGGGACCGCGGCCTCGTCCACCTCGCCTGCCGTTCCGAAGAAGGCGGCCTCAAACGGATAGGGAGAAGTCTGGATCTCCTGGGCCGCAGCCTCATCGTCCAGGCTGCGCATGCGGTTGAGCCAAGGCGAGGCGAAATTGCGAGCCGCCAGGGGCTCCAGGGTCTCGTTGTCGATCGTCCCCGTTGCGCACCAGTCCAGGATGGCCGTCGTCCGCTGCTGCTCGTCGCCGGCGTGCAGCATAGCCGTCAAGGCCTGGCCGGAAGTCGCCAGGCGGCCGCGCAAGTTGAGGGGGAATCCCTTGGCGAAGGCGAAGCGGGCGACGTACCAGGTCCATTGCGGATGGGCGAAGTTGGGCCAGATGGCCGCCGTGTCGAGGTCGCCCTGCCCGCCTTTCAGCAAGCGCCCCTCCCCCGGTCCCGGCTGGGCGGAGAAGGCGCGGCTCAGGGTGTGGCGAACCGCCTCCCCGTCGCCGGGCCGCCGGACCATGACCCGCCAGTCGAACCGCTGCGCCACGCCGGCCTCATCGACGCTGGCGACGTTCTGGCTCAGCTGGGCGGGCGATTGCAGCAGCAGGGCCAGCGGCGACAGCGGCAGGACTACGTCGCGCAAGGTGTCAGGATTGCCCGCCACCATCGCCGACTTGCCCAGCTTGAGCAGAACCTTGGTGAAGATGTCGTCGGGCGTCACGACCAGATACCCTGCCGCCGCCGCCTCCGCGCGCAGGGCGGCCAGGCCGACCGGGTTGTCGAGCACGCTGGACAGGCTCGCCGCGCCCCAGACGATGATGTTCTGGACCGTCTTGCCCAAGGCGCCGGACAGGGCGCGATCCACCAGGATCACGCCTCGGAACGGCTGGCGAACCAGGTCGGCGCGCAAGTCGATGCGGCACTCCGATGTCGAGGCGGCGTCGTCCGGCGCATCGGCCGTCACCGATCGCTGAAGCAACTGATACAGCGGCGGCAAGACCCGCGTCGCCTGGGGCCGGCCGACCGTGACGCCGATCGGGGCGTCGGCCGCGCCTTGGCGGTCGCAATCGTCGGCCAACTCGTTCAGTTGCGCGGCGATGGCGGTCAGCTGTTCGGAACGGGCGTTCTCCGCAAGTTCCAGCAAGCCCTGGCGCAGCTCCAGGGCGTATTCCCGCAGGATGGCCAGTTGCGCCACGGGCAGCTTGTCGTCGCCCGTCAGCTGGGTGGGGTCGGTGATGCCCGAACGCATCCACGGGATGCCGGCGACGGTGACCCCGGCCCGCTTGCGACCAACCGAGACCAAACAGGCCGGATTGAACATGCCCAGCGTAATCACGTCGCGGAAGCGGCGTTCAGCGCCGCTGCTGGGCGCCACCAGTTTCAGATCGATCAGCACCGGGCGGTCCCACTCGGCCGCCGCCGGGGCGCCTTGGGTCGTGCGGTGGGCCTGGGGCAGGCGCGGCGACGGCAGCAGCGCGGTCAGCACCCGCTCGAACCGGCTTTTGCCGCTAAGGTCCACGGCGCGCGGCGAGATCGCGTAGACTGTCTCGTAGCACTTCTCCAAAGCGAACAGGGCTAGCAGGCCCCGCCATTCCCGGCGCACGCTCGCGGCCAGCGGATGCCCCGAACGGGTCAGAGCATCGGCGAAGGTGCGGGGCTGAGCCCACGGATCGGGCGCGGACTTGACGTTGTCCAGGTCGCCGCCGCCGGTGTCCCGCAGCGAACTGGCCAATTCCGACAGGCTGCCGGTCGCTTTGATCCAGGCGCCGGCGTGCTCGGCATTGGCGAAGTTGGCGCCGTCGCCCTGGGTTTCGCGGTCTTCCGCGGTCTTGAACGGCGGCAGGTTGAAGTGCGGCATGCTTCTCTCTCGTCCTGACCGTCAGAAGGGCCGCGTCGCGCGGTGCACGGCGGCCAGCAGCTTGGCCAAGCCCTTGTTGCCGCCGATGGGCGCCCGCTTCTTGCGTTCGCCCAGCTCGTCCGACAGCGGCTGGGTCGCCCGTGCCTTGTCGTTGGCGTCGCTGGGCGTCC
>CAZRPD010000083.1:0-21114 GCA_964601775.1 uncultured Caulobacter sp. | reverse complement strand
CCCGGGTGCTGCGGCGCGAGGGCGCCGGTCTCCTGGGAGCCCAGCGGCAGACCCAGGGTGCCATTGGCGTTCTGGGTCGCGTCGAAATAGGCCGGGCCGGACGGGTTGGGCGTGCCCAGCGTCGCCAGGCCCTGACCGCGCAGGCCTTGCACCGCCGCCGGGATCGGGGTCTCGGTGCGGGCGCTGGAGCCGGCGCGCTCCTTCGGGTCCGTGCTGACCAGCGAGCGGATGATCGAGGCCACGCCCGGGATCTGCACCTGCTTGGCGCCGACGCTGAGGCTGACGTCCTCGGCCCAGCCGTAGCGCAGGTAGAACACCCGGTACTGCAGGGTCGGCGAGATGGCCTCGGCCTGGGCGCCGCCCCGCGCCAGATCGTCGATCTGCTGCAGGAAGCGCGGCGTGCCAGTGGCGACCAGCAGGTCCGAGGTGGTGCGCAGGGTGTCGCGCTCGTCCAGCAGACCCAGCTGGCGGGCGCTGCGATCCACCCGGCGCGCGGCCGAGCCCGACAGCGGGAAGCTGCGGTTGGAGATCTGGGCGGCGGTGTACACATGCACCGCCGAGCCGTCGTAGTAGGTGACGAGGTCGAAAGCCTTGGAGACGTCCGCCTGGATCTTGCCGGCTGGGCCGCGGAACAGGCCGTTGATGGTGCCGGTGACGCCGGGCGCGACCGAAACCGGCAGGCCCAGCTGGCTGTAGAAGGCTTGCAGGAACTGGCCAATCGGCTGTTCCCGGGCCGTCAGGTCGACGGTGCGCGCCCCGACGGGCGGTTCGCCAGCCTGCACGGCGGGCGCGGCCAGCAGGACGCCGAACCAAGCCGCTGCGGCGAGCATGCCGCTACGGAAGGAAGACTTCGAGAAACGGTCACGACGTTCGGTCATTCGATCTCCAGGCATTCGATCTCTGGGGCGGTCTCTGGGGGCGCTCAGGCGGCGGCGGGGGCGACTTGGGAGGGACCGTCGCCTTCGACGACAGTCAGGGTCTGGCTGGGCAGGGCGACTCGGCCGGCGACGTCGAGCTTCAGGCTGGGCAGCAGCTCGTGGAACGACAGGACGGCCAGGTCGAACAGCTCGGGCTCGATCAGCTTGCGCACATGCCGGCGCAGGTCGATCGCGGTCAGCAGCACCAGGGTGTCGGCGTTGGTCGCCGTGACGGTGATGGCGTCGATGACGCGGCGGGCGACCTCTGGATCCAGCGCCAGCTGCTGACCCGTGCCGCCGGTGCGGACGGCGTCGCGGATCTGCTGTTCCAGCGCCGGCTCCAGCACGATGGCGCGCAGGCGGCCGTCGGGGGCGTAGCGGTGGCAGATCTGCCGGCGCAGGGCGACGCGGGCGAACTCGGTCAGCGAGAACGGGTCCTTCTCGCGCTGGCCGGCGTCGGCCAGAGATTCGAGCACGTCGCGCATGTTGCGCAGCGGGATCTCTTCCTCGACCAGGCGGCGCAGCACCTCGGCGATGCGGGCCAGCGGCAGGGCGCGGGCGGCTTCCTTGACGACTTCGGGATAGTCGGCCCCGGCGCGGGTCAGCAGATTGCTGGCCTCCTGCACCCCGACGAACAGGCCGGCGTTGCGGCGCAGGCTCTGGCCAACGGCTTCGCGCAGCTCGTTGATCTCGCCCGGATCGACCCAGGTCCCCTCGCCGATCGGCGCTTCGAAGGCCAGAAGGCGCCAGCGGGTCTCGCCGGTCTCGGCGCCGTAGTGGACCGAGGCCTTGGGCAGGGCGACACCCAGGCGCAGCTCGAAGGCGTCCAGCACCTCTTCCAGGGTCGCCACGACCTCGGTAGTGTGGCGGACGCGGGCGCCGGCGCCGTCCAGCTCCAGCAGCAGCGGCACCATCGGTTGGGCTTCCAGCGCACGCGTGTGAGCGATGGCCGGGACGTCTTCGCGCGCGATCTGGCCGCGCAAGCCGGCGACGCGGGTGGCCAGGACGCCGCGCATCTTCACGTCCAGCAGCGCGCCGGTGACCAGGGCCACGCTCCCCAGGATCAGGAATACCGCCACCGGAAAGCCAGGCACCAGAGCCAGCAGCCAGCAGATCCCGCCAGCCACCAGGAACACCCGCGGCTTGGCGGCGAACTGCGCGCGCACCGCTTCGCCCAGGTGGCCGTCGTTCTCCTCGTCGGTGGTGCGGGTGACCAAGAGGCCCGCGGCCATCGCGCCTAGCAGGGCCGGGATCTGGGTGACCATGCCGTCGCCGATGGTCAGGATCGAGTACTTGTGGATGGCGGTGCCGAAGTCGAGGCCCTGCTGCAGCATGCCCACGGCCAGGCCGCCCAGCAGGTTGATAACCACGATGATGATGCCGGCGACCGCGTCGCCTTTGACGAACTTCATCGCGCCGTCGAGGCTGCCGTGCAGCTTGCTTTCCATCTCCAGCGCCCGGCGGCGGCGGCGGGCCTCGTCCTTGTCGATCAGGCCCGAGCGCAGGTCGCTGTCGATCGACAGCTGCTTGCCGGGCATGGCGTCCAGGCTGAAGCGGGCGGCCACCTCGGCCACGCGCTCGGCGCCCTTGGCGATGACGATGAACTGCACGACG
The DNA here is from genome assembly GCA_964601775.1 of uncultured Caulobacter sp. GTDB lineage: Bacteria > Pseudomonadota > Alphaproteobacteria > Caulobacterales > Caulobacteraceae > Caulobacter. Next base: position 18,583 of record CAZRPD010000083.1, on the reverse strand, counting down.
GTGATGATCAGGAAGACCACCAGCCCGACCACCAGATTGCCGCCGGCGACCATCACCCCGAAGGTGTCGATGATGTGCCCGGCGTGGCCTTCCAGCAGGATCAGCCGCGTCGTGGCGATCGACAGCGCCAGGCGGTACAGGGTCGTGATCAGCAGCAGGCTGGGAAAGACCGAGAACTCGACGATGCTCGAGATGTAGATCGACACCAGCAGCAGCATGACGCCGAAGCAGATGTTGACCGCCACCAGCGCGTCCAGCGCCAGGGCTGGCAACGGGAGGATCATCAACCCGACGATCGCCACCACCCCGCCGACCAGGAACAGGTCGCTGAAGCGGGACGCAAGGCCGCGAGCCGGCGCGACGCGGGCGCGCTTGAGATAGGTCTCGACGCTCATCGGGGGCTCCGCGGCCGGCTCACCAGGATCCCGCGGCGCGCAGGCCCCGGTAACGGTCCATGACGCTGACGACGTAGCCCTGCGTCTCACGGTAGGGTGGGATCTTGCGGCCGTATTTCATCACGGCCCCTTCGCCGGCGTTGTAGGCCGCCAGCACCAGATCGAGATTGTTGCCGAAGCGGCGCTGCAGGGTCTTCAGATAGGCCGCGCCGGTGCGCAGGTTGGTCAGCGGATCGTCCAGCTCCACCAGCGGATCGCCCACGCCCATCTGCTTGGCGGTGGCCGGCATCACCTGCATCAGGCCGCGCGCGCCCTTGGGCGAAACCGCCCTGGCGTTGCCGCGCGATTCCACGTGCATGACCGCCGCCAGGAAGCCCGGATCGATGTCGAAGTCGCGTCCGACCGTGGCGATGTGATCGGCGTAGTTGATGCGCGCCGGGGCCGTCGCGGCCGCCGGAACCACCGGAACCGACGGCGCATAGCGTCCGGCAGAGATCACCTTGGTGACTTGGCCCGAGTCGTAGAGGCGGAGCTGTTCTGAGCCCACTTGCGACTTTGTTTCAATGTTGCAATCGGCCAACGCCAAAGAGAATTTTTCGTTCAGCGGTTGAGTTGAACTGAACTTCAGACCACTGAAAGTCTCGCATTCATATGCAAAACCAAAAGATGGCAGAAACAAGATTACGCAATACGCTGACACACTAAGGCACAACTTGCGCATTAACTCGTCCCTATGTTATGCGCCCAGCCCTTTTCCCCAGCCTTGATAAGTCCTAACTTTCGAGTATCAATCCTGTCAACAGCTCAAGTAAGACTTTTTAAACAGTCCTTATACTGACGCATCACAGGAAATACTATGGTAGAGCTTGGAACTTCACCATGGAAACACTTTGAAATTCGGACAGATAGGCTCGCGCAAAACGATAGCCTCGACCACTTCGGGCGGGGCTGACGATGGCCGAAAAGAATGACTCCGGTGACCGGACCGAGAAGCCGACACCCAAGCGGCTTTCGGACGCCCGCAAGAAGGGCGACGTGGCCAAGAGCAAGGACCTGTCGTCCACGGTCACGCTGGGCGCCTGGCTGCTGGTCGGGCTGTGCCTGGGGACGTTCGGCCTGCAGCGTCTGAGCGCCCTGTTCGACTCGGTGCTGACCCTGACCGATCGCCCATTCCAGGAGGCCTACGGCATCGCCGGCATGGCCGCCTTCCAGGCGCTGTTGCTGCTGACGGCGGTGACGTTCCTGCCGGTGGCCATCGTCGGCTCGGTCGCCGAGTTCCTGCAGGTCGGCCCAGTCTTCACGCTGGAGAAGATGACCCCTCAGCTGTCGCACATGAACCCCGGCGAGGGGCTCAAGCGCATGGTCAACATGGACAACCTGGTCGAGACGGCCAAGTCGATCGCCAAGACCCTGCTGCTGCTGCTGATCTGCTGGCTGGTCGTGGTCGCAGACTTCTCGCAGTTGACGCGCCTGCCGGCGGCAGAACCGCGCGACGTTCTGCACGCCCTGAGCTCCACGACCTTCAAGCTGACAGCGGCCGCTGTGGCCGCCTTCCTGCTCGTCTCGACCCTGGACCTCGTCTACCAAAAACACAGCTTCATCAAGAAGATGCGGATGAGCCGCCGCGACATCCGCCAGGAGATGAAGGACGCCGAAGGCGACCCTCACGTGCGCTCCCAGCGCCGACAGATGCACCAGGAATGGTCGCAGCAGAGCGCCACCCAGGCGGCCCGCGACGCCTCGGTTCTGGTGGTCAATCCGACCCACATCGCCTGCGCTCTGGCCTATGATCCCAGCCAGCACGCCGCCCCCGTCCTGCTGGGCAAAGGCGAGGGCCTGGTGGCCGCCGCCATGCGCGAAGCCGCGGAGGCCGAGGGCGTGCCGATCATCCGCAATGTCGAGCTGGCCCGCGCCCTGCGCGACAAGGCCGACATCGACGACATCGTGCCCCAAGACCTGTTCGCCGCCGTCGCCGAGGTCATCCTGTGGGCCCGCCGCATGCGCGAAACCACCGCCGACGAAGCCGAAGAGGCCGCTGCGGACGAACCGCCCGCCGGCCCCACCTTTCCCGCGCCGCCGGAAATCGCCTTCCGGCCCGACAAGGAGACCTGATGACCGCTCTTTCCGCCCTGCTCGACCTGGTGACCGTCGGCATCGCCTTGGCCATCGTCCTGGCCCTGGCCTTCTTCTCGCTGAAGCTGCTCAAGCGCGCCCAGGCCGGCAAACCCGGGGCCGGCGACGAGATCCGCTACGTCCGCGCCCTGCCCGTCGGCCCGCGCGAGCGGCTGACGCTGGTCGAATACCGCGACGAGGTCCTGCTACTGGGCGTCACCGCCGGCCAGATCACCGTCATCGACCGCCGCCCGCGCCCGCCCGAAGAGGCCCCGACCGAAGCGCCCGCCGCGCCGCTCGGCCCGCTGCCGCCCAATGTCCGCCGCTTTCTAGGGAAAACCCTAGCTAGGGAATGACCCAACTTATGACGCCGCCGCCGAGGTGGTTGTTTGATCCCGCCGGGCAACGGAGCGACGTCTCCAAGCCCTCCGAGCAAACCGAACCCACGGAAAACAACGGAGTTTTGAGATGTCGTTCTTGAGCGGACTTGGCGGTAACCTCTTCAGCAGCGTCGCCAACATCGCCCTGCAGGGCGCCCTGGGCGTCGCCACCGGCGGGGCTTCGCTGCTGGTCACCACGGCCCTGAAGGGCCTGATGATGTCGATCGGCGACCAGCTGTTGCAGAACATCGGCCAGAAGCTGGGCCTGCCGCAGCCGGTCATCGACCTAGCCCAGGCCACCTTCCACGCCGCCGCCGGCAATCCGGGCGGCGCGGTCCAGAACATCACCGAGGCCAGCCAAGGCCTGGCCGGGGCCGCGGGCCTCGACCAGTTCGGCGCCGGCGAGATCCAACGCCAGTCGTTCGACATCGTCGAACAGCTGCAGCAGAATCTGCAGGAGAAGCTGGAGAATGGCACCGACGAGGACGGCAATGTCCGCGGCAACGCCAGGACCCGTGCGGCGGGCGGCGCGGCCGGCGGCGAAAGCTTCCTGGTCCGCCGGGCCCTGGCGCTGGGCAAGGCCACCGACGCCAAGATGGACGAGCAACTGGAGATCGCCGGCGAGACCGACGAAGCCAAGAACGCCGCCAAGGATGGCGACAAGGGCGCCGACTCGCAGATCACCCAGCAGGGCGCCAAGCTCACCGCGCTGGGCCAGGAAATCACCATCCTCTCCAACGCCCTGAACACGGCGCTGAAGTCGATCGGCGAAAGCGTCTCGACCCTGGCCCGCAAGCAATAGCCGCGGTCTGGAACAAGGTTGTGGAAGGCGGCGGAGCAATCCGCCGCTTTCTGCGTTCGCAGTGCAGCATGGAAAAGGACCCGACCCGATGATCCTGCGTTTCGCCCGCTTCCTGGCCCCCGCCGTCCTGGCGCTGGCCCTGCCCTTGGCCGCGCCCGTCGCCGCCCAGGACATGCCCACGGTGATGCCGAACAACTACGTGCTGTCCGACATCCTCAACCAGCAACGGGCCGACGGGGCGATCAGTGCGGGTCGGGGCGGCGGCAGTTACACCCGCCAGCCCTCGCGCGCGGCGCCGCGCTATTCGTCCAATTCGCCGACCAGCCTGGTGGGACGCCCCGGCGCGGCCAGCGGTCCGGCCCTGACCCAGACGACCTATCGCGCCTCGCCCGAGGTCAGCGCCCGGGTGCGTCGCCAGTTCGCCGACTGGATGGGCCAGCAGGCCGGCGCCGAGGGCGGCCGCAAGATCGCCCAGGCCCTGGCCCAGCGCGATCCGGTCCGCAGCTGGGCCCACATCGTGGGCGGCGACGGCCTGCGCCCCGGCGACACCGCCGACTCCATGGCCGCCTACTGGATCTTCAACTGGGTGATGGCCAACGGCGGCGACAGCAACCGCGCCCAGGCCCAGGCGGTGCGCAACCAGGTCAAGCCGATGATCGCCTCCAACCCCGGCTACGCCCGCCTGAACGAAGGCCAGCGCCAGGAGATGTCCGAGGTGCTGATGCTGAACTTCCTGATCCAGCACGCGGCTTACCTGGACGCCATGAAGCGCGGCGACCGCGCCACCGCTCGCCGCCTGGGCGATGCGGCCGTGACCCGCTTCCGCAACGAGATGGGCGTGGACCTTCGGCAGCTGACCCTGACCAACGCCGGCTTCGTCCGCGGCTAGGGTAATCCCCAATAGGCCGGGCTGTCGGCGAGCCACATGATCGATCGTCCCATCGCGGAGATCGTCATGTCCTCCATCGACAGCATCCTGGCCGCTGGCGCGGCGCCCCAAGCCCTGGCGCCCGCCAAGCCGCTCGAGACGGCCCTGGCCCGGTTCGAGGCTACCGGCCGGCTCGACGTCACGCCCTTCGCCGAGGCCGCGCCGTCGGTCCTGCTGGAAGCGCTGTCGGGCCTGGCCCCGCAGCAGCGCGGCCTACTGGAGCGCCTGCTCGGCGAGCAAGGCCTGCTGGGCCAGGACGGTCTCGTGGGGACCACGGTGGGCGCGGTCGGCGAGACCGTCGCGCGCACCACCGACGCCGCCGTCGAGACCCCGACCGAACGCGAGTTCGAGGAAACCGCCGAGCACATCGAGAACTCGCGCCTCGACCAGCGCCTGGGCCAGTTGCGCGGCCAGACCGATCTCGATTTCGTGCTGGCGCCGTTCAGCAAGCTGGATCGCCCGCCGGCCGAACTGGCCGCCAGCGTCACCGTGGCCTCTCCCACGGACGACCGCCGATAGGGTTTTCCCCAGCTAGGGATCATCCCACTGAAATCCCCGGCCGGCCGCCGATAGGCTTCTCCGCAAGATCGACCCCGCCATTCAGGAGCATCCCCATGGCCGACGGTTCCAACTCCGTTTCATCGTCGACGGACTCGTCGTCGTCGAGCAACAGCTGCTCGGCCGCCTCGGCCCTGTCGGCGGCCGACAAGGTCGACGCCGCGGTCAGCCAGATCCAGGACCTGACCCGCGAGGACGGCCTGCTGGGGACCAGCCGCAACGCCAACATGCAGAGCGTCGCCGACACGATCGGCAGCCTGGCGCCGGCCGAGCTGGACGCGACCGTCTCCAAGCTCAGCGACGCCGACCTCAAGGGCCTGGCCGAGGACATCAACGCCGGTGGCGTCCTGGGCGCGCAGGGCCTGACCGCCGACGAGAAGCGCGACGTGTTCAACGACCTGGCCGCCGGCCTGTCGGGCGCGCAGCTGGGCCGGGTTTCCGAGGCCTTCAACAGTCGCGAGGATGTCACCGCCCTGGCCGACGCCGTCGCCACCTTCGCCACGCCCGAGGCCAAGGTCGGCTATGTCGAGGCCTTGTCCAGCCGCACCACCGACGGCCTGAAGGGCGAGGTCGAGCGCAGCCTGTTCGGGCTGGGCGGCTCGGTGACCCAGAAGAGCGATCCCGAGGCCCTGGCCGTCGGCAAGGTGCTGGGCAGCCTGTCGGGCGTCCATTTCGACACCGCCGTCTCGTCCCTGTCGAAGGCCGAGCTGGGCGCGGTGATGAAGTCCTCGGCCGAGCTGAGCACTCACCAGTCGCCCACCGGCGCCACGGCCAGCGGCTATGACGTCGGCACGCTGACCGGCATTCTGAACGCGGCCGCCACCAGCCAGAACGCCTCGGTCAAGGCCGGCGTCTTCGCCCAGGGCGGCACGATGCTGGGCGAGATCGCCAATTCCAGCAGCGCCTTCTCGGTCAACGCCACCGCCGCCGTCGAAGCGGCCAAGGTCCGCGACAGCCTCAAGGGTCTGCTGGATACCGATGTCACCGGCGTCGTCCGCCAGCTGGAGACCGCCGACCGCTACGGAACGTCGATGACCAGCTTCCTCACCGAGACCCTCAAGCAGGGCAAGCCCGGCGAGGCAATCGTCGGCGGCTACATCGCCAAGCTGCAGACCGGCAACACCCTGACCGAGAACCCGATCACCCGCCTGGAAACCCAGATCGGCGGCTACCACCGCAACGCCCAGGACCTGGGTTATTTCGCGGGCTCGACCCAGGCCGCCGTCGACAAGGTGGCCGCCAACGACAAGGCCAAGGCCGAGATGATCGGCGGCATGTTCAAGACTGCGGTGGGCCTCACCACCGGTCCGGCTGGTCCGATCGCCGGCGCGGGGATCGGCATGTACACCGACGCCCTGGTCAAGGATGGGGTCGCGGCCTACGCCGCCGGCGCCGCCTCGCTGAAGGACACCTTCTTCGAGCTGTCCTTCCCGCACGATCCGGTGACCAAGGCCCCCTACGAGGGCCGCGCCGAGGGCGACTACGACACCGCCCTGGGCCGCGTCCTGGACGGCGCGCGCTGAGGACATTGCAAACGGAGCCATCGGCCTGTTCCGGGCGTTCCCCGGAGCAGGCCGTCCGCATGTCGGCGCCCGGGAGACGCCGATGCTTCTGAGATGGATCGCGACCATGACCGTCCTGACCGCCGCCGCCTGCGCCCCCGCCGTGACCGCCGCGCCACCGGCCCCGCCCCCGCAGGCGCAGCTGCTGACCGAGCCCGGCGCACACGATCGCCGGCTGGACGTCGTCGAAGCCGAGTTCCGCGATGCGCTGGAGGCGTCCCACGGCAAGCTGACCACGTCGGCCTACCGCCTGCCCGCCACCGCGACCTGGACCGATGTCGAAGCTCACTACCAGACGGGCTTGTCGACCTGGCAGGCCGAGCCCGCCCTGCCCGCCCACATCCGCGCCGCCGACGCCCGCGCCTGGAAGCGCCCGGGCGCGGTCGTGGCCATCGCCCTGATCGACAGCCCCGTCCCCGGCGAGGCGCTGGACTACAAGATCCTGGCCGTCGCCACGAAAAGAAGCGGCGCCAGCTCTTAAAAGCCGGCGCCGCAGGGGGAGAGCCTAGTAGCGGTAGCGAACGCCGAGGCGGTAGTTCGGGCCGCTGCCGCCGTACGACAGCACCACCGGATCATTGAACGTGAAGCGCTCGGCCATCTCGTCGGTGATGTTCAGCGCCTCGAAGGTGATGCTGATCTGCTTGGTGGGCTGATAGCGCATCGAGAAATCGACGTTCATGGTCGAGCGGTTGCCGTCGAACTCGTTGATCAGCGGACCGTCGCACGCCGCGCCATTGGGTTGCAGGCCCGGATCGCAGGTGCCGGCGCTGACCGGATAACGCGTGTAGTACTCGTCGCGCTGGGCGGCCGAGATGCGGGCGTTGAACTTCTCGGTCTCGTAATAGAGCGTGAAGTTCAGGCCCTTGGGCGACGCGCCCAGCCACGGCCCGGTCCCATAAGTCGGGGCCTTGGTGACCACGCCGGTGCCGGCGGTGACCGCGCCCGGATCCAAGATGTAGGTCAGCTTGGTGTCCAGCTTGGTCATGTTGAACTGGACGCCCAGGTTCTTGAAGTACCAGGGCAGGAAGGTCAGGTCCTGCTGGAAGTTGAACTCGAAGCCCTGCAGGTAGCCGCCCGGCGCGTCGCGGACCTGGCGGGCCAGCATCGGGTTGTCGGCGTCGATATAGGCGCGGCGGAAGATGTCGCCGCCGGTCTCGCCTGGGAACTGCAGCTTCAGCTGGGCGATGGCCTCGGCGTCCAGGAAGGTCGACAGCGGAGCCTCGTAGAACACCGTCTGCGGGAAGCTGTCGATGTCCTTGCGGAAGTAGCCCAGGCTGATCAGCCCGCCCTCGTTGAAGTACCACTCGGCGGCGACGTCGAAGGCCTTGCCGCGGAACGGCGACAGCTTGGTGTTGCCCACCGTCAGCGAACCGCCGGTGACATTGCCGTCGCCGGGGATGCTGATGCCGGTGATGGCCGGCGACAGGTTGCCCAGCAGCGGACGAGCCATGACCTTGGCGGCGGCGACGCGGATATAGAGGTTGTCCCACGCCTCCCAGGTCAGGTTCGCCGACGGCAGGGTGTCGGTGTAGCTGTTCTCGCCCGTGATGCGGCGGCCTGCGGTCGTTTCACCGACCGCAAAGACGTCGGTCTTGGCCTGGCGGACCCCGACGTTACCGAATAGGCGACGGCCGCCCCAGACGTCGTAGCTGAAGCCGAACTGCAGGTAGTAGGAGAGGTTCTTCTCGTCGACCTCGAACGAGGCCGAGCGGTTGCGCTTCCGCGTGATGCGGAAGTCACCGAACTTGTTGATGCAGTTGCAGTCGAAGCCGAAGACGCTGCTGAACGCCTCCAGATTGGGCGTGAAGAAGCTGGTGACCGAGCCCGCCGGCACGTCCAGTCCCTGGCCGAAGTCGATGACCTGACCCAGCGAGGCGGTCGTGACCTTGGCCTCCTTCTCGGTCGGGTTCAGCAGGTCGTTGTTGCGCTCGTACTGGTCGGTCGAGAAACCGAACTCGCGGTGGGTGATCCCCGCCTTGATGGTCCAGTGATCGTCCAGTTGATAGCTCAGGTCGATCTTGCCGCCCTTGTAGTCGTTGACCGTGTTGCGCTCGTAATTGCGCATGGCCGAGAAGCCTTTGACGATGCCCCACTTGTTCGGATCGGCGGCGTTGAAGCCCGGATCGAACTTGGGCATGCCCGACAGGCCGCGGGAGTCGAAGACGAACGGCTCGGCCGCGTCCATGTAGTTGAACTCGACCAGGGTGCCCTGGTTCTTGTTCTCCGAGCGCGAGGCGCCGACCGAGAACTGGGCCTTCAGCTTGTCGCTGAACTCGTGGTCCACATTGACCGACACCTGGCGGAAATCGGTGGTGTAGGCGCCGCGGTCGGCGGCCGAGCGCCAGTCGACATTGCCCAGCTTCAGATACTCGGCGTTCTGGCCGATCACCTCGGCGTCCAGCAGCTTGACCGCCGGACGGCCGATCAACTGCCCACGGAACGGCAGGCTGCTAGCCGGGCCCAGATACCCCGGCGAGTTCCGGTTGGTGTAGTACTCGTAGACGTCCAGATTATTGGGATTGTAGCTGAACGTGTAGCCGCCCAGAGGCGCTGTGCCGTTGAGCGACTGGCCGCAGTCCTGGCCCGGGTTCAGGTCGGTCTCGTCGGCATAGGTGCAGCCGCCGGGATAGAGCGCCCGGCGCTGAGCCTCGGTCATGGCCGAGCCGCCCGGCGCGGCCGCCGTCGGCACGTTGGCGCCGTACTGGTAGCTGGCATTGGTGTTGTTGCGGTTCAGGCCGACCGGCGAGATCTGGTAGTTGGTGCTGACGCTGTCAAACCGCGAATAGAGGCCGTCGATCGAGACGCGGGTGCGCGGGCTGATCTCGAACTGGATCGCGCCGGTCAGGCCCAGGCGCTCGGTCTCGACATTGCGCTGGTTCAGCGACGGCAGCGCCGGGAAGCGGATCAGCGAGTTGTTGCAACCGGGGCTGGTCGGGGTCAGCGTCGCCACCGATTGGGCGGCCACGGCGGCGCAGCCCGGATAGAGCTTGGCGTAGGCGGCCGGGTCCGAACCGGTCATCGCCGCATAGGCTTCCGGATTGGCCAGCGGGTTATAGTAGTTGGCCGGATTGGCCTTGTAGGCGTCCAGAGCCGAGCCCGTCAGGGTCGTGGGAACCAGGGCGCTGAACACTGTGCCGGTCGGGGCCGCGAAGCCGGCGCGACCGGGTAGTTCGTCGCCGGTCCAGGTGCTGCCTCGATAGGTATAGTCGGCCGAGCCGCCACCGCGGCCATAGCTGTCGTCCTCGGAGCTGCGCTTGGCGTAGGCGGCCGAGACCAGGGTTCCCAGCTTGCCGTCGAACCAGCGCTTGGAGGCCAGGCCCGTGATGCGCGGGCTGTGCTTCTTGCCGTTGCGATAATAGGAGTCCTCGGCCGACAGGGCGAAGGCCTCGTTCTTGTAGTCGAACGGCCGCCCGGTAATCAGGTCGACGGTGGCGCCCAGCGAGCCTTCGTCCGCCTCGGCCGACGACGACTTGCGCACTCGCACCGAGCTGAACAGCTCCGAGGCGAAGGCGTTGAAGTCGAAGGCGCGCGAGCGGTTCGGACTGCCGCCGGCGTCGTTGGCCGCGCCGGTCGACAGGGCTTCCATGTTGTTGATGCGTACGCGGCTGAAGTCGCCGGAGAGACCCCGGACGCTGATCGTGCGCCCTTCCCCGTTGTCGCGGTCGATCGAGATGCCCGGCAGACGCTGCAGCGACTCCGCCAGGTTCGAATCTGGGAAGTCGGCCATGTCCTCGGCGTTGATCGCGTCCATGATGACGTCGGCGTTCTTCTTGACGTTCAGGGCGCTGCGCAGCGAGGCGCGGTAGCCGGTGACCACCACCTCGCTGACCGCCTCGGGATCGGCGGTCTTGGCCGGCTCGGTCGCCTGGGCGGCGGCGAGACCGGGGGCCGCGGCCACGAAGGCGGCGGCCGATATACCGGCGAGCAGGGTCGTCCGCCGGATATGGCGTTGAATCGTATTCATTATTTCCTCCCCAAGAGTCTGGTCTGGCGGGGACGCGGTGTTCTGTTTTCTCCGCGTCCCCTGGTCGTGCTGGCTAGTTGGCGAGCGCCTTTCTGCCGGTGATGTGAAGGTCGGCGCGGACGCCGGCGGGTTGCTCGAGGCCCGGTCGCGAGACCGGCTGGCCGCCGCCGATCCACAGCTGGGCCGCGCCGGGTTCGACACTGCGCTGGCCAACCTCGTTCACGGTCGAGAAGGCGTCGGTCTCAAGCTCGAAGGTCACGACCTGCGTCTCGCCGGCCTTCAGCGACACGCGCTGGAAGCCCTTCAGCGCGCGGGCCGGCGCGCCGGCCACGCCGGGACGGGTGACATAGAGCTGGACGACCTCGTCGCCGTCGCGGCCGCCGGTGTTGGTGACGGGCGCTGTGACCGTCAGGCGCTGGCCCGCCGCGACCGAGCGCGCCAGCGTCGGCTTGCCGTACGAGAAGCGGGTGTAGGAAAGGCCGTAGCCGAACGGGTACAGCGCCTCGCCGCCGAAATAGCGATAGGTGCGGCCGGCCATGCCGTAGTCCTTGAACGGCGGCAGCTGGTCGGCCGAGCGATAGACGGTGACCGGCAGGCGTCCCGACGGGCTGAAGTCGCCGGCGATCAGGCCCGCAATGGCCGCCCCGCCCTCGCCGCCCGGATACCAGGCCTCGATCACGGCCGGCAGCGCCTTGTCGGCCCAGTTGCTGCTGATCGCGCCGCCGTTCATCAGCACCAGGATCGTGGGCTTGCCGAGCGCGTGCGCGCCTTCCAGCAGCTTCTGCTGCGGCGCGGGGAGGTCCAGGCTGGTGCGGTCGCCGCCGGCGAAGCCCTGGGCGTGGACGCTCATCTCCTCGCCCTCGACCCGGGCGGTCAGGCCGCCGGCGAAGATCACCAGATCGGCGTCCTTGACGATGGCCAGGGCCGCGTCGCCGTCGTCGGCCGGCTGGTTCCAGATCAGCCCCTGCGTGCCGCGCTCGCTGTCCTGCCGCGCCTCGATGCTGATGGCGTAGGTCTGGCCGGCCTTGAGCTCGACCGACTTGCCCATCGACGGGTCGATCGTGCCGTCCCAGAAGTCGGCCAGCACCTGGCCGTCGACCTTGATCCGCCAGCCGCCGTCGCCGGTCAGGGTGAAGCCATGCGGCCCGGTCTGCCCCGCCTTGACGAAGCCGCTCCAGCGGATCGAGCCCTTGCGCATCTCACGCGTCGGCCAACCCCAGCGGAATTTCACATTGGTGTCGGTGCGGACCTGCGGCGAACCGGAAAGATCCAGGTTGCCGTAGTCCTCGACCTTCAGGCCCGGCGTCGCGCAGGCGGCGTCCTGGCAGAAGATCGCATCGGGCGTTGGGGTGCTGGCCGGACCGATCAGGCCGGTGCCTGGCACGTGGGTGACCTTGGCGTCCGGATAGCGGGCGCGAATGCCGGCCAGCACGGTGATCGGCTTGGACGGCGTGCCGGCATAGTTGCCGACCAGGGCATCGACGCTGTCGGCGTTGGGCCCGATCACGGCGATCGACTTCGGCGCAGCCTTCAGCGGCAGCAGGCCGTCGTTCTTCAGCAGCACCAGCGACGCCTGCGCCGTGCGCAGGTTGATCGCGCGGTGGGCCGGCGTGTCGTTGTCGGCGGCGGTGATCTTGCCCCACGGCCCGCTGGCCGGCGGATCCATCAGGCCCAGGCGGAAGCGGATCTCGAACAGGCGGTTCAGCGCCACGTCGACCTCGGCCTCGGTCGCCAGGCCCGTGCGGACGGCCTCGACGATGGCCGGCGCCTCGACGCCCAGCTTGCCGCCGAAGTCGCAAGCCACGTCCGTGCCGGCCTTCAGGGCGACGGCGAAGGCCTCGGCCGGGGTCTTCCGATAGGCATGGGCCTTGGGCAGATAGATGTCGGCCATCGCCCCGCAGTCGGTGACGACATGGCCCTTGAAACCCCAGTCGTGGCGCAGGCGCTGGTTCAGCAGCGCGTCGCTGGCGCAGGCCGGCACGCCGTCGACGGCGTTGTAGGCGCACATCACCGACTCGACCTTGGCCCGGGTCACCAGCGTCTTGAACGCCGGCAGGTAGGTGTCTTCCAGGTCGTGGCGCGAGGGGTGGATGTCGTCGAAGTGACGGTCGGCCTCGGGGCCGCTGTGCACGGCGTAGTGCTTGGCCTGGGCGGCGACCTTGGGATGCGCCAGGTTCGGCCCCTGCAAGCCCTCGACAAAGGCCACGCCGATCTCGGCGGTCAGGTGCGGATCTTCGCCGTAAGTCTCCTGGCCCCGGCCCCAGCGCGGGTCGCGGAAGATGTTGATGTTGGGCGACCACACCGTCAGGCCGCGGTATTGGGCGGCCGAGCCGTCGGCGCCGACCTTGTCGACATATTTGGCGCGGAACTCGGTGCTGATGACGTCGGCGACCTGGCGGGTCAGCTTGGTGTCGAAGGTCGCGGCTAGGCCCACGGCCTGCGGGAACACGGTCGCTTCGCCAGCCCGGGCCACGCCGTGCAGCCCCTCGTTCCACCAGTTGTAGGCCGGCACCGACAGGCGTGGGATGGCCGGCGCGACGTGGCGCAGCTGGGCGGCCTTCTCCTCCAGCGTCATGCGCGCGATCAGGTCGGCGGCGCGCTGGGCGGGCGACAGCTTGGCGTTCTTGTAGGCGACGTCCTGCGCCAGGGCCGGAGCAGCCGCGAGACCGAGGCTCACGGCGGTGGACACGGCCAGAAGGCGGCGGAGGTTACGCGACATCGTCATTCTCCCGAATGGCGTTCAGGTCCCGCACCAACTGGCGGTCGGGACGAAAAAGGAGGGTTCGTTCGCCGCCCAGCGCCTGGGCCTGGCCGCTCACCGGATTGACCAGGGCGTAGGGCCGCGTCTGGCGGATGCTGATCTGGCCGATGTTCGGTACGTCGAGGCTGTGTCCCTGGAGCAGGGCGTCGCGCATCCGGCGCAGCAGCGACTGGACCAGCACGTCGCACAGCTCGCGATCGAGCATGCGCGTCACGTCTGCCAAGGGCTGCACGAACTGACCGTCGACGCGCACCGCGACCTTCCTCCCCTTCACGGCCTGTGACGGCCGCCCCTCCGGCTAGTTACCGGTATCAATGAAGCGACATAAACATGCCGTTTTTGATTTCGAAAGGGAAAAGTTACCGGTCACATTGAGAAAATGAAGCAATCAAATTGCTCTTAATGACGCGCAATTTGGAACAACGAACGACCACGCCCGACCCGCACGAAAAACCGTCCGAAGGCGTGATTTTTTTGCTGCCGCATTGAATGCGGACGGCGCAGCCCGCATCGTCGGGGCAAGTTCGGCGCACAGATAGGGAGGGGCCGTGGGGAAACCGCAACGGCCGGGCGCCGACACCGACGGACCGTTGTGGAGCGGCCTGGCCGCCTATCGCGAGACCTATGCCGACGACTGGGGCGATCTGTGCCTATTCCTGCGCGCGCGCTTCGGGGCTGGTCCGCCGGATCCGGAGGACGTGGCGCAGCAGGCCTTCGTCACGCTGGGCGAGCGACCGGCCGACCAGCGGCACGAGAGCCCTCGGGCCTTCGTGTTCCGGGTGGCGATCAACCTGACCCGCGACGCCTTTCGGCGCCAAAGGCTGACGACACGGATCGTGGGCAGTTCGGATCCCGTGCTGGAAACCGACGCCGAGCCGGACGCCGAGCGGACCCTGATCGCCAAGCAGGAGTTGGACGTTCTGAACCGCGTCGTCGCCGGCCTGCCGCCCCGGCACCGCGCCTTCCTGGCCGCCAACCGGGTCGAGGGGCTCAGCTTCGCCGAGATCGCCCGGCGGCACGGCGTGTCCGAGGCTCTGGTCCGCAAGACCGTCGGCGAAGCGGTCGCCGCCTGCCAACGCGCCGTCGCCGGCGGCGCGATCCACTTTCGTGGACTGTCCCGTGAAGGCACCCGCACCTGACCGGCAGATCGAGGGAGGGGCCGGGGGCTGGGCCCTGACCATCTTCGGCGAACGCCTGTCGGCCGAGCGCGCCGAGGCGTTCCGAATCTGGCTGGAAGCCGATCCTCGCCATGCGGCCGCTTATGATGCGGCCGAGCGACTGATGCTTCAGTTGAGCAGCCTCGACGCCTTGGCTCAGCCGCAGCGCCAGTCCCCGCGCCGTGTCTTGATCTGGGCAGCCGCCCTCCCCCTCGCCGCCTGCCTGGCGATCGGTGTCGGCGTCGCCAACCGCTCCACCGTCCTGGAGAGCGGTCGCGCCGTGCGGACCGTGGCCCTACGCGACGGCTCGTCAGCGGTGCTGTCACCACAGACCCGCCTGCGGGAAGCCGGCTGGCTCTCCGGCCGCCGCTACGACCTGGAGCGCGGCGAGGCGTTGTTCGATGTCCGTCACGCCGAAGGCCGGCCGTTCGAGGTCCGGGCCGGCGAGACGCGCGTCACCGTGCTGGGCACCCGCTTCGACGTCCGCAAGGGCGCCAGTGGCGAGATCGCGGTGGCGGTCGAGCGCGGCCGGGTCGCGGTTCGGCGAGACGCCTTCAACACCATCCTGGCGCGCGGCGACGCCGTGACCCTGGATGCGAAAAGCGTGCGCCGCGCGAAGCTGTCGAACCCCGAAGCGGCGGCCGACTGGCGGCGCGGGCAACTCAGCTATACCTCGGCCCCCATGCGTGACGTCGCCGACGACATCAACCGCTTTTCGAACGTACGGGTCGCTGTCGATCCGGCCGTCGCCGGCGTGCGCCTGACCGCCAGCTTCCGAGCCGACCAGGCCGAAGCCTTCCTCGAGAGCCTGCCGGCCCTGCTGCCGCTGGAGGTCCGCACCCGGCCGGACGGAGTGCGGCTGATCACGCCCCGGACGCGATGAGTCTGCGCCACCGCCTGGCGGCCGGCCTGGCTCTGGCGGCGCTGGCCGGAAGCGTCGAGGCTCAGGAGCGACGGCTCACGATCGACCTGCCGGCCCAGCCCCTGGCGCGGTCGCTGGTCGACCTGTCGGCCCGCGCCGGCGTCGTCATCGTCGCCCCCGCCGCCCTGACCGCCACCCGCTCGGCCCCGCGCATCACCGGCCGCATGACCGCGCGCGAGGCCCTGCCCCGCCTGCTGGCCGGCAGCGGACTGACCTTCACGGTCGAGGCCAACGGCGTGATCCTGGTCCGCCGCGCACCACCGCAAGCGCCCCTCCCCGCGACGCCGGTCGAAGCGCCCGTCGAGGAGCCGCCGGTGTCGGTCATCACCGTGGTCGCCCGGCCGCTGGGCGAGGCCGCCGCCAGCCTGGACCGCGTCTCGCCGCGCCTGATCGACATCCTGCTGGAGGACGACCTGCAGCGCGCTGGCCCTGGCGGGATCGGCGACGCCCTATCGCGCCTGCCCGGCGCCAGCGTCAGCCTGGAGGCCGGCGAGGCCCGGCAGTTGGCCGTGCGCGGGGTCGGCGCGCGCTTCACCCTGGTGCGGGTCAACGGCCTGGAGACCCTGGCGACCTTCGGCGCGACCAACGCCGGCGGCGGCGTCAATCGCGGACGCGCCTTCGACTACAACGTCTTCGCCGCCGACCTCTTCCACCAGGTGCGCCTGCAGAAGACCGCTTCTGCCGATCTGGAGGAAGGCTCGCTGGGGGCCAGCGTCGACATGCGCACCCGCTCGCCGTTCGACCTGCCCTCACGCAGCCTGCGGATGACCGCCGACGCCACGCACAATGGCGCTTCGGGCCGGACGGCGCCGGGCGCCTCGGTCCTGGCCTCGCTCCGCAACCGCGATGACCGCCTGGGCTTCCTGGTCTCGGCCGCATATCGCGAGCGCCATACCGCCGAGAGCGGGGCCAGCGCCGGCCAGTGGGAAAGCGGAACGGCGATCTTCCCCGGCTTCGCCGCCAGCCAGACGGGCGAAAGCCTGGAGGCCCTGAACCAGGCCCTGCACGCCCGCATCCCCCGCCTGGAGGTCGTGCGCGCCGACCAGCGGCGCCTGGGCCTGTCCGCCAGCCTGGAATGGCGGCCCGACGACCAGACCCATGTCAGCGCCGACCTGCTCTATGCGTCGCTAAAGGTCGAGCGGCGTGAGGACCTCCTGGAGAGCTTCACCTTCCGCACCGCCGGCGGCTGCGACGCGCAGGGCTGCGGGTTGGGCGGGGTCACCGTCACCGACGCGCGGATCATCAACCAGGGCGGCCGCCTGCCGGTGCTGATCGCGGGGACCTTCGACAATGTCGACGTCCGCTCCGAGGCCCGCCGCGACATCCTGGAGACGGTGTTTCGGCAATCCACCCTGTCGGCGACCCGCCGGTTCGGCGACGGCTACAAGGCCAGCGTGCTGCTGGGCTACAGCCGCTCGGATTTCGGCAATCCGCAACGCGACACGCTCTGGCTGCAGCAGAGCGGCGTGACCGGCTTCGCCTACGACTTCAGCGACGCCAAGCGGCCGCGCGTGACGTTCGGTTCGGCCAATCTGGCTTCGTCCGCCGGCTGGCGTGTCGCGGAGGTCCGAGCCGAGCCCAACTGGGTCGACAACATCCACAAGTCGGCCGCCTTCGACATCGAGCGGGACGGGCCGCTGGCCTGGCGGGCCGGGTTGCTGCACCGGCGCTATGTCAACGCGGCCACAACCCTGACCCGCAGCGACGGGACCATCGCCAACCTCAACAGCGACGTGCCGCCGGTGCTGGCCACAGCGCCGATCGGCGATCTGAGCCGCCCGATCACGATCAACGCGAGGTTCGGCGCTGCGGGTTGGCAGGCCCTGGACGTCGAGCGCGTCCTGGCCTGGACCCGTCCGGGCCTGAGCCTCGGCCCCGAACCGGCCGCCAGCCTCAACTACGCGATCGGCGAGACCATCGACGCCGCCTTCCTGCAGGTCGCCCGGCCCTTCCGCGAGACCCGGCGGGTGTGGGGCGAAGCCGGGCTGCGGTGGATGTCGGCGGCTTACGACATCGACGGCTTGGGCGTCGGCCTCTCGGGCCGGGTCGCCGGGCAGCAGCTGAAGCGTCGCGACCGCCGGCTGCTGCCGTCGCTGAACCTGGCCTGGCGCGTGGCCCCGGACGCGGTGCTGCGCTTCGGCGCGGCCAAGGTCGTCGCGCGACCGGACCTGGCCAGCCTGCGGCCGGGGATCGGCATCTCGACCACCGGCACCAAGATGGTGGTCGTCGGCAATCCCGACCTGAAGCCGACCCAGGCCGACACCCTGGACCTGGCGCTGGAGTGGCGACCGACGCCGGATCTGGGCCTGAACCTGGCGCTGTTCCACAAGTCGCTGTCCACCGTGGTGCAGTCGACCATCACCCGGCCGGGAGCCTTCGCGGCCAATCCCTTCGGCCTGTCGCCCGCCGTCGCGACCCTGGCCTGCGGTTCGTCGCCCGGCTGCTCGCCCGACCTGCCGATCTGGCAGTTCGCGCGGCCCGAGAACTCCGGCAAGGGCCGGCTGGATGGCGTCGAGGTCGCGTTCAGCCGGCGGATCGAACGGCCGGATGGCGTCGCCTGGCGGATCAACGGCGCGGCGTCGCATGCCCGCTCGCACGTCTGGCTGATCGGAAAGTCTGGCGCTCTCGTTCGTACCGAGGACGCCCTGGGCGCGCCGCGCACAGCCGCCTTCCTGTCGGTGCAGCGCCGTGCGGGTCCGACCAGCGCCGGCGTCACGGTCAGTCACCGCAGCGCCTTCGTCGCCACCGCCCCGGCCCCGAACGGCGGCGATGTCGACGGCGTCAACGCTCTGACCCGCGTGGACGTCAACGCCAGCCACCGGCTCTCGCCCGCCGCCGAGCTGACCCTGGACGTCTTCAACCTGACCAACGCCGCCGACCGGCAGTTCAGCGACACCACCCACATCCCGACCTATCTGCACCGGGTCGGCCGCGACGCGCGGCTGGGGCTGCGGATGCGGGTCTAGCCGTCCAGCTGGTCGGCGGAGGGGCCCGGCGAGATGCCGGCCGGCTTCTGGAACAGGGGCGGGGAGGGGCCGCGGC
>CAZRPD010000082.1:0-21412 GCA_964601775.1 uncultured Caulobacter sp. | reverse complement strand
CGATGTGCCTTAAAAGCTGCCATCCCGTCCAAGCGCGCCAGCGCGCGGACCCGGGACCGCGGCACGCGCCGGCGCTTCCGGCGGTCCCGGCTCGGCCTTTCAGGCCGTCCGGGATGACAATGAAAACCTACCGCGGCGCGCGCTTGGCCAGGATCCGCTGCAGCGTGCGGCGGTGCATGTTCAGCCGCCTGGCCGTTTCCGAGACGTTGTGACCGCACATCTCGTAGACGCGCTGGATGTGCTCCCAGCGGACGCGGTCGGCGCTCATCGGGTTTTCCGGCGGGGCCGGGGCGTCGCCCTTGGCGGCCAGCAGGGCGCGGGCCACGTCGTCGGCGTCGGCCGGCTTGGAGAGGTAGTCGACCACCCCGGCCTTCACCGCCGCCACGGCGGTGGCGATGTTGCCGTAGCCGGTCAGCATGATGACCTTGGCGTCGGGACGCGTGTCGCGCACCGCCTCGACCACCTTCAGGCCCGAGCCGTCCTCCAGCCGCATGTCCAGGACAGCGTGGGCCGGCGCATGGCTGCGCAGGATCGTCAGGGCCTCGGCCACCGAAGCGGCCAGGGTCACCTCGAACCCGCGCTGTTCCAGCGCGCGCCCTAATCGGGTCCGTAGCGGACCGTCGTCGTCCAGCAGAAGCAGAGTTTTGTCGGGCAGCGCCGCGACCAGCTCGCCGATATCCGCCATGAAGTCAGCCCCTCCCCGGGCCAATACTCGGTAGGCCAAATAACAACCTATACTTTCCTGCCTTCACGAGAGACTGCAAGCCCCTTTGCGCATCGTCGTGATCAGACCCCGATATATCCGGGAGCTTCTAGGGCAGGTCGAGGCCAGCGCGCCGAGACTACGGCGCCGCCACGACGTCCGTTACGGAAATCCACGGTTGCGCCAGTTCGTTCCAGCAAAGTCTTCGCGATAAAGAATCCCAGGCCCATGCCGATGTGGCCCGTGCGCGATCCCTCAGCCCCCGGACGGGTGGTGACATAGGGCTCGCCCAGCTTGGCCAGCACCTCGGGCGAGAAGCCCGGGCCGTCGTCGCGGGCCTCGATGACGATGTAGCGGGCGTCGAAGCGGGCGATGACGATCACCTCGCTGCGGGCGAAGTCGACGGCGTTCTCGACGATCGAGGTCATGGCGTGAATGATCTCGGGCCGGCGCCAGATGTCGGGGGCGGTGTCGCCGGAGGGGCCGTTGACCACGGCTTCGACGCGAATGCCGTGCACCAGGTGCGGCTCGATCACGTCCTGGACCAGCTGGACCAGGCTCATGCGCTCGTGGACGGCGTCCTTGGCCTCGGGCATCTCGGTCAGGCGGGCCAGGATCTCGCGGCAGCGGACGGCCTGGCCGATCAGCAGCTCGGCGTCCTCGCGGATCTCCTCGCTGGCGGCGTTGCGGGCCATTTCGCGTGAGACGACGGCGATGGTCGCCAGGGGCGTGCCCAGCTCATGCGCCGCCGCCGCCGCCAGGGCGCCCAGCGCCGACAGCCTCTGTTCGCGGGCCAGCACGGTTTCGGTGACGTTGAGGGCCAGCTCCATGCGGGCCGACTCGCTGGCCGCCTGCCAGGCATAGGCCGCCGTCAGGATGATGCCGATGATCCGCGCCGTGACGATGGCGCCCAGCATCAGCGGGCTGGGCGCATAGTCCATGACCGCGCCGTCCACCGTCGGCAACGGCATGTGAAGCAGGGCCAGCACGATCGACGAGGCGATGGCCAGCGTGCCCAGGCCGATCGCATAGCGGGCCGGCAAGGTCGCCGCCGCCAGGGTCACGGGGGCGATCAGCAGCAGCGAGAACGGATTGAGCGCCCCGCCGGTCAGGTACAGCAGGCCCGACAGCTGCAGGATGTCGAAGGCGATCTGGGCGGTGGCCTCGCCGTCGCGCGCCAGTCTCTGGCCGCTGGAGGCCAGGCCCAGCAGCACGTTCAGCCAGGCCGACAGGGCGATCAGGGTGAAGCACAGCGCCCATGGCACATGCAGCTTCAGGCCCAGGCCAGCGACCAGCAGGACGGCGGTCTGGCCCACCACCCACAGCCAGCGCTGGGCCAGCAGGGTGCGGACCCGCAGACGACCCCGGCGCAGTCCGGGAGCCATCCAGGACCAGCCATCGTCTTGCGCCGGGTCTTCGCCCGGCTTATCGAGCCCCTTGAGCCGTGGATCGTCGGGCGCTCCAGCGAACGATGCGTCAGCCATGGTCGCAGGATTGTCCAGAATTGCGCGCATGGCGAGAGCAAAAGGCTGGGCGAATGTAAAAGGATAAAATGCTCATGCCGCGTCACCGCCTTTTCCTGATCCTGGCCTGCCTGGTCGGCTTCGTCGTCGTGGGCGGCCTGGCCTGGCGCGCGGGCGTTTTCAAGAGCCAGGCCCCCGCCGCGGTCGGCGGACCGTTCCAGCTGGTCAACCAGGACGGCGCCCCCACCACCGAGAAGGTGCTGAAGGGGAAATGGAGCGCGGTGTTCTTTGGTTTCACCTACTGCCCCGACGTCTGCCCCGGCACGCTGCAAGGCTTGTCCGCCGCCACCGACATCCTGGGCCCCAAGGCCGAGAAGCTGCAGATCGTCTTCATCTCGATCGATCCGGCCCGCGACACGGCCGAGCAGATGAAGACCTACCTGTCGGCCGACTATGTGCCCAAGACCACGGTTGGTCTCACCGGGACCCAGGCCCAGACCGACGCCGCGGCCAAGGCCTACAAGGTCTATTACGCCAAGGTCGGCGACGGTCCCGGCTACACCATGGACCACTCGACGGCGATCTACCTGATGGACCCCAAGGGTCGCTTCAAGACAGTCATCCCCTACAACCTGCCCCCCGCCGACATCGCGCGCCGGATCGACGACGCGATGCGGGAGGGGTGAGGGCGTCTCAGCCCGTCCGCCACGCCTGAAGGTGATGCAGGACGTCATCGACGATCTGCTCGTGGGTGAAGCCCGTGACGTCCCGCGGCCGGGCGACATCGTCCGAGCGGGCCATCAGGCGCCACTCCATCGGGCGGCGGCGCTCGGGCGCATCGAGCGCGGTCAGCGCCGGCCGCGCACGCTGGCGGGCGATCAGGCGGTAATGGAACACCCGACCGCCTTCGCCGACTGACGCGACCAGGGCCAGGCTGTCGTCCTCCCGCGTCGTCGAGGCGATCAGGCCCTCGGCTTCCAGGCCCTCACGCACGCCTTCCAGCGCGGGCAGGCCAGTGCGATCGATCTGGCGCTGGATCTCGCGGCGGCTGGCGGGCGAGAGAATCCGTTTCAACTGCTCGGCCAGGGGCGGGGCTTCGGTCTCGACCGTGCGGCCGGCGACGTCGGCGTTCATCTGCCGGACCAGGCCGACGGCCAGCAGGATCATGATCACCGCAAAGGGTAGGGCGGCCACCAGGGTGGCGGCCTGCAGCGCCCCCAGGCCGCCGGCTAGCAGTAGAAGGGCCGCGACCAGCCCCAGCAGCACGCACCAGTACATGCGCTGCCAGCGGGGCGTGTCCTCGGCCCCGCCCGAGGCGATGGTGTCGATGACCAGCGCCCCGGAATCGGCCGAGGTGACGAAGAACACCGCCACCAGCAGGATGGCCAGGGTCGAGGTTATGCCTGCGCCCGGCAGGTGCTCCAGGAAATGGAAGAGGGCGGTCGACAGGTCGGTCGTCACGGCGCGCGAGATGGCGCCCGCCGCCTCGCCCATGTCCAGGCTGATGGCGGTGTTGCCGAACACCGTCATCCACAGGAAGGTGAAGCCGGTCGGGACCAGCAGCACGTTGAGGATGAACTCCCGCACGGTGCGGCCGCGCGAGATGCGGGCGATGAACATGCCCACGAACGGCGACCAGGCGATCCACCAGGCCCAGTAGAACAGCGTCCAGTCCGCCATCCAGGCCCGCGGCTCGTAGGCGTACAGGGTGAAGGTGCGGGTGACGAAGTGGTCGAGATAGGTCCCGAAGTTCTGCACCAGCGCCTTCAGCAGGAAGCCCGTCGGGCCGACGGCCAGCACGAACAGCATCAGCAGGATGGCCAGGATCAGGTTCAGCTCGGACAGGCGGCGGACGCCCTTGCCCACGCCGCTCATCATCGAGGCGGTCGCTGCGGCCATGACCACGGCGATCAGCCCGACCTGCACCCAGGCGGTGTTGGGAACACCCAGCAGATAGGACAGGCCGCTGTTCATCTGAGCGACGCCGAAGCCTAGCGAGGTGGCGATGCCGAACGTGGTGCCGCAGATGGCGAAGATGTCGACGGCGTCGCCGATCGGACCCTTGATCCGCTTGCCCAGCAGAGGCGACAGGCCCGAGCGCAGGGTCAGCGGCAGGCCCTTGCGGTGCGCGAAGAAGGCAAGGCTCAAGCCCACGACCGCATAGATGGCCCAGGCATGGACCCCGTAGTGGGTGAAGGTGATGACCATGGCCTCGCGCGCGGCCAGGAAGGTGCGCGGCTCGACCTCGGGCGGGCTGATATAGTGCTGGATCGGTTCGGCGACGCCGAAATACATCAGACCGATGCCCATGCCGGCCGCGAACAGCATGGCCAGCCACGAGACATAGGGAAAGTCGGGTTCGGCGTCGTCGGGGCCCAGCTTCAGCGAGCCGGTCGGTCCCAGGGCCAGAAACAGCACCAGGCCCAGGAAGCCGGCGACGGCGGCGACGTAGAACCAGCTGAAGGTGTCGATGACCCAGGCCTGAGCGGTCTTGAAGACGTGACCGGAGATTTCGGGCGCCGCCACGGCGAGCACGAGAAGCAGCCCGATGATCAGGCTGGCCCCCCAGAAGACACGGGGGTTCATCTTGGTCGTCAGCATCGTCAAACCTCAGCGGGGAGATCGCCAAGCACGATGTCCCGACGGCCGTGTTCACGGGTCGAGGCAGTGATTTGCGATCCGCCAGTCCAATGTTCCGCCCGCGACGGAGGTGTGGTGTCGCTGCGGGCGCCGTGTGTGGCCATCGTGTCCAGGAAGCGGGGCTGGACGGGCCGGTCAGAGGGTAAGGAACGGCCAAGCTTTCCAGCGGTTCCCAGGTTCGCGCCTGAAGCGCGTCCTTCAACCTTCCCGCGCAGGCGGCGCCATGACGCGGCGCAAAAAGTCGTGAAGGGTAGACTTCCTTAGGGCTTGGCGTGTTATGTTGCGTTGCAACATCGCGAGTGCGCCATGCTTTACGCTCTTCACGAGGCGGCTTATTACGCCTCGACTCCGATGCGCCTGGCGGCGCTGGCGGCCCGGGACTACTGGGGATCGCCGCTGAACCCTGCCGCGGACTCGGCCGTGGGCCGCCGTCTGCATGCGGGCGCGGATCTCTTCGCCAACATCACCCGGCGCTACGGCAAGCCGAAGTGGAATATCGACACGGTCAAGATCGGCCAGGTCGACGTGCGCGTGCGCCAGAACGTGGTCTGGGAAAGCCCGTGGGCCCGCCTCGTTCAGTTCGACCGCGACATGGCCGACATGCGCCGGGCCGGCAAGTTTTCGCTGGACCCCGCCGTGCTGATCGTCGCGCCCCTTTCGGGTCACTACGCGACCCTGCTGCGCGGCACCGTCGAGGCGTTCCTGCCCGACCACGCCGTGTTCATCGTCGACTGGGTCAACGCCCGCAACGTCTCGGTGCTGGAAGGCCGTTTCGACTTCCACGACTATATCGACCACATCATCCAGATGCTGTCGGTGCTGGGCCCGCGTCCCAATGTCGTGGCCGTCTGCCAGCCCGGCCCGCCCGTTTTGGCCGCCGCCGCCCTGATGGCCGAGCAGAACCACCCCTCGCGCCCGGCCAGCATGACCTTCATGGGCTCGCCGATCGACGCGCGCCTGTCGCCGACCGTGACCAACCAGCTGGCCGAGGAAAAGCCGTTCACCTGGTTCCAGTCGAACATGATCTACACCGTGCCGCCGCCCTATCCGGGCGCGGGGCGGCGCGTCTATCCGGGCTTCGTCCAGCTGGCCAGCTTCATGAGCATGAACGCCGAGCGCCACCAGGAAGCCCACCGCCGCTACTTCAACGACCTGGTGAAGGGCGACGGCGACAGCGCCGACAAACACCTGGAATTCTACGACGAATATCTGTCGGTCCTGGACCTGACCGAAGAGTTCTATCTCCAGACCATCGACATCGTCTTCCAGCAGTACCTACTGCCCAAGGGCGAGCTAATGCATCGCGGTGCGCGGGTGAAGCCTGAGGCGATCACCGACATCGGCCTGATGACGGTCGAGGGCGAGAACGACGACATCTCCGGCATCGGCCAGACCCAGGCCGCCCACACCCTGTGCGCCAACATTCCCGACGACCTGAAGCTCGACTACGTCCAGCCCAGCGTCGGCCACTATGGCGTGTTCAACGGGCGTCGCTTCCGGGAAGAGATCTATCCGCGCGTGCGCAAGTTCATCCGCAAGTGCGACCCGCACTTCGAAGAAGAAGCGTAACGTCGCGTCCACTTGCGGCGCGGCTCGGGTCACGCGATCTAAGGCGTGATGTTCGCGCGCGCTGCCCCACGCTTTTCCGACGGTGATCGCCTGGAGACCGGCGGCTGGCCCGTCCGCCTGCGGGTGGACGCCCGGGCGCGGCGGATCTCGCTGCGCGTCGATCGGGCCACGTCCGAGATCGTGGCCCTGGCCCCGACGCCCAAGCGCCTGAGCGAGGCTGTCGCCTTTGCCCAGGAAAAGTCCGGCTGGATCGCCAAGCAGCTGGCGGCCCTGCCCGAGCGGATGAACCTGGCGCCCGGCGGCGTCCTGCGCCTCAACGACATCGCCTATCGCCTGGAGGTCGGCCCTGGCCGCGCCAAGATCGACGGGGCCAACACCGAAGGGCCTCGCATCGTCGCGCCCGATGACGCCAACTGGGGCCTGAAGGTCATCCGCCTGGCCAAACGCGAGGCGCTGGCCGTGCTGACCGAGCGCACAGCTGTCCACGCCGCCGCCCTGAACCGGCCGATGCCGTCGGTGGCCGTGGCCGATCCCAAGGCCCGCTGGGGGTCCTGCCGTCCCGCGACCTCACGGACGCCGGCGGCGATCCGCTACAGCTGGCGGCTGATCCTGGCCCCGGCGGCGGTGGCCGACTACGTCGTCGCCCACGAATGCGCCCACCTGATCGAGGCCAATCACGGCCCCCGGTTCTGGGCGCTGTGCGAAGAGCTTGTGGGCGATCCGGGCCCCCACCGCGCGTGGCTAAGGGCGCACGCGGCGGAACTGCACGCGATCGGGGCTTAGTAAGGCAGCTGATCCACCGGCGGCGCCGTCCCCGCGGGCGTCTCCGCCGCCGGGCCTTCCGGCGTGGGTTCCGGATTGATCAAGTCACCGATCGGGTCCTCGGTCGCCACGGGCGGAGGCTCGACCACGCCGCCGGGGATCGGGGTGGCCTTCAGGCGGGGCAGGGCCGCGGCCATGAAGGTGCGCCAGATCTCGGCGGGAGCGCCGCCGCCGGTCACCCGCTTCATCGGCGTGTTGTCGTCCTTGCCGGTCCAGACGGCGGTGACGAAGCCGCCGGTGTAGCCGACGAACCAGGCGTCCTTGTAGTCGCTGGTGGTGCCGGTCTTGCCGGCCACGTCGTAGCCGCCGACCTTGGCGCGCGCGCCGGTGCCCGAGGCTACGACCTGGCGCATCATCTGGTTCATGTACTGCAGGGCCGGCGAGCCGATCACCGCCGCGCGGGCCTGGCGGTCGACGCTGTGGTCGTACAGGACCTTGCCGCTGGCGGTGCGGATGCGCTCGATGCCGTAGCCCTTGGCCAGGAAGCCGCCGTTCGAGAACGGGGCGTAGGCCTGGGCCATTTCCATGGGGCTGACCTCGACCGCGCCCAAGGCCATCGACGGGTCCAGCTGGATCTTGCTGGTGATGCCCAGGCGCTTGGCGGTGGCGGCGACATTGCTGGTGCCGACTTCCGACGCCAGGCGCGCGGCGACCGTGTTGATCGACTGGGCCAGGGCCGTCTGCAGGGTCATCGGACCCAGGAACTTGTTGGTGTAGTTCTTCGGCTCCCAATTGCCGATCTTCACCGGCTCGTCGACGACCATGACGGCGGGCGTGCGACCCTGTTCCATGGCGGTCAGATAGACGAACGGCTTGAAGGCCGAGCCGGCCTGGCGGCGGGCGGTGGTGGCGCGGTCGAACTGGGTCTCGGCATAGTCGGCGCCGCCGACATAGGCGCGGATGCGGCCTTCGCCGTCGATGGCCACCAGGGCGGCCTGCTGCACGCCCTGCTGGCCGTGACCCTCGACGCCCAGCTTCACGGCGCGCTCGGCCGAGGCCTGGATCGGCAGGTCCATGGTGGTCTCGACCACCAGATCCTCGGTCGGTTCGCCGACCAGCGAGCGGACCTGGGCGTCGATATAGTCGGTGAAGTACTGGGCGCGCTGGTTGGCCAGGGTGGCCGAGACCTGCACCGGCGTCTTGAACGCCTCGTCGCGCTGCTCGGGCGTGATGGCCTTGATGCGCACCATCTCGTCCAGGACGATGGTGGCGCGGCGGGCGGCGCGTTCCTTGGCCGAGACCGGCGAATAGCGGGCGGGGCCCTTCATCATGCCGGCCAGCAGCGCAGCCTCGCCGATGGTCAGTTCCTTGGCGGGCTTGTTGAAATAGCGCTGCGAGGCGGCTTCGATGCCGTAAGCGCCGGCCCCGAAATAGACCCGGTTCATGTAGAGGGCCAGGATCTGGTTCTTCGAGAACTTCATCTCCAGCCACACGGCCAGGATCAGCTCCTGGGCCTTGCGGCGATAGTTCTGGGCCGGGCTGAGGAACAGGTTGCGGGCCAGCTGCTGGGTGATGGTCGAGCCGCCGCGCTGGGGGCCGCCATCATGGGTCATGTTCCAGGCCAGCGAGCGGATGATGCCCCAGGGGTTGAACCCGAAGTGATGATAGAACTGGCGGTCCTCGATCGCCACGAAGGCGGCCGGCACGTATTTCGGCAGGGCGTCGATGTCGACCGGCGGCGCATATTGGCTGCCGCGCACGGCCAAGAGGGCGCCCGAGCGATCCAGATAGTTGATCGAGGGCTGGCGCTTGACGTCGTAGAGCTTGGAGGTGTCGGGCAGGTCGCTGGCGAACACCGCGAAGAAGGCGACGACGAAGATCAGCCCCCAGACGCCCAGCACCGTGCCCCAGTAGACCAGGGCCTGGAGCGGGGTGCGCTGCGGCCGAGCCGCCTTGTTCCCGCCGAAAGGTCCGTTCGCCATGGTCGTCCTGTATCCTGTCGAGAGCGTCTCGTTTATCGCAAGCCCACACAACGCGCGACAAGATTGACGAGGTATGAACGGGGCCGATTTCGGGCGCGAACAGAAACCATCGTGACTGCGATCCTGCCTTGGCGCGGCGCCGACGGGTCGCCATAAGAGCCCTCGTGTACGTTCCTCCCGAATCCCCAGAGCTAGACCACGCGCGCGACGTGCTGCGCCGGACCTTCGGCCATGCCGACTTCCGCGGCATGCAGGCCGGGGTGATCAACGAGGTCCTGGCCGGCCGCAGCGCCATGGCCGTGCTGCCGACCGGTGGCGGCAAGTCCCTGTGCTACCAGATCCCGTCGCTGATCCGGCCAGGCGTGGGCCTGGTGATCTCGCCGCTGATCGCCCTGATGGCCGACCAGGTCCAGGGCCTGCGCCAGGCCGGCGTGGCGGCCGAGCGGATGGACAGCGCCATCTCGCTGGACGAGCGCGGCGACATCTGGCGGCGCATCGACGCCGGCGAGGTCGACATGCTGTACCTGTCGCCCGAAGGCCTGATGCAGCCGTGGATGCTGGACCGCCTGGCCCGCACGCCGCTGGCCCTGATCGCCGTTGACGAGGCCCACTGCGTCAGCCAGTGGGGCCACGATTTTAGGCCCGAATACCGGATGATGGGGCGGCTGGCCGAGCTGTTTCCCGACATCCCGCGCCTGGCTGTCACCGCCACGGCCGACGCCCGCACCCGCGACGACATCCGCGCCGAGCTGCGCCTGCAGGGCGCCGCCGAATTCGTCGACAGCTTCGCCCGTCCGGAGCTGGCCCTGAGCGCCGAGCGCAAGCGCGGCAAGGGCCACGATCGCGTCGTCGAGCTGGTTCTGGAGCGCCCCGGCCGGGCCGGCGTCGTCTATGCCGGCAGCCGCGACAGCACCGAGAAGCTGGCTGAGAAACTGAACGCCGAGGGCATCCCCGCGCTCGCCTATCACGCCGGCCTCGACAAGGCCGTCCGCGCCAAGCGGTTGGAGGACTTTCTCGAAGCCGACGCCGCGGTGATGGTGGCGACGATCGCCTTCGGCATGGGCGTCGACAAGCCCGACGTCCGCTTCGTGATCCACGCCGACCCGCCGGCCGCCATCGAGGCCTATTGGCAGGAGGTCGGCCGCGCCGGCCGCGACGGCCAGCCGGCCGAGGGGATCACGCTCTATGGTTCGGCCGACATGGCCTGGGCCGGTCGCCGGATCGAGACCCGCGAGGCGCCCGACGAGGTCAAGCAGGCCCAGTCGCGCAAGCTGCGCCAATTCTATTCGATGCTGGAAGGCGTCACCTGCCGGGCCGCCGCCGTCCGCCGCTATTTCGGCGAAGAGGGCGTGGCCCGCTGCGGCGTGTGCGACGTCTGCGTCGCGCCGCCGACCGGCATCGACGCCACCGAGGCCGCCCAGAAGGCCCTTTCGGCGGTGCACCGCATGGGCGGCCGGTTCGGGCGCGGGCGGCTGATCGACCACCTGCTGGGCAAGACCAAGGACGTCACCCCCCAGGAGGCCCAGCTGCCGACCTTCGGCATCGGTCGCGAGTTCAGCCAGCCCGTTTGGCGCGACCTCTTCGACACCCTGATCTTCGAGGGCCTGCTGCGCGAGGACCCCAATGACGGCCGGCCGCTGATCGGCCTGGGCGACGTCGAGGGCGTGCGCCAAGTCTATCGTAGCGAGCGTCGTGTGGCCCTGCGCCAGATGGCCGAGGCGCCCGAGACCGGCCGCGCGACCGGCGCCCGCAAGCGTCGCGAGGGCAAGGCCCTGGCCATTCCAGCCGAGAACCAGGTGCTGTTCGAAGCCCTGCGCGCCTGGCGCCGGGAAACCGCCCAGGCCCAGCACGTGCCGCCCTATGTCATCTTCCACGACGCCACCCTGGCCGAGATCGCCGCGGCCCGTCCGGCCAGCCTGGCGGCCCTGGGCAAGTCCGGCGGCGTGGGTCAAGGCAAGCTGGACCGTTACGGCGAAGCGGTTTTGAAGGTCGTGCGGGAGAACTAAACGGCTCCCTGGGTGTTGGTATCCGGTCAAGCCTAGGAGCCTCCCCCAATGACTGACATCAGCAGCTTCACTCCCGACACTTCGTCCGCCGCCGCCGCGCTGGACGGCGCCAAGACCACGACCGCCGAAAAGACCAAGCAGGCCAAGGAAGCGGTCAGCAAGGCCGTCAAGTCGGCCCGCGAAACCGCCAGCGAAGTGGCCCAGCAGACCCGCACCTTCGCCTCGGAAAAGGCCAAGGTCGGCGCCGCCTGGACGCGCGACAAGGCCGAGGTCGCTCATCATGCCGCCGAAGAGCATCCGGTCGGCGTCGCCCTGGGCGCGTTCGCGATCGGCCTGGGCGTGGGTTTCCTGATCGCTCGGAACCTGGACTAAGCGCAGGCGCAGCCGTCCTCGTCCTTCGACAAGCTCAGGATGAGGACGAATGCTGACGCTGAGTAGAAACCTCACCCTGAGCTTGTCGAAGGGCGGGGTTTCGGTCCCTCAGAGCGCCAGCCGCTCCGCATTCACCCCCGCCACCCGCAAGGCCGCCAGCCGCGCAAACGCCAGGGTCAGCGCCTTGCGACGGGCCGGGGCCAAAGGCGTTGCAGGGGCCTCGCGCACGACCGCGCCGCCGAAGCCGTCGCAGACCACAAGGCCGGGTTCCTCGGGCAGGATCCCGTCCGGAAAACTGGGTGCGACGGCGAAATAAAAGGCGTCGCAATAGGGCGCGTACTCGCCCCACTTGCGGTCGACGCGATA
Source organism: uncultured Caulobacter sp. (assembly GCA_964601775.1). Taxonomy (GTDB): domain Bacteria; phylum Pseudomonadota; class Alphaproteobacteria; order Caulobacterales; family Caulobacteraceae; genus Caulobacter. The sequence goes on along the minus strand of CAZRPD010000082.1, from coordinate 9,549 downwards.
GTCTTCCAGCCCCGACTTCACCTCGATGATCAGCACATCGCCCTTGGGACCCAGCGCCATCAGATCGGCCCGTCGGCCGTTGGGCAAGGTCACCTCGGCCAGCGGCGCATAGCCCAGGTCGACGAGCAGCCGCGCGGCCCCTCGCGTCACGGCCAGGGTGGTTTCGGGGCGGCTGTGCAGTTGGATGATGACGTCCACGCCGCCATCATGTTCCAGCTTTGTTCGCCGAGCAAGCGCGGAACAGGGTTAAATAGCCTCCCGGTAGGCGAGCCCGTTTGACCACAACTTTTCGGAGATTTACCCGCCTTGTCGAGAGACCGGGGCGAGGTGGAACGTGGCGGCGCGGAAAGTCATTCTGGGTTTAGCGATGATGGCGGTGGCCGGGGCCGCGCAGGCGGGGCCCAAGACCATGCCGCCCGCGGTGGTCGAGGGACCTGAGACTATCGCCTATGGCAGCCTGACGCCGGGACCGCTGTCGGCGCCTTCCCCCGCGAAGTTGGGGGTGCTGGGCGCCCTGGGCGGCGCCGTCGGCGGTGGGATCGCCGGGATCATCGCGATCTCGGACGGCAAGAAGATCGTCGCCGACAATGACCTGCCCGATCCCGCCCAGCCCATGGCCCGCGGCCTGGCCTACGATCTGGCGGACCTGCGCGGCGCGGAGGTCGACGACCGGCCTCTGGACCTGCAGCGCATGAAGACCCGGGAGATCGCCGTGGCTGGCGGACAGGCCCGCTATGTGGTCGGGACCATCACCGCCAGCCGCAGCTTCATCTGGCAGTCGCTCGCCTGGAACCGCTACCGGGTTCATTACTCGGCGGTCCTCAACGTGATCGACACCCAGACCCGCGAGATCGCGCTGGCCGAGGGCTGCAACTGGAACTCCGACAAGCACGGCGCGCCGACGCCCGACGGGGCGCCGACCCGCGCTTCGCTGCTGGACGACAGGGCGGCTCGGCTGAAGGCGATCTTCGACGAGGCCGGCCAGGCTTGCTACGCCCAGTTCTCGGCCCCTCTGCGCAAATGGTCGCCGCCGCAAGCGGTGCGGCCCCAGAGCTATGCGTCGCGGGCGGTCGAGGTCGCGCCGGCTCCAATGCCCGTGCGTCAGGCCGAATTGCGGCCGGTCGAGCCGGTCCGTGTCGCTTACAGCGTTCCCGCGCTCGTTGCGCCGCCGCCGCCGGTTCGCATCGTCGAGGTCGCACCGCCCGAGCCCGTCGCGCCCGCCGTGGCGCCGGTCAAGGTCGAGCCGCCGCGCTACCCCGCGCCGGTCTTCGATACGCGCCTGGCGGCGGCCTATGCCGAGCCCATGCCGCTGCCGGGCTTCGTGGTCCGCCGCTAGGCTTTCGGGCAGACGGTCCGCTTGAGGTCGTAGTGGGCGAAGGCGTTCTCGGCCTTCGCCGTCTTGGCGACGATCGTCCACGACAGGGTCTCGCCGGCGCGCCGCCAGCGGTTGACGAAGCTGGCGTCGGGATAGGCGTAGGCGATCTCGAAGCCGTCCGCCGTCGCCGCGCCCGACCCCGTGGCGGTGAAGTCGCCGCCGAAGCTGTCGATCCAGAAGCCCGACACCGCAGTGGCCTCGCGGCCCTTGCCGCCAAAAACCAGGTGGGCGGCGTAGCGGTCCTTGGGATCGGCCACGGCGTGGCTGTGGGCCTCGACCAGGAACATCGTCCCCTCGGTGATCGGCCTAGCGGCCAGGGCGAGGGTCACGGCCTTGCCCATGACCGCGCCGACGCCGGTCCAGCAGCCTTCGAGCGCGCGGACCTGGGCGGGGACGGGCGCCGGCGGCGGATCGTCCTGCGCCAGGGCCGGCGCGCCGACCAGCAAGGCCGCGGCCACAGCTCCAAACCCACAAGACTTCATGACGTCCCCCGACGCGCTGGCTTCACCGCAGGGTGTCTAGCCGGATCGGCGCGGTAAGCGCCAGCGCAGTCAGGGCGCCGGCTGTTGCGTCGGCCGCAGCATGGTGACGTCGTAACCCAACGCCTTGGCCCGCGCGGTCAGGGCGTCACGGTCAGCCTGGGTCGGCAGGGTGCGCGATAGCAGCCACAGATACTTGCCCGAGCCCTCGCCGACGATCGACCAGCTGTAGTCGTCGGCATGGTCCAGCACCCAGTAGTCGCCGAAGAACGGGCCGAAGAAACTGACCTTCAGCTTGGCGTTGGTCGCCGCATCGACGACCTTGGCCTTGCCCTCGGCGACCTTGACCGGCCCGTCCACCGCGCCCTGGCGGCAGGTGTTGAGCACGCGGATCAGGCCGTCGGGGCGCTTGGAATATTCGGCGGTGACGCCCTCGCAGCCCTTCTCGAACCGCATGTCGTAGCGGGCGACCTCGTACCAGCGGCCCAGATAGCGCTCGAGCTCGACCGCCTTGGCCGGCTGCGGCGGGTTGGGGTTGCCGGAGGGACCGGCGACGCAGGCCGACAAGCTAAGCGCGGCGATCAGGATCAGCAGCGGCCTCATGCGGCGGGGTGCTCCGGATATTCCAGCTTCTGGTAGCCCAGGGCTTTGACCCGCTCGACGGCGACGGCCTTGGTGGCGGCGGGCAGGTCGGGGGTGCGCGACAGGAGCCAGACATAGTTGCCGCCGGGCGTGGCCATGATGCCCCAGCTGTCGTCGGCGGCGCGGTCGAGGATCCAGTACTGCTGCTTCTTCAGTCCGCCTAAGAAACTCATGGTGAAGCGGTTGTTCTGGCCGCCCGGCAGGATCTTGCCGCTGGTCCGGAACACCTTCTGCGCGCCGTTGGGCGAGCCGCGGTGGCAGACCTGGCGGACCTTGAAGCTGGCGCCCTGAGCGGTGAAGTCGGTCGTCGGCGCCTGGCAGTTGCGCTGGCCGCTGTTGGGCGTACGGGCGATCTCGTACCAGCGACCGGAATAGAACGCGGCCGGCACCGGCTTGGTCGGCGGCTTGGCGGCCGCCCAGGCGATGGTGGCGGCGAGCGCCGCGAGCACGGGCAGGGCGAGGGCGGAAAAGCGCATGGGCGAACCTTTGCTAGGTCCGCCCAAACGCCTGTCGATCAAATGATGTTCCGAATTACTCGGCTGCGATATTGATCGCGGCCGTCGGCCGATCCTTGAAGTTGATGGCCTGCAGGTGGCGGATGCCTTCCTCGGCGATGTCGTCGCCGACCATCCGTTCGCCCTCGCTCTTGAGCTCTTCGAGGTCGACATACATGGCGTAGAACGCCTTGGTGCGGTCAGTGATGATGCCCGCGTTCAGCAGCGTCTTGACCAGCACCCGGAAGATGTTGGTCTGCTCCTTCATGTTCTCCCGACGCAGGTCGTCGGTCATGATCTTCCCGTACTCCTCGACCACCTTGTCGGGATCCAAGCCGAACTCGGCATAGAGATCCAGCTGCTGGTGCGGCGAGACGAGGTTGAACAGCAGGGTCTGGAAGCAGTGCGCCGCCCAGTCCTCGATGATGGCGTGCTCTTCCGGCGTCAGCTTGGGCACTGTGCGGTCGGCCCAGATCTTCCCGAACTTGTGGTGGAAGGCCTCATCGGTCATCACCAGCTGCAGCAAGCGTTTGCCGACCGGGTCGTTGATATTGTTGTAGAAGGTGGCGAAGGCGCCCATGGCCAGGCCTTCCACCAGCATCTGCATGCCGATGATCTTCTTGTAGACCTCGGGCGCGCCGATGATTTCGACCAGCAGGGTCTTCAGCGCCGGGCCGCACTCGACCGGGCGGCCCCAGCGGGTGTTGATGTACTTGGCGAAGGCCGTGACGTGGCGGGCTTCCTCGCGCGTCTGGTTGGCGGCGTATTCCTGCGCGCCCTGGTCCTTCAGCACGTGGCACAGGCTGGCCGACAGGTTCAGCGCGCCCTGTTCGCCGTGCAGGATCGACGAGAAGCTGCGCAGCACCGACTGGTTGATGAACCGCGTGCGCTGCTTGGGATCGGACAGGTGGTTAGAGACGTAGTCGGTCGACAGGGCGATCACGAGATCTTCGGGAACCAGCGGCTGGTTCTCCATGTCGAACGGCTCGTCGAAATCGATATAGGCCTTGTCCAGCGGATCCCAGAAGTGGTCGTGGGTCGCGGCGATGATCTTGTCGAAGGCCGACGAGCGGTTGCCGTAGCGGTCGAGTTCGAGCATCGACTCGAAGTCGTCCGGCGCCACCGCGTCGTACATGGCGTCCTTGGTGATATTCTTGTCGGTCATGGCGGCGCTCCCTATCGGCCAGTTTGCGTCCATAAACGGGGCTGTCTTGCGCGGCCTCCGAGCTATCTGAACACTGTCAACTCAACTCTTGACGGGGGTCAAATTAAAAATGACGGAGGCGTCATCTTTGCTGCAGCGCACTCATCGGGGTACGGAATGAAGATCTTCGTGCTGACCGGGGCCGGAGTGTCGGCCGAAAGCGGCCTGGGCACCTTCCGCGACAAGGACGGGGTGTGGACCCAGTACGACCTGAACGAGGTCGCCACGCCGGAGGGTTTCGCGCGCAATCCGGCGCTGGTGCGGGCTTTCTACAACGCCCGACGCGAGAACCTGGCCGGCGCCGTTCCGAACGCCGCGCACGATGCTCTGGCGCGGCTCGAGGCGGGGCTGGCGGCGCGGGGCGGCGCGCTTTTCCTCTGCACCCAGAACGTCGACGACCTGCACGAGCGGGCCGGCTCGCAACGGGTGGTCCACATGCATGGCGAACTGGCGGTCAGCCGCTGCCACGCCTGCCAGGCGACCTGGCCCGACACCGCGCCGCTGACGGCGGAGATCGTCTGTGACGCCTGCGGCCGCGAAGGCGTGGCGCGACCGCACATCGTCTGGTTCGGCGAGATCCCGCTGTTCATGGACGAGATCGAGGACGCCCTGTCCGAAGCCGACCTCTTCGTCTCGATCGGCACCTCCGGCTCGGTCTACCCGGCCGCCGGCTTCGTCGAGATGGCTCGGGCGATGGGCATGCCGACCTGCGAGATCAATCTGGAGCCGTCGGTCAACGCCTATGTCTTCGACGAGAAACTGTACGGCCCGGCCAGCGAAGTCGTGCCGCAGTGGGTGGAGCGGGTGCTGACACAAGGCTGACAGCAGGTGCTGTACTGCTGACACTTCGCCGCCGGAGCCTCGCCATGCCCAAGCCCTTGAAGCCGCCTGCCGAGGAAGCCGAAGGCGCCTGCGCGTGCGGGTCGGTGCGGATGGCCATCGGCGTGCCGGCGCGCTGGGCGTTCCAAGACCACTCGGCGCAGAGCCGCCACGCTCAGGGCTGCGCTTATGTCACCTATGTCGCCAGCTATCGCAGCCGCTTCCGCTGGCTGGACGGCGAGGACCTGATCGCCCGCCACGAGCACGCGGGGACGATCCGCGGCTTCTGCTCGCGCTGCGGGACGCCGCTGACCATGGAGCGCAAGCGCGCGCCCACCATGATCAACCTGCCCCGCGCCCTGTTTCCCGGCCGGACCGGGCGCGAGCCGCGCTACCACACCTCGCTGGATGAGGCGCCCGACTGGGCCTATGGCGGCGGCAAGCTGGTTCCGCTGAAGGGCTATCCCGGCGTGATGTGGGAGCGACCCAAACCGAAGGCCCGCCGCAAGGCGCTGGGCGACTTCCTCTAGGCGGCCGTTTTTCGGCCATCCTCGCCCCTCAGCTTGACCGTGAGAGGCGAGGAGGGGCGGTCATGATGCTGATGGTTGTGGCGCTGGTGGCGGCGTTGGAAGCGCCGACCTCGCCGGAGGGGCGCGAGCTCGTCACGGCGATCGAACAGTCGATCGCCAAAGCGCGTGCGGACAACGCGGCCCTGCCGCCAGCGACGACCGATGTCGAGCGCCTGGAGCGACTGACCGCCCTGGACCAGGCCCCGCGCCGTATCATCACCAGTTTCGACTTCGCGCGGATCCCCGAGGCCGATCGCGACGTAGCCCTCGACGCAGCCTCGGCCCAGATCGAGGCGGTGGACGACGAGAACCTCAAGACCCTGCTGGCGATGGTCCCGCCGGAGGGCTGGTTCCTGACCAGCAAATACGGCAAGGCCGCGCGGACGGCGTTCCACATCGTCCAGCATTCGGATGTCGAGACGCAGAAGCGCTTTCTGCCCACGCTGGAGACTCTGGTCCCGGCCGGCGAGATCGACGGCCAGAGCTACGGCATGATGTTCGATCGCGTGGCGATCTCGGAGGGCCGGCCCCAGCGTTACGGCTCGCAGTTCCGTTGCGACGGGGGCAAGTGGCGGCCCTATCCGATGGAGGCGCCGGCCGAGATCGACGCCCGGCGCAAGGCGATCGGATTTCCGGGCGGGTTCGCCGAGTACAAGGCGCATTTCGACACGTCGCCGACCTGCCCGCAGACCCGTTCGCCCCCGCCGCCGGGGATGGTGCTGGACTAGCGCCCTTCCAGCGCCGCCAGCACGGCGGGCTGAATTCGAGCCAGTTCGGCCAGGCGTTCGATCAGGGCGTCCTGGCTGTCCAGCGCCAGGCCGTCGCGCAGCTTGGCCATGCGCTCGCGGACCTTGGCCAGGTCGGCTGTGTTGGCGGCGACGACCACGGCCGCCTGGTGCTTGCACGCCCCGAACTTCTCGAAACCGGGGCAGGTGCACGAGCCCTCGCCGGCCGGCGCGCGCAACTCCACGACATAGAGGTCGCCGACGCTGCCGGTGACGTGGGCGGTGACCTTCTCGTCCTCGATCGAAACCAGGTCGACGGCGCCGGCCTCGGCCATGGCCGCGCCGGTGTCGAACCAGCGCTCGTCCATGCGCTCGCGCCAGGCGTCTTGATCAAACAAGCTCATGCCTCGTCCTCGATGCGGTGGATGTCGTCGTCCGACAGGCCGAAATGGTGGCCGATCTCGTGGACCAGCACGTGGGCGATCAGGTCGCCCAGGCTGACGTCGCCGCGTTCGGCCCACTCGTCCAGGATCGGGCGGCGATAGAGGAAGACCCGCGACGGCTCGGTCCCGTAGTCGAGCACCGAGCGATGGCCCAGGTCGACACCCTGATAGAGGCCGGTCAGCTCGAACGGATCCTCGATCCCCAAGCTGTCCAGCACTTCGTCGGTCGGATAGTCGTCGACGCGGATCACCACGTCGCCGGATAGCTTGCGAAAGTCGTCGGGCAGGGCGTCGAAGGCGTGCTTGGCCAAGGCGGCGAAGTCGTCCAGCGACGGGGCGAGGCGGTCGGTCCAGGTCATGACCTCTCACATAAAGCGATTGGCGCTCTGCGCCAGGGGGAGCGCCAGGAGAAGCGATTACCGCCCAACGTCATAGGTCTCTGGCCATGGGCGGACTATTCTGAAACTCTGATTCGAAGACCCGCTGGGGTAGCGACGCGCCTGATGACTCCCTTTGACCTGATCCTCGCGGCGACAGCCGGCGCGGTTTGCCTCGCCATCTGCGTCAGCCTGTGGTCGCTGAGCCAGCGCCGAAACTATGAGGCCCGCCTCGCCGCGCTGAAGGCGCGCCTGGTCGAACAGCCGGGCGGCGACAGCACGACAGCGCCGGCCTGGGTCGAGGCTTTCGACACTGCGATCGTGGCGGTCGAGGGCGACCAGTCCTGGCTGGCGGCGGGCGGCGAAGGCCTGGCGGCCTGCGCCAAGGCCCTTGAAGTCGACGCCCAGGTCCAGGCGGTGGTCACCGCCATCGGCCGCGCCGATCCCGACCATGCCCAGAAGCTGACCGCCCTGTTCGAACGCGGCGAGGCCTGCGTTTTCGAGGCCCGCGGCAAGGCCGGCTCGGTGGTGGTCGAGGGGCGCGCGTCCGGCGCCCTGGCTTGGCTGCGCCTGTCGGCGGTCAGTGGCGGCGATATCGGCCTGCCCTCGGCGGCGCGCTTCGCCGCCCTGGTCGACAGCGTGTTCGAGCCGGCCTGGGTGGCCGGCGCCGACGGTCAGGCCGTCTGGGGCAACACCGCCTTCATCCGCGCCGTGGGCGCCGCCGCGCCGACGGCCGTGGCGCTGGCCGGCAAGAGCTTCGACCGCACCGCCGACGCCATGGTCGCCGAGGCCGCCGCCAAGGGCGAGCGCAAGGAAGCCCTGCGCTGGATCAACCTGGGAGGCCGCCGCCGCGCCTTCCGCCTGCCGGCCGTGCCGGTGGAAGGCGGCGGGGTGGGCGTGTTCTGCGCCGACGTCACCGAGATCGAAGACGTCCGCGACGCCTTCAAGAAGCATGTCGAGGCCCACGACGAGACCCTGAACCACATCGCCGAGGCCGTGGCGATCTTCAGCCAGACGCGGCGTCTGTCCTATCACAACACCGCCTTCGCCACCCTATGGGGCCTGGAACCTGCTTGGCTTGCGGAACGTCCGACCCATGGCGAGGTGCTGGACCGTCTGCGCCACCGTCGCCGCCTGCCCGAGAGCATCGACTATTCGGGCTGGAAGGCCGCCGAGCTGGCCCGCTACGAGGACCTGGGGCCCCAAGCCGACGACCTGTGGCACCTGCCCGACGGCCGCACGCTGAAGGTGGTGCGCCAGCCCCACCCGCTGGGCGGCATGCTGCTGATCTATTCCGACATCACCGGCGAGCTGCGCCTGAAGGCCCAGTACAACGCCCTGATCCAGGTGCAGCAGGCCACGCTGGACAAGCTGAACGACGCCGTCGCCGTGTTCGGCTCGGACGGCCGCCTGCGTCTGCACAACGAGGCGTTCGAGACCTTCTGGAACGTCAGCGCCTTCGCGTTGGAGGCGGCGGGCGACTTCGAGGGCGTGGTCGATCTGTGCGTGCCGCGCCTGCACGACCTGGCCTTCTGGCGCGAGCTGAAGGGGCGAGTCGCCGATCCCGATCCGCAGATGCGCGCGCCCACCTCGGGTGAGGTGCGCACCTCGGACGGCCGCATCGTGGTCTATCAGAGCCGCCCCCTGCCGGACGGCGCGACCCTGATCGCCTTCGCCGACGTCACCGACACCCGCGACCTGCAGAGCGCCCTGGCCGACCGGTCCGCCGCCCTGGCCGAGGCCGAGCGGCTGAAGCGCGACTTCGTCGGCAACGTCTCCTACGAGCTGCGCACGCCGCTGACGACGATCATCGGCTATTCCGAGCTGCTGGAACGCGCCGACGGCATTTCCGAGCGCGGCCGCAATCATGTGGCCGCCGTCCGGGCCGCCGCCACCCAGCTGGCCCGCTCGATCGACGACGTGCTGGACATGGCCCAGATCGACGCCGGCGAGATGGCGCTGGAGATCGAGGACATCCGCGTCACCGACCTGCTGCTCAACGCCCAGGAGCGCGCCCTGAAGGACGCCCAGCTGGGCGCCGTGACCCTGGTGGTCGAGTGCGAGGAAGACGTCGGCCTGGTCCGCGGCGACGCCAAGCGCCTGACCCAGACCATGGATCACCTGGTCGAGAACGCCCTGCGCCAGACCCCGCCCGGCGGCCAGGTCACCCTGTCGGCCCGCCGCGCGCTGGGCGAGGTGCGGCTGGACGTGCGCGACACCGGCCGGGGCGTGCCCTTCCACGTTCAGGCCCACATCTTCGACCGCTTCGTCGGCCGCGATCGCGGTGGTCCGGGCCTGGGCCTGGCCCTGGTCAAGGCGCTGGTCGAGCTGCACGGCGGCTGGGTGGCCCTGGAGAGCGGGCCGGGCGCCGGCTCGACCTTCACCTGCCACCTGCCCGAGACCCAGCAGCCCGGCGCGGTGC
>CAZRPD010000081.1:0-21416 GCA_964601775.1 uncultured Caulobacter sp. | reverse complement strand
GAAAGGCCGAGCCGGGACCGCCGGAAGCGCCGGCGCGTGCCGCGGTCCCGGCTCGGCGCGCTGACGCGCTTGGCCGGGATGACAGCTTTTAAGTCACATCGCCGAGATGCCGCCGTCGACCTTGATCTCGGCGCCGGTCATGAACTTGCTCTCGTCGCTGGCCAGGTAGAGCACCGCATTGGCGATGTCGTTCGGCTCGCCGATGCGGCCCAGCGGCACTTGCCGCGCCAGCTTGGCGAAGGCCTCCTCCTTGCCGAACCGCGCCGAGAACCCGTCCAGGATCGGGGTGTCGATGAAGGTCGGGTGGATGGAGTTCGAGCGGATGTCGAGCTTCATCTTGGCGCAGTACAGCGCGATGTTCTTGCTGAGCAGCCAGACCGCCGCCTTCGAGGCGTTGTAGGCGGGCGAATTGCCATTGGCGATCAGGCCGGCGATCGAGCTGAGATTGACGATCGAGCCTGGCTGGTGGGCGCGCATGTGGGTCAGGGCGTGCTTGGCGCCCAGAAACACCGAGTCGACATTGACCGACATGACCTTCTTCCAGAGGTCGAAATCCAGGCTCTCGATCGGCCCGTCGCCGCCGATGCCGGCGTTGTTGACCAGCACCGACAGGCCGCCCATGGCCTCGGTGGCCTTCTCAAGGACCTCGATCCACTGGTCTTCCTGGGTGACGTCCAGCTGGAAGGCGAACGCCGTGCCGGCGCCGTGGGCGGCGTTGATCTCGTCGGCCACGGCCTGCGCGCCAGCCAGGTTGAGGTCGGCCAGGGCGACCTTGGCGCCCTGGCTGGCCAGCATCCGCCCCGCCGCCGCGCCCAGGCCCTGGGCCCCGCCGGTGATGAAGGCCTTCTTGCCGGCGACCCGGCCCGTGCTCTGCGCCATGCGGCGTCCTCCCGATTATAATTCAAACGGGAGTTTGAAAGCTTCAGGCGGCGCTGTCCATGAACTTCGCGAGCTGGACGTCCAGTTCCGTCACCCCGTCGGCGTCATGAGTGGTCAGCAGCACCTCGACGCGGTTGTAGACATTGAACCACTCGGGGTGATGGTCGAGCTTGTCGGCCTTCAGGGCCACGCGAGTCATGAAGCCGAAGGCTTCGTTGAAGTCCGCGAACAGATAAGTCTTGCTGATGGCGTCCTTGTGGTCCGGCGCAACGCTCCAGCCGTCGAGCTGGGCGATCGCGGCGGCGGCGCCGATCTTCTGACCGATCTGGGGACGGGACATGGGGAAACTCTCCGAAAGGACTGTGCCCCCTCAGAACGCCAAACCGGTCGCTTCGGCAAGGTCGGCCAGCAGCTGATCCTCGCTCGAGACCTTGATGGCCTTCATGCCCAAGGCGGCCGCCGGCTTGCAGTTGATCCCCAGGTCGTCGAGGTAGACGCAGGCCTGCGGCGCGACGCCCAAGCGCTCGCACATCATCTGGTAGATGCGCGGGTCGGGCTTGCGCACCCCCGCTTTCGAGCTTTCGATCACCGCGTCGAACAGGGCCATGATCTCGCCCACCGCCAGCGCCTTTTCCGCGCTCTGGGCCATTCCGGGCCCGTGGCCGGTAGGAACGTTGTTGGTGATGCAGCCGACCTTGAACCGCGCCTTGCAGGCCTTCAGCGCATCCATCACCCGCGGGCGGAGATCGCCATAGAGCAGCGGCAGCACCTCGGCGCCGCGCACGGCGTGGCCCAGGCGCGTGGCCTCCTCCAGGAACAGGCCGTCGAAGGCCACAGCGTCGATCTCCGCGCGCTCAAACCTCGCCCAGGCGTTGGCGTCCGGGTCCGTGGCGTTGACCGTGCGGATGAAGTCCTTCGGCAGGCCCCGCTCGATCTCGTAGCGGCGGAACGCCTCGAACGGCGAGGTTGTGAACACCCCGCCGAAATCCCAGATCACCGCCTCGATCGCCATTTCCCGCCCTCAAACACTCGTTTGACCGAACGCTAGCCGGACTGCGGGCGAAGGAAAAGGGCGCACCGTCACGGCCAAGCTCGCGTGAGGGGTGAAAGCGTGCTCGGTTCTGGCGCGTTAGTGATTTGTTAAGATCGTTACGGAGTTCCGCCATGACCGTTCGCCTGCTGACCGCCCTTGCCCTCGCCAGCGCCGCCCTTGCGGCTGCGCCTGCCGTGGCCGGGTCGTATCAGGGCGGACTGCCGCTGGATCCGCAGCTGCTGCCGGCCAATTCCGGCCCCGGCGACTGCGTGGTGCGTCGGGTCACCGGTCCGGGCGGCGCCTATCGCTGGGACCGCGTCGAATGCGACTCCGATCAGGGCCGTCACCAGTGGAACGGCCAACCGCTCGGCGTGGAGACCGCCGATCGCTACAGCGATCGTCACGATCCCCGCTATAGCTATGGCCAGCCGCAATACGCCTACGACCAACAGTACGCCTACCAAGACCAGGACCTGCGCGAGCGCGCCTATGACGATGGATACAACGACATGGGTCATGGGGGCCGTGGGGGCCCCGTCACCCAGTATCCGCCGCCCTACGCGCCCGCGTTCTATGGCTACGCCGCCGCCGGACGAGACGCCTACGGCTATCTCGTCTGGCCCGGAAAGCTGCCCTAACCCATTCCGGGTGGCGCCGCCCTTGCGCCAGGTGCGGGGACTTGCACCAAAATGGGACTGGGGGAACTATCATCATGCGTACACCGAGCCGACCGCTCTTCAAGGCCTACGAACTGGTGGCCATCGCCGTATTCGTCGTGGCGGCCGCGGCCGTCAGCAGCATCGGGCTGGTCTACTAAAGACCCACCGACCACTCAAAATGGAACAGGATCGCCCGGCTCGCGCGTTGTGAGGGTTCAACCGGAGCCACGATCCTGTCGACCGCCGACGCCACCAGCCCAGCCCAGCCTGGCCCCCAACCTGGTCAGAAGCCCCCGCGGAACCCGTTCCGCGGGCTGTCGCGCAGCGCCAAGATCGGCATCGGCTCGGCCCTGGCCCTGGTCGCGGCGATCATCATCTTCTTGGTGATCTTCGACTGGAACTGGCTGCGCGGACCGGTCGGCCGCTTCGCGTCGGCCCAGCTGCAGCGCGAGGTGGTCATCGCCGGCGACCTGAGAGTCCACCCGTGGTCGTTCTCGCCCAAGGTCGAGGCCTATGGCATCCGCGTCGGCCAGCCGAGCTGGGCCAAGACCGTCGAGCCGAATGCGCCGCCGATGGTCCGCCTCCAGCGCGTGGCCGTGCAGGTCAAGGTGCTGCCGCTGCTGCGCGGCCAGATCATCCTGCCCTTCCTGGTGCTGGACAAGCCCGACGTGCGCCTGCTGCGCGCCGCCGACGGCAAGGCCAACTGGACGTTCGGCGCCCGCAAGCCAGGGGCCAAGCCCCTGAAGTTGCCGGCCGTGCAGCGCTTCGTGATCAACGAGGGCCAGCTGCGCTATGACGACCGGGCGCGCAACACCCTGTTCGTCGGCTCGGTCAACGCCCAGGAGCGGGCCGGCGAGCGTGGCGGCCGCTTCGTGCTGGAAGGCAAGGGCGCCCTGAACCGCGCGGCCTTCGTGGCCCAGGTGACCGGCGGCCCGCTGCTGAACATCACGCCCAGCAAGCCCTATCCGTTCGACGCCGACATCCGCGCCGGCTCGACCCGGATCAGCGCCGAGGGCAGCGTGACCAAGCCGTTCGACCTGGGCCGGTTCGAGACCCAGCTCAGCATTTCGGGCGCGGACCTGAACCGCCTCTACGACCTGACCGGCCTGACCCTGCCCAACACCCCGCCGTACAAGATTTCCGGCAAGCTGGTCCGCAAGGGCGACCGCTTCGACTTCGAAAAGCTGTCGGGCCGGATCGGCGACAGCGACCTGCGCGGCGACCTGTTCGTGCTGACCGGGCGCGAACGGCCCTATCTGGAAGCCGACCTGCGCTCGCGCCGTCTGGACTTCGACGACCTGGGTAGCCTGGTCGGCGCCGCCCCGGCCACGGGTCGCGGCGAGACCGCCTCGGCCGGCCAGAAGGTCGAGGCCCGCCAACGCGACGCCACTCAGCGCCTGCTGCCCGACGCCACCCTGCAGGTCGATCGCGTGCGCGCCATGGACGCCAAGGTCAGCTATCGCGCCGACACCGTGAACGCCCCGAACCTGCCGCTGCGCAAGGTCAGCCTGGACCTGACCCTGGACGAGGGCGTGCTGACGATGGATCCCATCGCGTTCACCTTCTCGCGCGGCGATCTGAAGGGAAAGGTCCGCTTGGACGCCCGTCCGGCCGTACCGAAGACCGATCTGGACGTGCGCCTGACCAACGCCCGGCTCGAGGATTTCATCCCGATCATGAGCGACGGCAAGCGCGCGATCGAGGGTCCGGTCATGGCCCGGGCCAAGCTGAGCGGCACGGGCAACAGCGTCCATCGCGCCGCCGCCTCGGCCAACGGCTCGGTGACGGTGGTTTCCCCACGCGGCCAGATCCGCCAGGCCTTCGCCGAGCTGTTGGGCGTCAACGCGTCCAAGGGCCTGATCCTGCTGCTGTCCAAGAGCGACAAGGAAACCCCGGTCCGCTGTGCGATCGCCGACTTCGACGTCAAGAACGGCGTGATGACCTCGAGCCAGATCCTCGCCGACACCGGCGTGGTGCTGGCCAAGGGCCGCGGCACGATCAACCTCGACACCGAGCGGATGAACTTCCGCATCGAAGGCGACAGCAAGAAGCCGCGCCTGCTGCGCCTGTTCGTGCCGATCACCATCGAAGGTCCGTTCATGGCCCCCAAGATCGGCCTGGACGCCAGCAAGGCCGTCGGCCAGGGCGGCGTCGCCGCGGCCCTGGGCGCGGTGATCAACCCATTGGCCGCCCTGTTGCCGTTCATCACCACCGGCGAAGCCAAGGACGCCGACTGCGCCGGCCTGGTCAGCGAGGCCCGCCAGCAGGGCGCGCCGGTCAAGACCAGCCAGACAACGCCGGCCAAGGTGAAGAAGTAGCCGGTCGCTGAACTTAAGGTGGAGCTTTTCGCGGCCTGGCGCGTTTGCGCCGAAGGTTCGTCACGAGGAAGCCTCGCATCATGATTTCCGTCACCCTGCTCGCCTTGGTCGCCGGTCTGGCTGGCCAGCCCAAGCAACCCATCCACATCGCCGGCGTCGGTCAGGGCAATACCGTCTCTTGCGAGGGCCGCGATGTGGTGGTGGAGGGTACGGAGCACGACCTGACCTTCACCGGGAGCTGCGCGAGCCTGAAGCTGACCGGCACGGGCAACAAGGTGGTCATCGATCTGGCGCCCGGCGCGCCGGTCGTGGTGACGGGCACGGACCAGACCGTCCGCTGGCGCTCGTCGCGCGCCCCGCAGGTGCGCATGAACGGCATCGATAACAGCGTCAGCAAGGCGCCTTAAGGTTCGGGAGCGCCCCCTTAGTCACGCGGCTGCGCCGCGCCCCACCTCCCCCGTTTCAGGGGTGAGGATGTCCCCATCCTCCCGCGCGCGCGGGGGAGGTGGATCGGCGCGGATACGCGACGAGACGGAGGGGACGCTTGAGCTTGGGAGCATCCTGCTCCATCTTCCCCAGACCAGACCTCAAGAGTGGTTCATGTCCGAGATTGTGCGCGAGGCGCGGGCCTAACAGGCTCCGGACCTCGGTTCGCCGAATTCGTCCGAGGGGCAGTAGGCCCGCTATCCGCCCGCGCGTCCCGCCCGGGCGTGACTTGTCACGCCCGTTCTTCAAGAGAGATGGGTCTCAAAGAGACCCGCTGGTGGACGCGTGATCGTATGCCTCGATCTCTCGGACAATCCCTTGAACATCTCCAAACCGCAGCAACGCACGCTGCATGCTCTGGCCCAAGGCGGCCGGATCGAACTCGAACGCGACGAGAAGGGCCGCGTCCTGTCGGCCGACTGCATCACCCGCGACGGCTGGGCCCTGACCGACTGCAACGTCGGCGTCTTCCAGTCGCTGAAGAAGAAACGCCTGATCGCCAGCCAGGCCGGCGGCCCTTACCGGATCACCCGGCTGGGCCTGTCGAACCTGCGCGCCCAGCTCGACAACCGGGTGGGCGCGAAGGCCTGGTAGGTCAAACCAGCCTGTAGAACAGGACGCGCGCGGCCCCATAGTCGCGCGCGTCGATCTGCTCGAAACCGTCCAGCACCGGGTCGATCTCGCCGCGACCGCGCTCGAACATCAGGATCGCGCCGGGGTTCAGCCAGTCGCCGGCCATCATTTCGGCGACGGCCTTCTCGCCCAGGCCCTTGGCGTAGGGCGGGTCCAGGAAGGCGATGTCGAACGGCGCGCCGGCGCTGGCCGGACGCAGGCCAAGATCGGTGGCGTCGCGGCGGTGCACGCGGGTGACGCCGAACAGGTGCATGGCGTCGATGTTCTCGCGGATGGCGCCGCGGGCGGCGTCGTCGGTTTCGACAAACAGGCAGTAGCTGGCCCCGCGCGACAGGGCCTCCAGACCCAGCGCGCCCGAACCGGCGAACACGTCGATGACCCGCGCGCCGTGCAGCTCCGGCGCCCAGGCCGCATGCTCCAGGATGTTGAACACCGCCTGGCGCGCGCGGTCCGAGGTGGGGCGGGTCACCCCGCCGGGCGGCGTCGCAATGGCCTTGCCGCGATACTGGCCCGAGACGATCCGCATCAGGCGAAGGCTCCGGCGCCGGGATTGTCGTCGTTCATGTTCATATCTCACAACCTGTAACGGGATGTGTGCCGTCCTCCGCGCCCTGCGGCAAGCGTGCGCTTTACAAGTCCGCGCCCGAGCCGTCTTAGTCGCGCGCAAGAGCTGAGGGTGATCAGGCGATGGGCATGGGCGAGATCATGGAGTCGGCGAGGCGTTCGCGTTTCCTGGCCGACCTGTCGCCCTTCGACCGCGACCCGTGGCGCACCGGCTTCGCCCTGCCCGCCGGCCTGCTGGCTGGCGTGATCGGGGCCGCGCTGGGCGGCGTCGTGGCGCTGGTGACGGCCCTGGTGGTGGTCAGCGGCCTGGACGGCGCGCCGACGACCGGCGACCTGTTCGCGGTCTTTTCCGATCCCAACCTGTCCGAACCGTCGGGCCGCCAGTCGCTGTTCATCCTGACCGTCCTGGCCGGGGTGAACCTGGGCGCGGCGGTGGGCTTCGTGTTCGCGGCCGGAGCGATCCACCACCGCAAGCCGATGGGCTATGTCAACGGCGGCCAGCCGCTGCGCTGGCGGCTGCTGGTCGGCGGCCTGGTGCTGGTGGCCATCGTCATGAGCGCGGTGGTCGGCGGCGCGGCCCTGAGCGGTCAGGACATCGACCCGCCCCTGGGCCGCATCGCGCCCAACCTGGCCGGCCAGGCGATCTATGCCAGCCTGGCCGTCAGCCTGCTGATCCTGGCCTCGGCGGCCGAGGAGCTCCTGTTCCGCGGCTGGCTGCTGAAGCAGAGCGCCGCCTATATCCGCAACCCGCTGATCCTGATGGCCCTGAACGGCCTGCTGTTCGCGGCCATCCACCTGGATCCCAATCTCGACGCCTTCCTGGTGCGGATGGCCATGGGCGCGGGCCTGACCTGGATGGCGCTGCGCCTGGGCGGGATCGAGCTGGGCATCGGCGCCCACGCCGCCAACAACGCCGTCATCGTCCTCCTGGTCCGGCCGATGACCGCCCAGCCCGACGCGCCGCACGAGTTCCGCGCCGGCCTGCTGGCCAGCGCCGTGGTCGTGCTGGCCGGCTTCATCGGCGTCGCCGAACTGTCCCTGCGCTGGCCCGCCCTGCGCCGCTGGACCCGAGCCCAGGCCCCGGCCGCAGCTTAGCCTCTAGCGCTTTGGACCCCCGCGCGGAGCCGGACCGCGGGCGCCGGGGCCGCCGGTCGGACGCGGACCCGGGCGGCCCGACGGCTTGCCCGGCTTTTCGGCCACGCGCCGCGCCGCGCCTTCGGCCGGACGGGCCGCGGGCTTGCCCCGCGCCACCGGCTTGCGGGCGTCGATGATCTTGGTCTCGATCGACTTGGGGGCGCGCTTGGCCTTGGGAGCAGCGATGCCCTTGCTGGCGCCCTTGGCCGGCGCGTGCGGCGAGACCTTCTTCTTCGGCTTGGCCCAGCCGGGCTTGTAGACCGGCTTTTCGGACTTTTCGGGCTCGGGCGTCAGGACGCGGTCGGCGCGCGGCGCGCCACGGCGCTGCAGGTCGCCCCCGCCGGCCGTGCCGGGGGCCTTCACCGCATTGGCGATGCCGCCGAACTTGGGACGGTCGCCGGTCGGCATGTTCTCTTCGGAGACGACGCCTTCAAGCAGTTCGCGGATCACCCGCGGGCCGACCTCCTCGATCTGGCCCTGGTCCAGCGCGCCCAGGGCGAACGGACCGTAGGACATGCGGATCAGGCGGTTGACCTTCAGGCCCAGGGCTTCCAGCACCTTGCGGACTTCGCGGTTCTTGCCTTCCGACAGGCTGACCGTGATCCAGATGTTCTTGCCGCCGCCGGCCTTGTCGTGGGCCTTGTCGATCTTGGCCTCGATGGACCCGTACTTGACGCCCTCGACGGTGATGCCGTCCTTCAGCGTGTCCAGCTTGGCCTGGGTGGTGTCGCCAAAGGCGCGGGCGCGGTAGCGGCGGACCCAGGCGTTGTCGGGCATTTCCAGCTTGCGCGACAGCTCGCCGTCATTGGTCAGCAGCAGCAGGCCTTCGGAGTTCAAGTCCAGGCGGCCGACCGAGATCAGGCGCGGCAGGTCCTTCGGCAGCGAGCCGAACACCGTGGGCCGCCCCTTGGGGTCGTTATGGGTGGTCATCAGCCCGGTGGGTTTGTGGTAGCGGAAGATCCGGGTCGGCTCGCGCTCGGCCACCAGCTGGCCGTCGACGGTGAGGAAATCGCCGGGCGCGACCTTGACCGCCGGGGTTGTCAGCACCTTGCCGTTGATCGCCACGCGGCCGGCCTCGATCAGCCGCTCGACCTCGCGCCGCGAGGCCACGCCGGCCCGCGCCAGGGCCTTGGCGACGCGTTCGCCGGGCCCGCCGTCCAGATCGCCGTCTTGACCGTCGAGTTCAGGCTCGTACAGGGGGTCGTGAGGTTTGGTCATGCTCGGCGTCCTTCTCGGGCTGGGCGCATCTCTCGATGGGCTTTCGACTGCTAATGCGCACTGATCCAGACGACGATCAAGACCAGCGAATGATGCGCCTGGCGCTGGACGCCGCCCGCGCGGCCGCCGAAGCCGGCGAGACGCCTGTCGGCGCGGTGATCCTGGACCCGAAGACCGGCGAGGTGATCGCCACCGCCGGCAACGGTCCGATCGCCGCTCATGATCCCACGGCCCACGCAGAGATCGCGGTCATGCGGGCGGCCGCCGCCAAGCTTGAGAACTACCGGCTGACGGACCTGACCCTGGTCGTGACGCTGGAGCCCTGCGCCATGTGCGCCGGCGCGATCAGTCATGCGCGCATCGGCCGGGTGGTGTTCGGGGCCGAGGATCCCAAGGGCGGCGCCGTGGTCCACGGCCCGAAGTTCTTCGCCCAGCCGACCTGCCACTGGCGGCCTGAGGTCACCGGCGGCGTTCTGGCCGAAGAGAGCGCCGAGCTGTTGCGGGGCTTCTTCAGAGCGCGGCGAAAATCAAAGTCTAGCTGATCAGGGCCGAGCCCAGCAGGACCTTGGAGCCGGGCTTGCCCAGCACCTGGTCGGCGGCCTTCTGCAGTTCGCGCGAGACGTGCTCGATATCCGGGGCCGCACCGCCGCGTAAGCCCGCGCAATAGACCATCAGGGTCTGGGCGAAGGCGGCGCGCAGGCGTGGCGTCGAGGCCTGGGCCCGCTTCATCAGCGTGGGATCCTTGACCTCCAGGCCGCTCTCGACCGTCATCACGCCCCGACGCCCGTCGCGGCGCAGGACCACCGCATTGATCGGATCGAGGGCGAAATAGGTGACGGCCTTGTCGTCCTTCTTCGGCGCACTGGCGAGCGCGGGCGTCGCGCCGAAGGCGGCGACCAGGAGGAGCGGCAGGAGAAGGGCGCGGCGTTGCATGCGCCCTTGCTACCGCAGCGTGGTTGACGTCCTCTTTACATCTGGAAGCGCACACAGAGGCGTTAACCGAGATTCGCCGCCGCTTATCGTCGCGGCGCCCGTTGCAGGAGGCAGACCTTGGGCCGCTTCTCCCCCAAATCCCTCGACCTGGACGGCAAGGTGATCCTGATCACCGGCGGCACGGGCTCGTTCGGCCGTCGCTTCATCGAGACCGTGCTGCGCCACTACGACCCGCGCAAGGTCATCGTCTATTCGCGCGACGAGCTGAAACAGAGCGACATGCAGATCGAGCTGCGCGAGCAGTTCGACGACAAGATGGTCGGCAAGCTGCGGTTCTTCCTGGGCGACGTCCGCGACCGCGAGCGCCTGACCCTGGCTCTGCGCGGCGTCGACATCGTCATCCACGCCGCGGCGCTGAAGCAGGTGCCGGCCGCCGAGTACAATCCGTCGGAGTGCATCCACACCAACGTGCTGGGAGCCGAGAACGTAGTCTGGGCCAGCCTCAACAATGGCGTCAAACAGGTCGTGGCCCTGTCGACCGACAAGGCCTGCAACCCGACCAACCTGTATGGCGCGACCAAGCTGGCCTCGGACAAGACCTTTGTGGCGGCCAACAACCTGTCGGGCGACATCGGCACCCGCTTCGCGGTTGTTCGCTATGGAAACGTGGTGGGGTCGCGCGGCAGCGTCGTGCCGTTGTACCGCCGCCTGCTGGCCAATGGCGCGACCGAGCTGCCGGTCACCGATCCGCGCATGACCCGCTTCTGGATCACCCTGAACGAGGGCGTCGACTTCGTGCTGTCGTCGCTGACCATGATGCGCGGCGGCGAGATCTTCGTGCCCAAGATCCCCTCGATGGCCATGCCCGACCTGGTCAAGGCCATGTCGCCGGACGCGGCCATGAAGGTGATCGGCATTCGTCCCGGCGAGAAGCTGCACGAGATCATGATCAGCGCCGACGACTCCCGCTCGACCGTCGAGTTCGAGGACCGCTTCGCCATCGAGCCCAACTTCGCCGAGTTCGGCCGCGAGCCCTATGGCGCCGCCGACGGGGCCAAGCCGGTGGCCGAGGACTTCTCGTACAGCAGCGACAACAACCAGGACTGGCTCTCGCCGGACGGCTTGCTGGCCATGCTGGAGGAGAAGGCCGCGCGATGAGCGGCTTCCTGCCCTACGGTCGCCAGACGATCGAGGACGACGACATCGCCGCCGTGACCGAGGCGCTGCGCGGGGATTTCCTGACCACGGGACCCACGGTCGAGGCGTTCGAGACCGCCTTCGCCGCCAAGGTCGGTGCGCAACACGCCATCGCCGTCTCGAACGGCACGGCCACCCTGCACCTGGCGATGATGGCGCTGGGCGTGGGCAAGGGCGACGTCTGCATCGCGCCCTCGGTCACCTTCCTGGCCACCGCCAACTGCGCCCGCTATGTCGGGGCCGAAGTGGTGTTCGCCGACGTCGATCCCGACAGCGGCCTGATGACCCCCGACACCCTGGCCCAAGCCCTGTCGCGGGTCGGCGACCGACGGGTCAAGGCGGTGCTGCCCGTCCACCTGCGCGGCGACGTCTGCGACCTGCCGGCCTTGAAGGCCATGGCCAGCGCCGCCGGCGCAGTGCTGGTCGAGGACGCGCCCCACGCCCTGGGCTCGGTCGGCACCTTCGACGGCGCCCCGCACCCGGTCGGCGACGGCGCCTATTCCAGCTTCGCCAGTTTCTCGTTCCACCCGGTCAAGACCCTGGCCACGGGCGAAGGCGGCATGCTGACCACCAACGATGGGGCGCTG
This sequence comes from uncultured Caulobacter sp., assembly GCA_964601775.1. Classification (GTDB taxonomy): domain Bacteria; phylum Pseudomonadota; class Alphaproteobacteria; order Caulobacterales; family Caulobacteraceae; genus Caulobacter. The sequence continues at coordinate 9,775 of CAZRPD010000081.1, read as the reverse complement.
GCGGCCAAGGCGCGACTGCTGCGGTCGCACGGCATGGTCCGCGAGGCGGGCGGCGACCCGTGGTGGTACGAGATGCCGGAACTGGGCTTCAACTACCGCATCCCCGACATCCTGTGCGCCTTGGGCCTGTCGCAGCTGGCCAAGCTGGACCGCTTCGTCGCCCGCCGCCGTGAGTTGACCGCGCTCTATGGCCTGCGACTGGCCGAGCGCTGCCCGCGCGTGCGCCTGGCGCAAAGCCCGGCCCATTCGAACCCGGCCCTGCACCTGCTGACCGTGCTGATCGACTTCGAGGCCGAGGGGCTGTCGCGCCGCACGGTGGTCGACAGCCTGAAGGCCCAGGGCATCGGGACCCAGGTCCACTACATCCCGGTCCACCGCCAGCCCTACTACGTCAACCGCCAGGGCCTGGCCGACCTGCCCGGCGCCGACGCCTGGTACGCGCGCTGCCTGACCCTGCCACTGTTCCCGGCCATGACCGACGACGACGTCGAGCGGGTCGTCGACGCCCTGGCGGGGGTCCTGGGTTAAGCAAAGAGTTCAGCCCGCCAGCGCCGCAGCCCCCCACCTGACCGCTTCGCGGTCGTCCGCCCCCGGAGGGGGCAGAAGGGGCCTTCTTCCCCCTCCGGGGGAGGAGCGCCGCAGGCGCGGAGGGGGCGAGTACGAGCGAGCCCCCTCAAACCACCGCGCTGATCTGGGCCACCGGCTGGATGTCGGTGAAGTTGGCCACATCAGCCATCACCTCGGCCGCGCGCGGACCGCCCAGCGAGGCTTGCAGCGCCGCCGCGTCGCGGAAGGTCAGGTTGACCATCATCAGATAGGGGGCCGCTGCGCCGCCGGCGCCGCCCAGGCCCTTCAGGATCTGCACGCCGGCCAGGCCGGTGGGCGTGAAGGCCTCTTTCACCAGCGGGATGTGCGTGCCGGTGTAATAGGCCTCGTCGAACTTGGCGCCGTCGGCGGCGGGATAGAGAACCGTGAACACGGCCATGGCGGCCTCCCCTAGTTTGTTTCAGCGACCCTACCGGGCGCCGTCGGGGAAGAGGCAAGAGCCTAAAACTCTCCTATATGCGAGAGGACCTTCGACGGAGATCCCACCCCATGCCCGCTGCCTTCGACAGCCGCCTCACGAAGCTTCTGGGCGTGGCCCTGCCGATCATCCAGGCCCCGATGGCCGGCGCGACGACGGTGGAGATGGCGATCGGCGCGGCCCGGGCCGGCGGCCTCGGCTCCCTACCCTGCGCTCAATATACCCCGGACCAGGCGCGAGAGGCCGTCGCCGCGTTTCGCGCCGCCGTCGATCGGCCGGTGAACCTCAATTTCTTCAGCCACCAGACGCCGGCGGCCGATCCGGTCGTCGCACTCGCCTGGCGCGCGCGGCTGGCCCCCTACTATGTCGAGGCGGGCCTGGATCCGGCGGAGACGCCGCCGAACGCCGGCCGCGCTCCGTTCGGCGACGCCTACTGCGCCGTGGTCGAAGACATCCGCCCCGAGGTCGTCAGCTTTCACTTCGGCCTGCCCGAAGCGCGGCTGGTCGAGCGGGTGAGAGCCACGGGGGCCAGGATTCTGTCCTCGGCCACCACCGTCGCCGAGGCGTGCTGGCTGGAAGACCACGGCGTCGATGCGATCATCGCCATGGGGGCCGAGGCCGGCGGGCACCGCGCGACCTTCCTGCCGGGTTATGGCGAGCAGCTGGACGCCAGGCTCGACATGGCGGCGCAGCCGGGCCTGTTTTCGCTCCTGCCGCAGATCGTCGACGCCGTGGGCGTTCCGGTGGTCGCCGCCGGCGGGATCGCCGATCCGCGCGGCGTGGCGGCGGCCGCGGCGCTGGGCGCGTCCGGCGTTCAGGTCGGCACGGCCTATCTGTTCACGCCGCAGGCGCAGATCCCGGCGGCCCACCGCGCGGCGCTGGAGGACGCGCGCGACGACAACACCATGCTGACCGACCTGTTCACGGGCCGGCCGGCGCGCGGCGTCGCCAATCGTCTGATGCTGAAGCAGGGGCCGCTAGGCGACGCCGTGCCGCCCTTCCCCACCGCTAGCGGCGCGCTGGTCCCTCTGCGCCAGGGCGGAGAGAACCGCGATTTCGTCAACGCCTGGTCGGGCCAGGCCGCGCGGCTGGCGCCGCGGGACCTGTCGTCCCACGACCTGACGCGGTGGCTGATGGGCGCGGACTAAGCCGCCTGGTTCAGCAGGGTCTTGAGCAGGTCCATGGTCTGCGGCGAGCCCTTCAGCTCCTCGCGGGCGTTGGGATCGCGGGCCAGTTTCAGGGCCTCGACCCGGGCCTTGTCGGCCACCGGGCCGGTCGGGCCGGCCTCGCCCATGGCCAGCTTGGCCAGGAGCTGCAGGCGGTGCGGCAGCGGCGCGGGCGCGCGGACCAGCATGGTCAGCAGGCGCGTGTCGGCCTCGACCAGAGCCCCGACGTCGCCCAGCTTGACGCACAGCGGCTCGAAGTCCTCGCGCACCAGGCCCGAGCGGGTCAGCTGGCGCTGCAGCCCAGCCAGATTGCTCAGCTTGGCGACCGGCGATTCCGGACCCTGGCGGGTTTCCTTCTCGAACCGCATGGCGCTGATATTGGCGTTCAGCCAGCGGGCGGCGTTGCGCTTGTTGACCGCGCCCATGACGTTCTCGGCCAGGCGGATCAGGATCTTGATCTCTTCATAGGCCGAGCGGTCGCGGCCCAGCAGGGAGTCGATGAAGTCGCCGTTCAGCAGGGTCTTGGACCGGGTCGTGAAGGCGGCCTGGATGTCCTCGGCTTGAAGAATACGGCCGGCGGCGGCCGTCAGGCTCATGGCCAGGGCGCGCAGGAACTCGATCTCGGCCTCGGCGTCGGTGGGCTTGAGGCGACGCACGCCGTTCAGCTCGGTCAGCACCCGTTCGGCGATCGCCTTGCGCACGCTGGGGAAATCGTCGCCGCTCAGCCATTCCGACAGACGCTTGGCGGTGCCCGACAGCTCCGGCATGCAGCCTCGGACGCTGGCCTCGATGCGGATCAGAGCCTCGACGGCCGAACCGCCGGTCAGGCGGGTCATGGCCGCGAGCGTGACGCCCAGGTCCTCGCCGGTGGTGTCCAGGAGGTCGGCCATGCCGGCGCGCGAGCCGATGATCTCGGCCAGCGGCTGTTCGATGGCGGCCAGGGCGGCGACGCGGGCGCGCGGCTCGGCCGGGGCGGCGTCGGCCAGGTCCAGCAGGCGAGCGATCTTTTCGGACCAGTTCTTGCCGACCGCGATCGAGGCGGCGACGCCGGCCCCCAGCAGGAAGGCGCGGTCGGGGTCGGCGACCAGGCGCTCGGCGGCTTTGGCGAAGCCTTCCTTGTCGAGGTCGGGCAGCGCCCCCTTCTTGAAGGCCTTGCTCAGATTGGCGACGGTGCGCTCGACCAGGCCCTGGAAGTGACGGATGACCTCGTGCACGGTCTGGCCGCGCGCCTCGGCTTCCGGAATGGCGATCTTTTGCAGGGCGTGCTGCAGGTCGGTGCCGGAGGCTTCCAGCTTCTCGACCAGGTCGGGACGGTGCAGCAGTTCGAACGGGGTGGCCTTGTGACGGGTCAGCCAGCCTTCCAGCAGGCGGCCGATGCGGTCGCGGGCGTGGGCGGTATAGAGGTCGGCGGGCTGCACGCACAGCGGATCGCGCTCCTCGACCTCCTTCTTGGGCTTGCCGCCATCGACCATGCCCTTGGTGAAGATGGCGATCGACTTGTATTCGCCGGTCGCGGCGTCGAGGGTTTCCTTGCTGATCCGGACGGCGACGGCGCGCTTCTGCTCCAGCACGTCCTCGGCCGTCTGCAGGGCCTGGGCGCGGTTCTCGGTCGCGATCTCGAGCGTCCACTGCGCGCCGACTTTCCGGCGCACGAACAGCTCGTAGTGGACTTGGCTCATGTGGCGCGCGGCTCCCGATCGTCCCGACTATGGGTTCTCATCCCTTAAGGTGAGGTTGAGGAAGCGACGCTTGGGCGGATGAGCCGCAATCACGCCTTGCTGGGGCCGCAAAGGCGCAAGACAAGCGGAAGGGAAAGCTTTGCCGCGCCACGCGTTGAAGCTGAGAGCCTGCGTCGTTAGGATCGGGCAGACGTTTTAGGACCAAGGACAAGAAAGCATAGATGGCCGCCATCACGCTCATTGACGACGACGAGAACATCGTCGCCTCGGTCTCGCTGGCGCTGGAAAGCCACGGCCATACGGTGAAGGCCTATTATGACGGCGTCGCCGGGCTCGAGGCCGTCGAGGCCAGTCCGCCGGAACTGGTGATCCTGGACGTCAAGATGCCCCGCATGGACGGCATGGAAGTGCTGCGCCGCCTGCGCCAGACGTCCGAGATCCCGGTGATCATGCTGACGTCCAAGGACGACGAGATCGACGAGATCCTCGGCTTCAACCTCGGCGCCGACGACTACATGCACAAGCCGTTCAGCCAGCGCCTGCTGCTGGAACGGGTGAAGGCCGTGCTGCGCCGCGCCCGTCCCGAGGACGAGCTGGGCGTGGCCGACCCGGCCGGGGCCGCCGGCTCCAAGGTCATGAAGCGTGGCAAGCTGACCCTGGATCCGGCCCGCCACGACAGCCTGTGGGATGGCCGCCCCGTGCGCCTGACCGTCACCGAGTTCCTGCTGCTGCAGGCGCTGGCCCAGCGCCCCGGCTTCGTGAAGAGCCGCGACAACCTGATGGACGCCGCCTACGACGATCAGGTCTATGTCGACGACCGCACGATCGACAGCCACATCAAGCGCATGCGCAAGAAGTTCCGTCAGGTCGATCAGGAATTCGACTCCATCGAGACCCTGTACGGCGTTGGCTATCGTTACCGCGAAGCCTGAATCCGTGTCGCCTGAGCGCAGGCGACGCTTCACCTGGCCGCGCGGGTCGCGGCTGGGGCGGCTGATCATCACGCTGAACGTGCTGGCCCTCTTGATCCTGGTGGTCGGGGCCCTGGTGCTGAACGAGCTGCGCAGCGGCCTCGTCAACGCGCGCATCGACAGCCTGACGACCCAGGGCGAGCTGATCGCCAACGTCATCGACCAGTCGGCGACGGTGGGCGAGCCCGAGCCCCAGCTTGATCCCTACACCGCCAGCGCCATCCTGCAGGTGCTGTTCATCCCGCGCTCGCAGCGGGCCCGGCTGTTCGACGCCGAGGGCAAGGTGCTGGCCGACTCGTTCGTGGTCGCCGACCGCGTGGACTGGAAGGTGCTGCCACCGGCCCGCAAGCCGGGGCAGAAGGACGACGGGACCCAGAAGACCCCGCGCGAACAGGCTCAGGCCGAGCGCGCCCGCAAGGCCCTGGCCGACGAGATCGCCCGCGCCATGCAGGGCCGCCCCGTGGCCGGCACCCGCGTCGACGAGGACGGCGAGAAGGTCGTCTCCGTCTCGATCCCGATCCAGCATGTCCGCGCCGTGCTGGGCGTGCTGACTCTGGAGGCCGGCGACGTCGACGAGATCATCTCGGCCGAGCGCAAGGCCCTGCTGCCCTTCATCATCGTGGCCATGATCGCCATCGTGCTGTCCAGCGTTCTGCTGCACCGCCTGGTCGCCGTACCGGTGCTGCGCCTGGCCCGGGCCGCCGACCACGTGCGCCTGCAGGGCGCGCGCGCCATCTCCCTGCCCGACCTGGAGCGCCGCAACGACGAGCTGGGCGACCTGTCGCGCTCTCTGGGCGAGATGACCCATTCGCTGTCCGAGCGCATGGACGCCATCGAGCGCTTCGCCGCCGACGTCGCCCACGAGATCAAGAACCCCCTGACCTCGATCCGCTCGGCGATCGAGACCCTGGACCTGGTCACCGACCCCGCCGCCCGCGCCCGGCTGCTGGCCATCCTGCAGAACGACGTCAACCGCCTGGACCGTTTGGTCACCGACATCTCCAACGCCTCGCGCCTGGACGCGGAGCTGTCGCGCGAGCACCCCAAGCTTCTGGACCTCTCGCGCCTGCTGGCCGAGATCGTCAGCCTGTACGAGGCCCAGCTGCGCCCCGGCGAGGCCCCCGGCAGCGTCCGCGTGTCGATCGCCATCGCCGACCCCGCGCACGCCCACACGATCCTGGCCCGCGAGACCCCGATCGGCCAGGTGTTCCGCAACCTGGTGGACAACGCCCGCTCGTTCAGTCCGCCCGACGGCGAGGTGCGAATCAGCCTGACTCGCCAGCGCGACCGCCTGATCACCCTGGTCGAGGACGACGGCCCCGGCATGCCGCCCGACAACCTCGAGACCATTTTCGAGCGCTTCTACACCTCGCGCCCCAAGGGCCGGGCGTTCGGCAGCAATTCGGGCCTGGGCCTGTCGATCGCTCGCCAGATCGTCGAGGCCCATGGCGGCGTGATCCATGCGGAGAATCGCCAGGACGAGACCGGCGCAGTGATCGGCGCCCGCTTCGTCGTCGACTTGCCGGACGCTCGGGCGTGAGCGAGCTCCGCCACGGCGGCCTGATCGCCCGCCGCCTGAACGGCGTCTGGCGCGGCGCGCTGATCGAAGGCCCGTCGGGGATCGGCAAGAGCGATCTCGCCTTGCGCGCGCTCGAGGCCGGCTTCCGCCTGGTCGCCGACGATCGCGTCATCACCTTCCCGTCCGGCGGTCGGCTCTACGGCAAGCCGCACGAGACCCTGACCGGCCTGATCGAGATTCGCGGCCTGGGCGTGACGCGCCAGGCCGCCCTGCCGCTGTGCGAGATCGCCCTGGTCATCCGCTGCGTCGAGACGCCCCAATCCGTCGAGCGGCTGCCCGACCCGCGATTCGTCACGATAACGGGCGTTTCCGTTCCCGTTTTCGACCTGTGGCCGCGAGAACCCGCCGCCCCCTTGAAAATCGACCGCATGATGCAGTCTCTTGGAGTCGCTCCCTAACGAGCGTATCAAGACCGCCCGCGCGGCGCTCTCCCGGCCGTGGCGGGATAGGGGATCCCGTTTGAGATATCAGGCATGATCGGGCTCGTGATCGTGACACACGGGCGTCTGGCGGAAGAGTTTGTCTCCGCCATGGAACATGTGGTCGGGCCGCAGGCCGCCGTGAAGGCGATCTGCATCGGGCCGGAAGACGACATGGAACGCCGCCGTTCCGACATCTTGAAGGCCTGCGCCGCGGTCGATGAAGACGCCGACGGCGTCATTCTGCTGACCGACATGTTCGGCGGCACGCCCAGCAACCTGGCCATTTCGGTCATGGAGCAGACCAAGGCCGAGGTCATCGCCGGCCTGAACCTGCCCATGCTGATCAAGCTGGCCAGCGTGCGCCAGCGCGAGCCGCTGCAAGCCTGCGTCGCCCACGCCCAAGAGGCTGGACGCAAGTACATCTCCGTGGCCTCTTATGTGCTCGCGGGGGAAAAGTAGGGCATGGCCTCAAGAACGGTCGAGATCGTCAATGAGCGCGGACTGCACGCGCGGGCCTCGGCCAAGTTCGTGAAGATGGCGTCGGGTTTCGACGCCGAGGTCACCGTCAGCCGCGAAGGCTCGTCCGTCGACGCCCGCTCGATCATGGGCCTGATGATGCTGGCCGCCGGCATCGGCTCGACCATCGACATCGCCGCCGAGGGCCCCGAGGCCCAGGACGCCCTCGAGGCCCTGTGCGAGCTGGTGGCGAATCGGTTCGACGAGGAGCGCTGAGGGTCCGCCCTCACTCCGCCGATAACTGCTTTTGATCAGGCCTTCGGCTCCACCACGAACGCCAAGGTCCCGCCCCGCACCAGCGCGGCGTGATCGATGAAGAGACCGTCCAGTGGGCGGCCATTCCACAGCACCTGAGCCAATCGCCCCGTCGCCGGGCCGCGCCGTTCGATCGTCACCGCTCGGCCGCCCGGCAGCGCGATCCGGCTGCGCGCGAACGACGGGACGGTCAGGGCGTAGCGCGGCTCGCCCGGGGTCAGCGGATAGAGGCCCAGCGAGGCCCAGACGTACCAGGCGGCCATGCCGCCGGCGTCGTCGTCCATGCCGTCGGCATAACCCACCGGATCCAGCGCGAAGGCGCGTCCGACCCAGGGCTTGGGACGTTTGCCGCCATTGGTGTAGCCGTGATCCATCGGCCGATGCAGGATCTGGTCGACCTGCGCCGCCATGCGGCCGGCTTCGCCGATCCTCGCGTACAGGAACGGGGCGTGGATATCGGGCTGGTTGGTCATGTTGAACAGGCCCTGGTCGAAGAACTGGTCCAGCTCGGCCTCGAATCGCGCTCGCCCCAGCCCCTGCTCGACCAGCCAGTCCAGATCGAACACCGGCGCCCAGCGGTACTGCCACAGCGTACCCTGATAGAGCCCCCGGGCCTTGACCACGTCGAAGTCGTCCGACACCTGGCCAAACACCTCCCGCCACATCTTGCGATAGGACAGGGCCTCGGCGCCCAGCCGGTCAGCCAGCGCCGTCTGGCCCAGGTCGCGCGCCAGCTCGGCCACGGCCCAGGTGTCGTAGGCGGTCTCGATCTGCTCGTCGGGCGTCTTGCGCTCCAGGTCCTTCAGCTCGGCGACCATCAGCGGCAGGATCGTCTCGCCGTCGAAGCCGGCGATGCCCTTGCGACGGAAATCCAGCAGCGCCACCCCCGCATGCTCGGTGCGCACGGTGATGAACGGCTCGGTCTGGGTCGGCCACGCGGTCTTGCCGGCCAGATAGAGCTCGGCCAGCGAGGCGGCGATGTCGATCGAGCGGTCGGAATCCAGCAAGCCGATCAGCGGCAGCTGGGTGCGGTAGTTGTCCCAGATCGCCCAGCCGGCATAGCGGTGACGGCCTTTGGGGACCTGGTGCAGCGAGCCGTCCGAGCGGCGATAACGGCCGTCGGCGTCGTCGATCCGCGCCGGCGTCTGCATGACCCGGAAGAGATGGGTGTAGAGCAGCCGCACCCGCTCGTCGTCGCCTGGGACTTGGACTCGCGCCAGCTCGGCGGCCCAGGCGGCGCGGGCGGCGGCGCGCACCTGTTCCAGGCTGCGCCCGCCCACCAGCGTCTCCAGCACCCGGCGCGCTGAGGCCGGATCCACCACCGACAGGCCGGTCCGCACGGCGATCCGGTCGCCGGCCTTCACCGGCACGTCGAACGCCAGGCGATCGCCGTCCAACGGCGTGGCGGCGACGCTCACCGGCCGGTCGTTCAAGGTCAGGGTCGCGGCGAAGGCCAGATGATAGAGCCCCGCGTCGCAGACCGTGCCGGCCGACATCCGCCCGCGCAGGTCGCCGGCCTCGCGCGCTGTCCATTCGGCTGTGCGCGGCTTGGTGTAGCCATGGCGCGGGTCCAGCACGACACGGACGGTCCCCGCGCGCGGCATTTCGAACTGCGAGACTCCGGCTGCGCCCAGCGCCGCCAGCTGGGCCGCGATCCCCTGGCCGTAGCGCACGCTGTACCAGCCCGGCGCGGCGCGCTCGGACGCCTTGTCCATCGGCCAGACCGGCCCCTCCCCCGCGTAGCCGACCGCCACATGCAAATCACCGCCCGCGCCGCCGCAGCCCACGCCGACGGCGCGGGTGTGCGAAAAGCCGGTCAGCTGCGTCGCGGCGAAGTCGTAGCCGGCATGCTGCGTCGGCCGGGTGTCGGGCGACAGCTGCACCATGCCATAGGGCCCGGTGGCGGCCGGCGTCAGCTGACCGTGATCGCCGGACGTGCCGACGAACGGATCGACCAGGTCGACGGGGTCGGCGGCCCAGGCGGCGAGCGGCAGCAGGAGCGACAGGGCCGCGATCACAAGGCCGATGCTGCGCATAGTCATTCCCCCAGACGCCGCGGCGCGGACACGGCCTTCGGTTAGCCGCGGTCGGTGACAGCTTTGCAGGACCACAGGCCCCCACCTGACCGCGCGCCAGCGCGCGGTCGTCCGCCCCCGGAGGGGG
>CAZRPD010000080.1:0-21562 GCA_964601775.1 uncultured Caulobacter sp. | reverse complement strand
GGAGACGGTTGAGGCGGCCCAGGCCTTGGCCGCCCAGGCGGCCGTGGTCGCCGCCGATCTCGCCGACGAGGACGCCGTCCGCGGCCTGATCGCCGCCGCGACCGCAGCGCTCGGCCCCGTGACCCTGCTGGTCAACAGCGCCTCGGCCTTCCAGGACGACCGCGTCGGCGGCTTGGCCCGCGAGACCTGGGATCTGCATCTCGAGACCAATCTGCGCGCGCCGATCGTGCTGGCCGAGACCTTCGCGGCGGGCCTGGCCGACGCGCTCGACGGCCTGGTGGTCAATATCGTCGACCAGCGCGTCTGGCGGCCCAATCCGCAATTCTTCAGCTATTCCCTGGCCAAGGCCGGCCTGTGGTGGGCGACCCAGACCTTGGCCCAGGCCCTGGCCCCGCGCGTGCGGGTCAACGCCATCGGCCCCGGCCCCACCCTGCCGTCCGTGCACCAGGCCCCCGGCGAGTTCGAGGCCGAGGCGGCGGGGGTGCTGTTGCAGCGCCGCGCCAGCCCTGGCGAGGTCGCCTCGGCGCTGCGCTATCTGATTGACGCAAGGTCGGTCACGGGCCAGATGATCGCCGTGGACGGCGGCCAGCACCTGGGCTGGCAGACGCCCGATATCGTTGCTTCCTAGGAGGCCATCCTTGGCCGCTTCGCCGCTCCCCGACACCGCTCCCCAAAGCCTGGCCAAGGTCATCGTGACCAAGGTGTTCGTGCGCGGCCTGAAGGTCGACGCCGAGATCGGGGTCTATGACCACGAGTACGGTCGCGCCCAGCCGCTGCTCGTCGATGTCGAGCTGGACCTGGCCGCCAGCCACTTCGAGCGGCTGAGCGACACCATCAACTACGAGAAGGTCGGCGAGGCCGCCCGCGCCATCGCCGCCGAGGGCCATGTCGGCCTGGTCGAGACCTTCGCCGAGCGCCTGGCCCAGGCCTGCTTCTTCGATCCGCGCGTCATCCGCGCCCGGGTGCGGGTGGAAAAGCCGCTGGCCCTGGCCCCGCACGCGGCCGCCGCCGGCGTCGAGATCACCGCCGTCCGGAGCTAAGATGGAAGTCTCGCACAGCGCCCGGATCGCTCCTTTCCAGCCTGAAACGGTCTGGACGCTGAACGCCGGGACGCTGACCGAGACCCGCGGCAAGATCGTGCGCCGCTTTCCGCTGGCGGCCTTGACCCGCTACCGCCTGGCCGCCGCGAAAGACGGCGGCAATCGCCGGGTGCTGACCCTGAGCTTTGGCCGCGCCAAGGTGGTGCTGACCTCGCAGAGCTATGCTGGCCCCGGTCGCTACGAGGATCGCCTGCCGGCCTTCTCGACCCTGGCCCGCGCCGTGGCCGCCGTGGGGGCCGACCTGTCGCCCCGCGCCCAGTTCGGTATCGCCCGGCTGCAGGCCCGCACCGCCCTGACCTGGGTCATGGGCCTGCTGGCCCTGGGCGCGGCGGCGATGCTGGCCTTTTCCCTGAGCGCGGGCATGGCCGGCGTCGGCCTCGACATGGCGGCGCGGATGAGCTTCGTGCTGCTGTTGATGATCGCCGCCCTGCCCTGGCTGGACCGCGGGGCCGAGTTCGATCCGCACGACCCGCCGAGCGACCTGCTGCCGTAGCCGAAAATCCTCCCCCACGATGCGGGGAGGCATTACCGATCCGTCATCGATAATCGATTACAACACCTTCATTTGCATCGCGCCCCCGTCCGCGCGAGCATTGGTCGAACGTTGCTCCATTGAGGACCCGACTTGACCGACCCGCTCATCGACCCCGCCGTGCCGCCGCGCCTGCAGGACGACAAGACCCTGCCGGGCGTCGTCTATGGCCTGCACATCGCCGGACTGGTCACCGGCGGCTTCACCACGCTGATCGGGGCGATCATCGCCTATGTCAGCCGCAAGGACGCCGCCGAATGGCTGGCCAGCCACTACGAGTTCCAGATCCGCACCTTCTGGCTGGCCCTGCTGTTTGGTCTGGTCGCCCTGGCCCTGACCCCGGTCGGCATCGGCGTCGTGCTGCTGCCCGCCGTCGGGATCTGGGTCGTGGTGCGCTGCGTTGTCGGCCTCTCGAACCTTCTCAAGGGCCAGCCCTATCCAACCCCGAAGAACTGGATGCTCTGACCATGACCGATACCGCCATCACCCCGCGCGCCGAAGAGGACAAGATCCTGCCGGCCGTCGTCTACGGGCTCTATCTGCTGGGCTTCACCAATGGGCTCACGTTCGTCATCGGCCTGATCGTCGCCTACGTGAACCGCGACAGCGCCGGCCCGATCAACCAGAGCCACTACACCTTCGCGATCCGCAGCTTCTGGCTCTCGATCGCCTGGTTCATCATCGGCTTCCTGGTGTTCATGGCCGGACTGGTGCTCAGCATCGTGCTGATCGGCATTCCGCTGCTGCTGGTCGGCGGCCTTATCATGGGCGCGGTCAGCGTCTGGTTCATCGTCCGCTGCATCATGGGCATCGTGTACCTGGTCCGCGGCGAAGCCTATCCCCGCCCGCAAACCTGGCTGATTTAGAGGCAATCGCCGCGCCAGGCGCCCAAGCAAGGGTCACTGGCGCGGCGACCTTCCCCTGCCGGTTGAGACGGCTCGACGCAAACCAGGCCTTGCGCTGATCTGCGCGGCCTGGCGAAGGAGAGCCCTGGGGAGGGTCTTTCTTTTTACTCGGGACAACGTCTGGGGGGACGTGATGTTGGCGCGACTGGTTGGACTTGTCTTGGGGGCAGTCCTGGCGACATCGGGATACGTGGTGGCGGGCCTAAGTCCTATCGGGGGCTCGCTGGGGAACTGGGCCACGTTTCTCGATCTCGGACCGTTCGAGCCGCATCGCCCGATCGCCGGGATGGCGGCGGCGATCGTGGGCGGCGGGCTCGTGATCGCCGCCCTGCTTCCGGCCAAGCGCAAGGCCAAGCTCAAGCCGTTGGCCCTGGGCGCGGAGCCGGAGGTCCGCTGGGTCCCTTACGGGCAGGCCGTTCCGCCTATAGAACCGCCCAAACCCGTCGAACCGGCGCCGCAGCCGGTCGCCGTCATAGAGCCCGTCGCGCCCATCGCCCCCGCACCACCGCCGCCACCGCCGCCACCCAAGCCACCGACCTTCGCCGAGCTGCGCGCGCGCCTGGTCATGGCCGCCCGCAGCGAGACCTGGGCCGAAGGCGCCCGCCTGCTGATGGCGATGAAGAGCGCCGCCGCCAGCGACGAGGAGCGCGCCCTGTTCCATCGTGACCTGGGCGACTTCGCGCACGGCCAGGGCCGGATGGACGACGCCGCCGAGGCCTATGACGACGCCGTCTCGTTCGCGCGCCAGGTGCGCCACGACCGGCCCACCGACGACACCATCGAACTGCTGGCCGGCGCGCTGTGCGGCGTCGGCGACGTGGCCGAGGCCGAAGGCCGGCTCGACGTCGCCCTGTCGGCCTTCGAGGAGGCCCTGGCTCTGCGTCGCACGCGCGGCGGCCGCGAAGCCGGCGACACCGGCGCCCAGCGCGCCCTGTCGGTCAATCTGGAGCGCCTGGCCGACCTGCGCGAGGACCGCGGCCACCGCATGCGGGCCCTGGACCTCTATCGCGAGAGCTACGACATCGCCGGCCGCCTGGCCGCCGCCGACCCGGCCCGCTTCGGTCCCGACCTGGCCGCCACCCGCGCCCGCCTCAGCGAGCTGGAAGCCAAGATCTCGGGCTGAACCGGTCTAGGGCCAGTTCGCCAGCAAGCCGCGCAGCCCGGCCACGAAGGCCAGCGGCTGGTCGATCATCACGTGGTGGTCGGCGTCCGGCAGGGGCAGCAGCAGCACGTCTTTCGGCATCTGCTCCAGCATGTAGTTCAGCGTCTCCGGCCCCATCAGCCCCGAGCGCTCGCCCCACATCATCGCCGCCGGGCAGGCGATCTGCGGCAGCATCTCGCCCAGGTCCGGCATGCGGAAATTGTGCCAGAGGTCGGGGTCGAACTTCCAGGTCCAGCCGCCCTCGACTTCCTTCAGCGACCGCCGGGCGATGTCGTCGGCGATGTAGAGGTTCTCGCACGGCTGCGGCGGGGCCAGGCGGAAGCGGTTCAGGGCCTCCTCCATGGTCGCATAGACCCGGTTGCCCTGGCCCGAGCGCGGCGGGGGTCCCTTCCAGCGCTTGTGCGGCGGCTGGATGCTGGTGTCGGCCAGGATCGCTCCGCGCAGGCGCTCGGGATGACGCGCGGCGCAGTAGAGGGTCGGGAAGCCGCCGAACGAGTGGCCGACCACGATCGGCTTCACGCCGCCAGCTTCGAGGCCAGCGGCCTCGACAGCGGCGAAGATCTCCGTCGCGAACAGCTCGGCGCTGTAGGCCTCACGCCAGTCGCTGCCGCCCATGCCCGACCATGAGATCGCGGCCACCCGCCAGTCTTTCGCGAAGAACGGCGCGATGAACCGCCACCAGTCGGCATGGGCGCCGTTGCCGTGCAGGAACAGCAGGCCCGGCTTGCCGACCTCGCCCCAGGTCAGGAGCTCGATCTCCGCGCCCTCGACCAGAATGCGCGAGCGTTCGGGCTGGTCGGCGACGGCGGCCGTGAACCAGGCCGGCGCGGGCGGCGGCTCGCCGTTGAACGGGGCCAGCAGCGAGGCGCCAGATAGAGAGGATTGGGTTTGGTCGTCGGCCATGCTCAGCCCTCGTCCTTGTAGGCCAGCTCGCCGGGACGCGGCTTGCGGGGGCTGAGCGCCTTGAAGACGCCGGTGCCGGTGATCAGGGTGCGCTCGCCCGCCCAGATGCGGCCGCGCACGGTGAACAGCAGGTCCTCGTCGCCGATCAGCTCACCCTCGCCTTCGACCCAGTCACCCAGCTTGGCGCCCGACAGGAAGTCGCACATCAGCCGCACGGTGACCCAGCTGTAGGACTTCTGCAGCGAGATGATCCGCCCCCAGGCCATGTCGGCGAAGCTCATCAGCATGCCGCCGTGACAGTTTCCGAGCCCGTTGGTGTGATGCTCCTCGACCCGGAAGGCCAGGCGCGCCTGGCCGGGACCCTCGCGATGCTCGAACAGCGGACCGATCTGGCGGCCGAAGCCGCGCGACCAATTCAATTGCGAAAAGCCGTCTGGAATGGCGGCGGTCTGGGCGTCGGTCAAATCGTCGGACATGCGACCAGACTAACAAGCGTTTGAAAAAAGCAAAGCCTTCCGTAAGGACGGCAGGTCTGCCGGCATCTACCCTTTCGAACAAGGGGATTTGATGGGCCGGGACCACAACACTTTCGCCGACTGGCTGGGGCCGCATCTGCCGATGCTGCACCGAACGGCGCGGGCGTTCGCGGATCCGGCCGACCAGCACGACCTCTTGCAGGAGCTGACCCTGGCGCTGTGGAAGGCGCGGCCGCGTTTCGGCCAAGCGCGGGTCGAGGCGGCCTTCGCCTATAGGGTGGCGCACAACGCCGCCCTGACCTGGCGGCGCGGCGAGACCCGGCGACGACGGCGCGGCGCGGCGATCGAGGCGCAACTGGTTGTCCAGGACGCCGGCAGCGATCCGCAAGGCCCACTGCTGGAGCGGCTCTACGCGGCGATCCGCACCCTGCCGCCGGTCGAGCGGTCGCTGATCCTGCTGTCGCTGGACGGGGTGGCATACGGCGAGATCGCCCGCCTGCACGGCCTCTCGGACACCAATGTCGGGGCGCGGCTGACGCGGATCCGCCAGCGCCTCGCCCAGATCGTGGAGGGCCAGACCGATGGACTTTGACCAACTGCAAACCGCCTGGCGCTCGCCGGCCAACACGCCGGACGACCGCGTCCAAGCCCAACTGATGGAGCACGTCATGACCACGCTGAAGACACGCCGCCGCCGCGAGATCGCGCTCTTCGCCATGCCTACGGCGGCGATGGCGCTATTCACCGCCATTGCGGTCCAGGCCATCGTCGACGGACAGACGAACCCTGCCGGCGAGTGGGGCTCGCTGGCCATGCTGGGCGTGTGCTGGATGGTGCTGGCGGCGGTGCTGGTCGTCGGTTTCCGCCTGCGCCACCGCGCGCGGGACGGCGACACGCCCATGCGCGACTCGATCGCCGCCCTGCTGGCCAGCAACCGCCGGGCGCGGGCCAATGTCGGGATCTTCTGGATGATGCTGCCGGTGTTCCTGGTCCCGATGCTGTTCAGCGTGAGCCAGCTGGGCGCCGCGGGGAAGGCCACGGAGCGGGACATGGGGCAGATGCTGCTGGTGTTCGGCGTGGCGTTGACGGTGAGCGCGGGGTGGAACACCGCGCGGTACTTCGGGGTGATGAACCCCGAGCAGGGGGGGCGGGAGGGGTGGCGGGCGGAGTATGGGGGGTAATCCATACCCCGTTTCCCCGGCGAAGGCCGGGGCCCAGATGGAAGAGCGCAGGGGCGGGGCCTAAGGGCTCAGAGCCCGTCCAATCATCCCCAGCGCCCTGAGATCTGGGTCCCGGCTTTCGCCGGGAAATCGGATGAACTTACAGCCCCACCGCCCCCAGCGCCGCCGTCTGCCGCTCAGCCACCGCCGCCTCCGAGAACCCCTCCAGCGAGGCCTCGAACATCCGTCGCCAGTTGTGCCTGGCCCCCAGGTGCAGGAACGCGGCGCCCAGGCCGATCGCCGCGCGGTCCATGAACACGAACTCGCGCGGGATGGTGACGCCGCCAACTGCCTTCAGCGCCTGGCGCACCTTGAACGCCTCGCGGCGACCGTACTCGCCGGGCGGGACGTCGTCGGCCACGGTGCGCTCGCGGTCGTCCAGCAGCGGACCGTAGATGAAGCGAGCCCAGACGTTCAGGGCGTCGACCAGCTCGTCGGTCAGCCCAGTGAAGCCCCAGGTCCGATAGGCCTCG
This sequence comes from uncultured Caulobacter sp., assembly GCA_964601775.1. GTDB lineage: Bacteria > Pseudomonadota > Alphaproteobacteria > Caulobacterales > Caulobacteraceae > Caulobacter. Next base: position 14,791 of record CAZRPD010000080.1, on the reverse strand, counting down.
ATCTGGCCGTCGCGGTCGTCGCTGGACAGGGCGCGATAGAGCCGCACCACGCCCGCCACGAACTTGGGCGGAAAGACCCGGATGCAGCCGAAATCCAGCAGGTTCAGGTGCACGGCGCCCTCGCCGGCGAAGCTGTAGTTGCCCAGGTGCGGGTCGCCGTGGATGACGCCCAATGTGGTCATCGGGCTCCACCAGGCCTCGAACAGCAGGGCGGCGATGCGGTCGCGGACGTCCTGCGGCGCGTCCTTGAAGGCCAACAGCCCCTGCCCATCCAGCCAGGTCATCGACAGCAACCGGCCCGTGGACAGCTCCGGAACCGGCGTCGGGGTGCGGATGTCCTCGCGGCCAGCGAAGAAGTTCGCATAGACCCGCATCAGCTGGGCCTCGCGGCCGTAGTCCAGCTCCTCGCGCAGGCGGTCGCCGATCTCGACGATCATCTCCGACGGGTCGATCGAGCCGTCCATGCGCTTGAAGAGACCGATCAGGGCGCGAAGCTGGCCAAGGTCGCTTTCGACCGCGCTCTGCATGTCCGGATATTGCAGCTTCACGGCCAGGGCGCGGCCGTCGTGGGTCGTGGCGCGGTGGACCTGGCCCAGCGAGGCGGCCGCGGCGGCCTCGTGCTCGAAGCTGGCGAACCTGCTCTGCCAGTCCGGCCCCAGCTCGGCCGCCATCCGTCGGCGCACGAACGGCCAGCCCATGGCCGGCGCATTGGTCTGCAGCTCGCCCAGCTCCTTGGCGAACTCGGGCGGTAGGAGGTCGGGCACCGTGGCGAACATCTGGGCCGCCTTCATCAGCGGTCCCTTCAGGCCGCCCAGCGCCGCCTTCAGCGCCTTGGCGTTGCGCGCGTCGGTATCGTCGCCGCCCCGGATGCGGTTTGCGCCATACGACACCGCCGCGCCCGACAGCCCCGCCCCCACCTTGGCGAAGCGGGAGAGCCGGCCGGAGAGCCGGTCGCGTTCCGGGTCATTGCGATCGTCAGCCAACCAGCGCCTCGAACTCGTCCACCAGGCGCTCCAGCTGCGTACAACCGGCGGCCCAGAACGCCTTGTCCCTCGGGTTCAGGCCGAAGGGCTTCAAGGCCTCGACATAGGTGCGGGTGCCGCCGGCCGCCAGCAGGTCCTCGTACAGCGGCGCGAAGGCGGCCGGGTCCTCGCGGCGCTTCTCCATCAGGCCGCGCACCAGCAGGTCGCCGAACGCATAGGCGTAGACATAGAACGGCGCGTGGCAGAAGTGGCTGACATAGGCCCAGTAGTGCTCGTAACCGTCGTTCAGCCGCACGGCCGGACCCAGGCTCTCGCCCATCACCTCCAGCCACAGGCCGCCGATCTGTTCGGCGGACAGCTCGCCTTCCTGGCGGGCCTCGTGGAAGCGGCGCTCGAAGCGGTGGAAGGCGATCTGGCGGACCACCGTGTTCAGGCCGTCCTCGATCTTCCCGGCAAGAAGCCCCTTGCGATCTTCCGGCGTGGCCTCGGCCAGCAGGCGGTCGAACACCAGGCCTTCGCCGAAGATCGAGGCGGTCTCGGCCAGGGTCAGGGGCGTGTCGGCCAGCAGGGTGCCCAGCGGCTGGCACAGGGTCTGGTGCACGGCGTGGCCCAGCTCGTGGGCCAGGGTCAGCACGTCGCGCCGCTCGCCCATATAGTTCATGAACACGAACGGGTGGCGGTCGGCGGTCACCGGATGGGCGAAGGCGCCCGACTGCTTGCCGGCCCGCGGCGCGGCGTCAATCCACGGCTGGTCGAAGAACACCTGGGCGGTATCGGCGAACTTGGGCGCCAGGTCCTGGAAGCTCTCCAGCACCATGCCGCGCGCCTCGGTCCAGGCGTAGGACTTCGGCGCGGCGGCGGTCAGGGGCGCGTTACGGTCCCAGTAGTCCAGCGCGTCCAGGCCCATGATCCTGGCCTTCAGCGCGTAGTAGCGGTGCGACAGGCGCGGATAGGCCTCGACCACCGCCTGTTCCAGCGCGTCGACGGCGTCGGCGTCGACTTCGTTGGCCAGGTGACGCGACTGGGCCGGATGGTCGTAATGCCGCCAGCGGTCCTCGACCTGCTTCTCGAAGGCCAGGGTGTTCAGCACCAGGGCCTGGGTGGAACTGCGGTCGGCCAGCGCCTGGGCCAGGCCGTCGGCGGCGGCCTTGCGGCGCGTCGTGCTGGGGTCGGACAGGCGATTCAGCGCCTCGGCCAGGGTCAGGGTCTCGTCGCCGACCTTCGCCGTCAGTTTGGCCAGGGTCTCGTCATAGAGCCGCACCCAGTTGGCGACGGCCGGGGCCTTGTCGACGATGAAGCGCTCCAGCTCCGGCGACAGCTCGTGCGGCCGCGACAGGCGCACCCGGCGCAGCCACGGCGACCAGCGGGCGGCTTCGGGATGCGCCTTCAACGCGGCCGCGATCTCGCTGTCTTCCAGCTGGTTCAGCTCCAGCGTGAAATAGAGGCTCTCGGCGGCGATCTGCGAGGAGCGGGCCCGCAGGTCGCCCTCGAACTTGGCCCAGGCCGGATCGTCGCGCGCCACCGACGCCGCCAGGCCCGCATAGGCGCCCACGCCCCACAGGCCGTTGGTCGCCTGCTCGTACAGCGTGATCCCGCGATCCAGCAGCACGCCCAGGCGCTGCGGCTCCTTGCGGGCCTCCAGGAACATGCCCTCCAGCGAGGCCAGCTCGTCATTGGCGGCCTTAGCGGCGGCCAGATCGGTCTCGATCCTGGGATCGTCGCGACCGACATACAGGTCGGCCAGGTTCCATTGCGGCGGGGTGTCAGGCTTGAAGGGCGCGTTCATGGCTCAGCAGATAGGGGGTTGGGTCATCGCAACGCAATGCGCGAGACGCGTAAACCGCTCCCCCACCACTGCTCGCCGCCGCTTTGGCGAGGACAAGCGATTGCGCGGTGGTCGGATCGACGACCCAGCACCAACCCTCTGTTAACTATAAACTTTAATCTTCGCGACACGTCTGCGAAAGCCGATGTTTACCCACCACCTGTATCACTCTGAACCAACAAGAGCCTGCTCCATGTCGAGCAAGGCCGGTTCTGGTGGATGTGCCCTATGACCAAAACGGTCCTAGTCGTCGATGACGACCCGACACAACGTCGGCTGATCCAGGCGGTGCTCGAGCGCGACGGCTTCGCCGTGGCCCACGCCGAAGGCGGTGACGCGGCCATCGCGCACCTGACGTCCGGCGCGGTCGCCGACGTCATCCTGCTCGACCTGGTCATGCCCGGCCTGAACGGTCACGACACCCTGAAGGAAATGCGCGCCCGCGGCTTTACTCAGCCGGTGATCGTGCTGACCGCCAGCGGCGGCGTCGACACCGTGGTCAAGGCCATGCAGGCCGGAGCCAGCGACTTCTTCATCAAGCCGGCCAGCCCGGAACGCATCACCGTCTCGATCCGCAACGTCCTGTCGATGGGCGACCTGAAGGGCGAGGTCGAGCGCCTGACCAAGCGGGCCGGCGGCAAGACCACCTTCGCCGACCTGATCGGCGATTCGCCCGCCATGACTCTCGTCAAGCGCATCGGCGAGCGGGCGGCCAAGAGCGCCATCCCCGTGCTGATCACCGGCGAAAGCGGCGTCGGCAAGGAGCTGATCGCCCGCGCCGTGCACGGCTCGTCCGACCGCGCCGGCAAGCCGTTCGTGGCCGTCAACTGCGGCGCCATTCCCGAGAACCTCGTCGAGTCGATCCTGTTCGGCCACGAGAAGGGCTCGTTCACGGGCGCCAGCGACAAGCATCTGGGCAAGTTCAAGGAAGCCGACGGCGGCACCCTGTTCCTCGACGAGGTCGGCGAACTGCCGCTGGACGTTCAGGTCAAGCTGCTGCGCGCCCTGCAAGAGGGCGAGATCGACCCGATCGGCGCCAAGCGCTCGGTCAAGGTCGATGTCCGCATCGTCTCGGCCACCAATCGCGACCTGCAGCAGGCCGTCGCCGGCGGCGTGTTCCGCGAGGACCTCTATTACCGCCTGAACGTCTTCCCGGTCGAAGCCCCGTCCCTGCGCCAGCGTCGCCAGGACGTGCCGGCCCTGGTCGAGGCGTTCATCCGCCGCTTCAACGTGGAAGAAGGCAAGCGCGTCATCGGCGCCTCGCCCGAGACCCTGCAGCTGCTGACCAGCTTCGACTGGCCGGGCAATGTCCGCCAGCTGGAAAATACGGTCTATCGCGCCATCGTGCTGGCCGACGCTCCGTACCTGCAGCCCTACGACTTCCCGGCCATCTCGGGCCTGGCCGCGCCGATCGAGGCGGTCTCGACCCCGCCTACTCCGCCGCCGGCCGCCCTGCTGCAGGCCGCTCACGCCGCCATGGCCGCCCCGAGCGTGGCCGAGGCCCCCGTGCGCATCCTCGACGACCGCGGCCATCTGCGGACGCTGGAAGAGATCGAGAAAGACCTGATCCAGCACGCCATCGACGTCTATGCCGGCCACATGAGCGAGGTGGCTCGTCGCCTGGGCATCGGCCGCTCGACCCTGTACCGCAAGGTGCGCGAGCAGGGCATCGACGTGGACCTCAAGGAAGCCGGCTGACCCCGGCTTGACCTAATTTATTACACATGTAGTTCTTGAGGCCTGACCCTATAGCCAGGCCCCGCCATGCACCGTCGCCACCTGCTGCAATTGACGGCCAGCGCCGTGGTCGCCGCTCTGCCCGGCGCGGCCGCGGCCGGTGACCTCCAGATCCTGTCGCGCCCCTCCACTGTCCAGGATTTGACCCAGGCGCTGCTGGTGCGCTGTCCCCAGCTGGACCGTGAGTTCCTGGTGCAGGTGATGACCCCGCCGGCCCTGCCGCCCGGCGCCAGGGTTCCGGTGCTGTACGCCCTGGACGGCGGGCTGGGCGTCGTTGGCCCCATCGCCGGCTTCCTGGCCGCGAGCGGCGCAACGGCGCCGATGATCGTCGTCTCGATCGGTCATCAGCCCAAGGATTATCGCCTGCGGAACGGCGACGTCCTGCACACGCCGGTCAACCGGCGCGGGACCATGGTCGGCGGCGGCGGCGCGGCGCTGGAAGCCTTCCTCAAGGACGACCTGCGCCCCTATATCGAAGCCAATTTCCCGGTCGATCCGGCCCGCACCTATCTGTTCGGCCATTCGTATGCCGGCGCCTTCGCCGCCAATGTGCTGGCCCATCAGCCCGACGCCTTCGCCGGCTTCCTGATCGCCAGTCCCAACCTGCCGGACGATCCCGAGCTGGCTCAAGCCCTCGGCCGCCTCGCCGGTCGCGGTCAGTCGATCCTGCTAGCGCGCGGCGAGAACGACATCGCCGGCGTGGCGCCCAGCGTTCTGGCGCTGGAGGGCTGGCTGGGGCGACCCGGAGGCGGCTTCGCCGTCACCGATCGCGTGTTTCCGGGCGCCAACCACGCCTCCTACATTCCGGCCATGCTGCTGGACGCCTTGCCGCGCATCGTCCCACCGAAATAGGTCGAACCACACATCTCATATTGTGGAATTCTATTTCATTATCTGATTGAAATTGGCCTGACCACTCTGTACCGTCCCGACATGAGCGCTTAAGCGCCGGCTTGGGAGGTTATGGATGATCAGGAATTCAGTGCGCCTGCTGGCGGCGCTCGCCGTCTTGTCAGGCCCCGCCGCCGCGCTCGCCGAGGCCCCGCCAGCGCCGCTCAACATGCGCGACGCGGCCAGGAACGCCGCCGCGGACGCCAGCTTTGATCGCCAGGACACCGAGCGCTTCACCCAGGAAGTCGGCCAGCTGCGCGAGCTGGGCGCGACCCAGATGAACATCACCAAGGGCCTGCCGATCGCCCGGTTCGAGATGGACCGCGACGACCCCTATCCCGGCTGGTTCACCCACCATATCGCCCTGTTCAAGGTGTTCCCGCCGGCGGCGCTGGCGCCCTACATGGACATGAACTACGCCCGCCGGCTGCAGAAGCTGATCGGCGCGCGCTGCCAGGCGATCGCCGGCAATGGCCTGACCGCCACTTGGACCGCCAACGAGCCGACCGTCCTGCCCGAGGACTTCTTCGTCGCCCATCCGGAGTATCGCGGTCCGCGCATCGACCAGATCACCCGCTCGCGGAAGATCTATTTCGCGCCGAACGTCGACCATCCCGACGTGCTGGCCATGTACCGCGAGGCGACCGGCAAACTGCTGGACCTGTGCCCGCAGATCGACACCTTCATCTGGGTGACGACCGACGCCGGCTCGGGCTTCGCGTGGAACCCCGGCCTCTATCCCGGCGCCAACGGCAATTCGGATGGCTTCAAGAAGCCGCTGGCCGATCGCGTCGTCAGCTTCATGACCAACATCCAGCAGGCCGCCGCCGCCAAGGGCAAGGCGGTGCGGATCAACATCAACCAGATCGAGCCGCGCCGCTGGATGATCCCGACCTTCGGTCCGGACACCGAGGCCAATATCGTTCGTCAGCTGCCGCCCGGCCTGGCGGTCAACGACAAGGAAGGCCCAGACGGCAAGCGCTTCGACACCGGCGTGCAGCGGCCGGGCGATGGTCCCTTCAGCCCCATCGCCGGCCTGGTGGTGCCCAGCTTCGCGCCGGTCAAGCCCAGCGCCAGCCCGCGCAAGGGCTTCGACCTGGGCTCGCCCGAGGCGGCCGCCTTCAACTATCGCCTGGCCAGGTCGACCAAGGACCAGCCGATGGACGATCGCCTGAAACGCCTGGCCGCCCTGCACCGCTTCGCGGTCGGCGAGGTGGGCGAGGCCCAGGCCGGAAACCTGCTGGAAGCCTGGGAAGCCCTGGACCAGGTGGCCCTGCTGATGCAGCCGCTCGACTTCGGCGGCATGCTGGAGTTCGGCCATGTGCTGAACCGCTGGCTGGAACGGCCGATGGTGCCCTATCCGGCCGAACTGACCGAGGCCGAGACGGTGGCCTGGAAGCCCTATCTGTTCCAGGCGCGCGGCGAGAGCCAGGCGACCAACCTGGCCGACATCCAGGCCATGCGCATGTACGAGGGCTGGGGCGCGCGCCTGCTGTTCCAGCAGACCATCGACGTCGCCATGCCCCAGGCCGAGAAAGCCAAGGCGATCTTCGACGGCATCGCCGCCAGCCGCCCGGACGCGGCCTCGCGCGCCGAGTGGGACCTGACCGCCAAGCGCACCCAGGCCCTGATCTATCTGCTGCGTTCGGCCGACAACATGGTCGAGTACCAGGCCCAGCTGGACCGGGTGACCGCCATCGGCGCCAAGCCCGAAGAGAACCCCGTCCTGGGCGTCCAGGCCGACTGGGCCCGCGCCGACCTGATGAACCTGGCCCGCAGCGAGATCGACACCGCCGTGGCCATGGAAAAACTGCTGGCCAGCACGGACGGCAAGATCCTGGAGGCGGCGCCGACCACCACCGAGGAATACGCCCTGCGCCTGGGTCCTAACGTCCGCGAAAACCTGCGCCAGAAGATCAAAACCATGAACGCCCACTGGCGCGACTACGACCGGATGTTCACCATTCCCAATCCGTAGCCGCTCTACCGACGGCGCCCCATTTGTTGCTACTCGCCGTCGACTTCATCTTGTTTGATGTCCAGGCGCTGCCGTTCCCCTCCTCGCGGGAACGGCAGCCGGAAATGCGCTGTTCCTCCGACAATCCTGACCATGGCGCCGTCGTCCGAACCCGGCCGATCGCGGACCTCAAGAGTCGGGGCCTACAGGGACAGCACTCTCATGACTCATGCACTCAAGGCCGGACTTCTGGTCGGCAGCCTCTTGGCCGGCGCGCTCGGCGGCGTGGCCCAGGCCCAGACCACCGACTGGAGCGGCCCCTATGTCGGCGCGGTGTTCGGCTACGCCAAGACCGACGCCACCAAGGGCGAGCAGTTCAAGTTCGACAAGAACCTGGACGGCCAGTTCAACGACACCGTCAACACCGCGACCGGCGCCAACGCCTTCTCGCCCGGCTTCTGCGACGGCGCGGCCCGGACCTCGCTTCCCACCAACGGCTGCGTCGGCGATGACGACGAGAACTGGGAGCTGGGCGTGCGCGCCGGCTACGACCTGCAGTTCGGCGCCTTCGTGGTCGGGGCCGTCGCGGAAGTGGAACGCGTCAGGATCCAGGACCGCGTCAGCGCCTTCTCGACCACGCCGGCCTTCTACACCCTGGACCGCAAGCTGAAGGCCATGGGCGCGGTGCGTCTGCGCGCCGGCTACGCCATGGGCCCCTATCTGGGCTACGTCACCGGCGGCGTCGCGCGCGGCCAGATCAAGCACGCCTTCACCACCAGCAACGCCGCCAACACCTTCGTGCGTCGCGACAGCGACAACGCCAACGGGACCCAGTTTGGCCTGGGCCTCGAGCGGCAGCTGGACGGCAAGGTGCGACTGGGCCTGGAATATCTGCAGACCCGCCTCGACGACGACGGCTACACGGTCCGCGTCCAGGGTCCCGCGCCGGCGACCAACCCCTTCATCCTCACCAACGCCGCCGGCACGGACCTGCGCCGCACCGAGGACGACATGAAGATCCACAGCGTGCGCCTGACCGCCAGCTATCGCTTCTGATCGAAGCCGCCTCTTCCTCCCGTCGGGGGGAGGAGGCGATTTCATCCGGCGCCGGCACTATAGCTTCAATCTATTCCGTCCAGAAGATTTATCAATTTGCTCGATTGACCACCGCCCCTTAGAAGGGCGCATCCTTTCCAAACGGAGCGCTCCATGTCGCTGGTCAACACCGAGATCAAACCCTTTACCGCCGAAGCCTTCAAGGACGGCAAGTTCATCACGGTCACCGAGAGCGACGTGAAGGGCAAGTGGGGCATCTTCTTCTTCTACCCCGCCGACTTCACCTTCGTCTGCCCGACCGAGCTGGAAGACCTGGCCGACAACTACGACACGTTCCAGAAGCTGGGCGTCGAAGTGTACTCGGTCTCGACCGACACCCACTTCTCGCACAAGGCCTGGCATGACTCGTCGCCGGCCATTGGCAAGATCAAGTACACGATGCTGGGCGACCCGTCGGGTCAGGTGACCAACAACTTCGAGATCATGCGTCCGGGCGTCGGCCTGGCCGACCGCGGCACCTTCCTGGTCGACCCGCAAGGCGTCATCCAGTTCACCGAAGTGACCGCCGAAGGCATCGGCCGCAACGCCGCCGAGCTGCTGCGCAAGGTCAAGGCCGCCCAGTACGTGGCCTCGCACCCGGGCGAAGTCTGCCCGGCCAAGTGGGAAGAGGGTGAAAAGACCCTGGCCCCGTCGCTCGACCTCGTCGGCAAGATCTAAAGACTAGCGTACCCGCGCCGCCGCCCGCCCCTGGACGATCGTCCGGGCGCGGAACGGGCGGCGGCGCACCTCCGTTGAAATTCCCAATGCCAGCCACGCCCGGCCTCGCCGGCGTTCGCCCTCTCACGCCTATTGGAGCCCCCATGTTGGACGCCGGCCTGAAGACCCAGCTGACCCAGTATCTGCAGAACCTGCGCCAACCGATCGAACTCGTCGCCTCGCTGGACGACAGCAAGGGTTCGACCGAGATGAAGGCCCTGCTGGAAGACATCGTCTCGACCTCGGACAAGGTCAGCGTCAACTTCGCCGGGACCGACGCGCGCAAGCCGTCGTTCACGATCGAGCGCGCCTCCAAGGATGCGTCGGTGCGCTTCGCCGGCCTGCCGTTGGGCCATGAGTTCACCTCGCTGGTGCTGGCCCTGCTGCACGTCGGCGGCCACCCGCCGCGCCTGGACGCCGAGGTCATCGAGCGCATCCAGGGCCTGGAGGGCGACTACCGCTTCGAGACCTATTTCTCGCAGTCCTGCCAGAACTGCCCCGACGTCGTGCAGGCGCTGAACACCATGAGCGCCCTGAACCCGCGCATCAGCCACGTCGCCATCGACGGCGCGCTGTTCAAGGACGAGGTCGAGGCCCGCCAGGTGATGGCCGTGCCGACCATCCTGCTGAACGGCCAACCCTTCGGCCAAGGCCGCATGGAGGTCGAGCAGATCCTGGCCAAGCTGGACACCGGCGCCGCCGACCGCATGGCCGAGAAGATCAAGACCAAGGACGCCTTCGACGTTCTGGTGATCGGCGGCGGCCCCGCTGGCGCCGCAGCTGCGATCTACGCCGCCCGCAAGGGCATCCGCACGGGCGTCGCGGCCGAGCGCTTCGGCGGCCAGGTGCTGGACACCATGGCCATCGAGAACTTCATCTCGGTCACGCATACCGAGGGTCCGAAGCTGGCCACGGCGCTGGAGCAGCACGTCAAGGAATACGAAGTCGACGTGATGAACCTGCAGAAGGCGACCGGTCTGGTCCCGGCCAAGACGGTTGGCGGCCTGCATGAGGTCAAGCTGGAGAACGGCGCGTCGCTGAAGGCTCGCACCGTCATCCTGTCGACCGGCGCCCGCTGGCGGAACGTCAATGTGCCCGGCGAGGCCGAGTACAAGAACAAGGGCGTGGCCTATTGCCCGCACTGCGACGGCCCGCTGTTCAAGGGCAAGCGCGTGGCGGTGATCGGCGGCGGCAACAGCGGCGTCGAGGCGGCCATCGACCTGGCCGGCATCGTGGCGCACGTGACCTTGATCGAGTTCGACAGCCAGCTGCGCGCCGACGCCGTCCTGCAGCGCAAGCTGGCCAGCCTGCCGAACGTCAAGATCGTCACCTCGGCCATGACTACCGAGATCCACGGCGACGGCGCCAAGGTGTCGGGCCTGAGCTACAAGGACCGCAACAGCGACGCGACCCATCGCGTCGACCTGGAAGGCGTGTTCGTGCAGATCGGCCTGGTGCCCAACACCGAGTGGCTGAAGGATAGCGGCGTGGCGCTCAGCAACCGCGGCGAGATCGAAGTCGACTATCGCGGCGAGACCTCGATCCCCGGCGTCTTCGGCGCTGGCGATGCGACCACCACGCCATACAAGCAGATCATCATCGCCATGGGCGAAGGCTCCAAGGCCTCGCTGTCGGCCTTCGATTACCTGATCCGTCTGCCGGCGGAAGAGGCGGTGGCCGCGTAACACCGGCTGACGTCAAACCTTCACACAGCAGAGCTAGCAGCGTCTCCTACCCAGGAGACGCTCATGCTCGAACTGCTCGCCGCCCTCGCCGTCGCCTCGACCTGCCCCGCCGGGGATGAGAGCGCGCCCTGCCTGCGCCAGCGCATGGACGCCCTGGCGATGACCGACATCCTGGCGGTCGGAACGCATAATTCCTACAAGCTGGCCATTCCGCCCGAGGAAATGGCCGCTCTGGTCGCCGCCGGCGGCGAGCGGGCCTTAGGCATCGACTACGGCCACCGCCCCCTGACCGAGCAGCTGGACGCCGGCGCGCGCCAGCTGGAGATCGACGTCGTCCACGATCCCAAGGGCGGCCTCTACGCCAAGCCGGCCACCGCCCTGGGCAAGGGAACGGTGCTGTCGCCGGCCACGGCCGAGGCCCTGGCCAAGCCGGGCTTCAAGACCCTGCACATGCCCGACGTCGACTTCCGGTCGTCGTGCGTGACCTTCGTGGCCTGCCTGACCCAGATCAAGGCCTGGTCGAACGCCCATCCCGACCACGTGCCGCTGCTGATCATGCTGAACGCCAAGGAGGGCGCGTCCTTCCCCGGCGGCGTGGTCCCGCCCAATTTCGACGAAGCCGCCTTCGACGCCCTGGACGTCGAGATCCGCTCGGTGTTTGGCCCCGACAAGCTGATCGACCCCGACCTGGTGCGTGGCAAGGCCAAGACCCTGCGCGAGGGGGTGCTGGCCCATGGTTGGCCGAAGCTGGGCGCGGCGCGCGGCAAGGTGTTCTTCGCCCTCGACGAAAGCTCCGCCAAGGTCGCGATCTATCGCGGCAAGCGCGCTTCGCTGGAAGGCCGGGCGATGTTCGTCAACACCGACGAGGCCTCCCCGGCCGCGGCCTATCTGACCCTGAACGATCCCGTCGCCCAGAAGGCCCGCATCGCCGCCGCCGTGAAGGCCGGCTTCATGGTCCGCACCCGCGCCGACGCCGACACCTGGGCCGCGCGCAAGAACGACGTCACCCAGCGCAGCGCCGCCCTGACCAGCGGCGCCCAGTACGTGTCGACCGACTACATGTGGGCCGATCCGCGCCTGCCCGGGAACTACACCGTGCGCCTGACCGGCGGCGAGGCGGCGACCTGCAATCCCGTCCGCGCGGCCAAGGCCTGCGACGGCCTGCCGATCGAGATGGCGTCCGACGCGCCGGTGCGCGGCTACCTCGCCCCCACCGCGCGTCCGGACCTGACCAAGGTGCTCGCTGCGCCGCCACAGCCGGGCTCGCCCCGCGCCCTGGCCGACGCGGCGATCTTCGACCAGTCGCGCGGCCTGAAGGACAGCCCGCGCTGGGCCCTGGCCACCGACGACGTCAACGGCTCGTTCTATCATCACTATGAAGAGGCCCTGGGCGTGGCGTTGACGCCGGAGCAAGCCCCGATCCTGACGGCCCTGCTAGAGCGCTCGGGCGCCGACCGCTCGGTGGTCGGCGTGGCCAAGACCCACTGGGGCACGCAGCGTCCTTATGTGGGCAAGGATTCGGCCCCGGTCTGCGAGACCAAGCGCCCCGACCTGACCGCCAATCCCGACTATCCGTCGGGCCACTCGGCGCACGGCGAGCACGTGGCGATGATTCTGGCCGAGTTGGCGCCGTCGCGGGCGAGCGCGCTCTATGCGCGCGGTCGTCAGTATGCGGAAAGTCGTTGGATCTGCGGCAGCCACACCGTCAGCGCCACCGAGGCGGGCCTGCAGGCCGGCGCGGTGATCTACGCCGCCGAACACGTCTCGGAAGCCTTCCGCCGCGACATGGACATGGCCCGGGCCGAAGTGGCGGCAGCGCTGAAGGCGGCGGGGAAGTAGGCGATAAACCATCGTCATCCCGCGCCTTGTGCGCGGGATGACGTTCTATGATTACGGGTTCTCCGCCAGCGGCGCGAAGCTGGCCGGATCCAGGCCTTCGGGGATGCCCTTCACGAAAAGGCCGTCGGCGTGGTGGTGGAAGTCCTCCACCTCGTAGACCTGGCCCGAAAAGACGCCCAGGTGAGGCAGGTCGACGCCGGTGCGAAGAAGCATGTCGCCCTGGCGGAAAGTACGTTCAGTCATGGTCGGCTCCTGCAATGCGCGGACCCTGCGTCGGCGAGGCGATCAAGACCAACTCACGAATCCGTCAGCTCACGTTGCGGAACACCGGTCGCTCTACCGACGTTTGTCGATTGGGGCAGCAGGATCTGATCCATGACCGGGGTTCGCCACAAGACCATTGCTTTGGCCACGACGCTGGCGGCGCTGATCGCGGCGCATGGCGCGACGGCCTGCATGGCGTCGACCCGCGATGCGGTGGCGGGGCCCGTCTTGGACGTTCCGTCCGATGGCGTGATCTGCGTGGCCCTGGGTCCGCGTCCCGAGCAGTGGGTCCGCGTGCGCCTAGCCGGAACCGAGGCCCTGGACCGCAAGCGCCTGATGGCGGCGGCCTTCTCCAAGCGCGTCGATTGCGCCCGCGACGCCCGGCACGGCTGGAGCTGCCGCGTGGGCGCGGACGACCTGGCCGCCATGGCCGGATCGCCCGCTATAGGTCTTGCGTCCGCGAGCTGGAACTAGGCTGGCTGCAGCGCTTCGTTGCGCACCAGCGCCGCATAGGTGTCCATCAGGTCCAGCGACAGCTTGGCCGGCGTGAACTTGAACTCGCCGATTTCCGAGACCGGGGTCACCTCGGCGGCGGTGCCGACGATGAAGCACTCGGTGAAGCCGGCCAGCTCTTCCTTCTGGATGTGGCGCTCGACGACCTCGATGCCCTTGTCCTTGGCCAGGCCGATCACCGTGCGGCGGGTGATGCCGTCCAGGAAGCAGTCGGGCTTGGGCGTGTGCAGCACGCCGTCCTTGACGAAGAACACGTTGGCGCCAGTCGCCTCGGCGACATAGCCGCGATAGTCCAGCATCATCGCGTCGGCATAGCCTTCCTGTTCGGCGGCGTGCTTGGAGATGGTGCAGATCATGTAGAGGCCGGCGGCCTTGGCGGCGACCGGGGCGGTCTTCGGATCCGGACGCTGGTACTTGGCCCAGGTCAGGCGGATGCCCTTGGCCTTGGTCGCCGGATCGAAATAGCTGGGCCATTCCCACACGGCGATGGCCACGTGGATCTTGGTCTGCTGCGCCGAAACGCCGATCATCTCGCTGCCGCGCCAGGCGATCGGACGAACGTAGCAATCTGTGAGGCCGTTCTTGGCCGCGGTCGCCTTGCAGGCCTCGTCGATCTCGGCCACCGTATAGGGGATCTTGAAATCGAGGATCTCAGCCGACTTGAACAGGCGCTCGGTGTGCTCGGTGAGCTTGAAGATCTCGCCGCCGTACATGCGCTCGCCCTCGAACACCGACGACGCGTAGTGCAGGCCGTGGGTCAATACGTGGACCTTCGCCTCGCGCCAGGGAACGAGCTGGCCGTCCAGCCAGATCCAACCATCACGATCGTCGAAGGGAACCAGAGACATCGGCCCGAGACCTCCTTATTGAGAACCCGGCCCTTAGACGCCCCGAGGGCGAACGCGTCAAATAAAATGGACTCCGCGCGATGATCGCCCCGTTTCAGCCCGGTTCGGACGACCCCCGTCTGATCCTCCGCGAGGAGGAGCTGGACGGCGGGCTGGAATTGATCCTGCTGGCCGAGGCCTCGCTGTGGGCCACGGTCGACGCGGCGCTGGAGGCCGAGACCCTGGGCCTGGGCCGCTCGCACTGGCGCGCGGCGTTCCTGCTGCGCCGCCGGCCGGGCCTGGGCGTGCAGGATCTTTCCAAGCTGACCAGCCTGTCGAAACAGGCCGCCAGCCGCACCCTGGCCGACCTGCAGAAGGCCGGACTGATCGAGCGCGGCTCGGGCGATCTGGACGGCCGCCGGCGTCCCGCCACGCTCACCCCCGCAGGCGTGGCCTTT